>JAJQBS010000028.1 GCA_021203145.1 Lachnospiraceae bacterium | reverse complement strand
CTGCGTTCATCAAGGGTGAGCGTGATTATGAATGCAATCAGCGTACACGTACTATTCTGAAAAAAGAACGTTTACATATTTCATCGCAGGAAAGTAAGATCCTATATAATCGTCTGAATCTGACAGATAATACAGATTCGTCTGATAGTTCTGATAATGCTTGAGGCCGCAAATTGCGACCTCAAAAGACATCCATATCGTGCTGATTACCAAGACGTGCATATGAAAACGAGTCAATTGATACGGTACATTTGAATAATGCTGAGATATATCATCTGACACCGACGAATCAGTTCCGGGCAAAACTGTTTTTGGGGCATGGGGAGAGGAAAAATAACGGTTTCTAATTGCTCTCAGTTCCCCGAAATAACGGTTTTCCACATGTTTCTCCATGCACCGCAGCCAGTCTCATACCACTGCCTCAACCAGTACCCTGTTGTCTATAACGATTCTCTTCATCCCGATCTACTTCTTTTTGTTGAAATTAAAGCTGAGCAGATATCCCTTATCCAGATGGTAATATTCCATATACTCAAGCAGCTGGTTCTCGCCGCGGCGATTATACTCCTCGCCATGCCAGATTTTCATTTCCAGGACCTCCTGAACACCCCTGTAATCGATAATTACATCCGTCCGTTTCATATTCCGCGTCCTGGATTCAATGTAATAATTCCCGCTGCCGTTAATAATCGGTTTTAAAAACACCAGGAAAATACGCCTTCCATTATCCTCAACAAACCGGTCATCCGCGTCAGCATAAAGTTCCTCAAAATACTCACAGAATTTTTGCAGCACCAGCTCCATCTGAAGATGGCCTCCGCGAATAAACTGATTCTTTTCCGTATCAGCGGCAGTAAACATTTTCGTGTCTGTTTCTTCTTCGGAAAGGAAAAGATTATACAGCTTCATCTCAAAAATCCGATTGGAAACACTGACTGCCCCTTCTCTTTCTTTCAGGAAGCCAAACATTTCACCAATGCGGATGATCTCGTTTTCGTTCTCATAAGAATACTTTCTGCCCTGAAGCAGAATACTGTAAATCATTTCTTTCAGTCTGGGGTAGTCAGACAGCTTCTTGCTCATATCATCAAACAGTGTATTAGGCCTCTTTAAAATCTCCCGCACTGCTCCCTGAAACGCTTCCTTAGACCATGCTTTCTTACGTTGCTGTCCTGTGCTGTCCTCCTTTACCGCCCCGGCCAGAATCTGGCATAATCTGGATACGAGAAACGGATAGCCTGATGTGTAATCATATAAAAGCTTACTGGTTTCCTCCACATTCATCCCCGTGTTCCATATTGCCGGAGCATGGAAGCAATATCTTCAGGCGAAAATCCCATATCCACCGTGAAGTCTGCCGCGATGTTCCAGGGAGAGCCCGCCATTATAGTTCGCCTTCGGCGCATATCCCACCCAGAGGGTGGGATGCCACCCGGCGAGGGAAGGGCGGGCCTACGTCCTCGATTCGCTTTGCGAATCGGGACATACCAGGGAGAATTATATTTCGATTCCTCCCCAGGATGAATTTTCTGTTTTAAGTTTTTAATATCGTAAACGCCTGCCAGAATCACAGACCAAAAGGTTGTGTCTGTCCCTGCCAGCTGATCCAGATATTTCGCCCACAGCATCCCCAGAAAAGAAAGGAAGATCTGATTGTCCGAGCTTTTATCCACCTCATCGATCATCAGAACCACCTTTTTCTCACAGTTTTTACACAATTCTGTAATTCTTTTCCCCAGATCCCGCATCGGAAATCGCCCGGAAACCGGCTTTTCCCAATCTCGTATGATATCATCCTCCATCTTAAGACTGCTCAGGCGGTCCGAAATGTCCAGCACCAGCCCCTCCGCAAACGTCCCGGCGGACGCAAAATACTCATCCGA
This sequence comes from Lachnospiraceae bacterium, assembly GCA_021203145.1. GTDB lineage: Bacteria > Bacillota > Clostridia > Lachnospirales > Lachnospiraceae > Choladousia. The sequence goes on along the minus strand of JAJQBS010000028.1, from coordinate 7,852 downwards.
GTATTCAAAGCTCAGGCGCAGTACCAGAAACCGCTTCTTCAGGCTCTGCTCAAGCAGATACAGCGTCGTTGTTTTCCCATACTGTCTGGCACGGTTTATGGTAAAATACTTCCCTGGAATAATATACTCTTCGATGATCCGCTCAATCCGCTCACCTGTATTTACCATATAATTTCTCTCAGACGTACATAGGCCTGTCACATGAAATGTTCTGCGCATATACGGTTTTCCTTTCCTTACATCGCCAACAATCCTGTCTTCTTATTGATTGTGACAGTATAGCACAAAAAGCGGGTGGGATACAGTGATTTTGGCTGATTTTCCTGATGAGTTCGGAAAATCATGCAGCCGCCCTCTTACACTGGGAAAATGCCTCCACACTGCGGTATGCAGCAGATGAGAAGCTATGATTCTGTCCGTAAAAACTCTATTAATCTTTCAGGCATCCAACAGGTACCACATATACGCCGTCGGGCCGACGGTAGGCATAGTCTCCTGTGCCAGTGAGTACCATAGAAAATGATGGCGTTTTCATCTTATCGGTATCCACCTTGGCTGCCATAGCTTTCAGACTTTTGGCACCTTCCTCGATTAGTTTATCTCCACCCAGTTTGATTTCAACCAGCCCATAGCTTCCATTTCTCAGATGAATGACAGCATCCACTTCCTGACCATCTCGATCCCGATAGTGATAGACATTACCATTCAGAGCATCCGCAAAAACCCGGAGATCCCGGACACAAAGAGTTTCAAACAAAAAGCCAAAGGTTTTCAGGTCACCCATGAGATCATTTGGCCCGATCCCCAGGGCAGCCGCTGCTATAGAAGAATCAATATAATAACGGGTATCGGAAGAGCGAATGGCAGTTTTAGAACGAATATTGGGGTTCCAGGCAGGCATATCTTCCACGACAAAAATTTTTTTCAAGGCATTAATATAAGAGGCAACTGTTTCCGGATCAGCACCCCTTTCTTCGTTAGCTGCCATATCCTGTGCAATGACGGTATTTGGAGCCTGACCTCCCTGATGACGGGCATAGGAACGCATGAGCAGCCTGACCCGTTCGGGATTCTTTTGTACATTATCTGCCCGGTTGATGTCGGAATGAACTACCGCATCATAATAGTCAAAGGCCTGCTCCAGGGCAATTTCCTCCCGCATAGGGACTGACTGAGGCCATCCTCCCCGACAGGTGAGAAAAGCCAGGCGCTCCAGATTTATGTGAGATACCCCGTCAATTTCTGTATTCCCGTCAAATAAGGATTTGAGACTTACATCCCCGGTAGAATCGCCAGACTCATACAAGCTCATAGGCCGCATAGTCAGCCAGGTGAACCGTCCGGTTCCTGAGTGTGTGATTTCCCTGGTATCCGCTGGTATGGCAGAGCCGGTCAGGATGAATTGTCCCAATTCTCCTCTGTGATCTACTTCATATCGTATAGCATCCCATAGTTTTGGAGCCAGCTGCCATTCATCAATAAGGCGAGGTGTTAACCCGGAAAGAAGACGTTTGGGATTTAACTGAGACATTGTGATATTCTGATCTTTTTTCTCCGGATCGTCCATATAGAGAATGCTTTTTGCAAGCTGCTCAGCAGTTGTCGTTTTCCCGCACCACTTGGGGCCTTCAATAAGAACTGCTCCTTTTCCCTCCAATTTACGATTCAAAATTGAATCAGCAATGCGATGAAGATATTGTTTCAATAAAACCACCCCTTTCTGCTGTTTCTATTAGTATATCCATCCTGTAATAAAAAATCAACAGTTTTCCGATGATTGTTGAAATATTTTTCCGATGATTGTTAAGATATTTTTCCGATGATTGTCGGATCTTAATCTCGACGAATGTCGTGAAGTATTTATGCTGGTTGTAGGCATAAACTTCTTTTTGTCAATTCACATGGATGCCTCTTCTCCCTTATATTCCTGCCGGGAAATGCCCCCTCACTGCGTCTCCGCTACCGCTCCGGTCGGTGCTAAACGCCTGCCACTGGCAGGCAGCACCGGCGGATATCCCATGCGGAGCGTGGGATGCCACCCGGCGAGCGGCAAGTCGGTTCGTCCATTTTTAGTTCGCTTCGCGAAGGACGAACCTCCGGATCCCCAGCAACACCAGAATCAGCAGCACAAACGCAACCGGTGTCGCCGCCAGCGCCGCGCCGGTCCCCGCATTTGCGCCGAGGATGCCTGCCAGAAGAAATCCCACCGCGCTGACGCCTGCCACGGTCAGGGCGTAGGGCAGCTGTGTGACGACATGACTGATGTGGTCGCAGCCGGCTCCGGCGGACGACATGATGGTCGTATCGGAAATCGGGGAGCAATGGTCTCCGCAGACCGACCCGGAGAGACAGGCAGCCATGGAAATCATGAGCATGGTTTCGTTGCTCTCAAACACAGTGCAGATAATGGGGATCAGAATTGTAAACGTTCCCCAGCTGGTGCCCGACGCGAAGGAGAGCCCGACGGAAATCAGGAAGATGATAAATGGAAGGAACATCCAGAACGCGCCTGCGGAGGCCTCCACCAGATCATGGATGTAGGTAGCAATCCCCAGAAGCTGCGTGATTCCGGAGAGATTCCAGGCCAGGATCAGGATGATCATCGGGCCGCACATCGTCTTCAGACCGTTCGGAATGCATTCCATAAACGCGCGAAAGTCCATCACGCCGCGCAGCATATAGAGTGCAAACGTAAACAGCAATGCTACAAAAGCGGCTGTTACCAGAGCTTTTACCGCGTCACAGTCCGCAAAGGCCTCCATCAGGCCCGCCCCCTGAAAGAATCCGCCGGTATCGAGCATCCCCCAAATGGCAAATCCGATGAGCACCAACAGCGGCAAAACCGTGTTGCTGACCCTGCCATTTCCGTCAGTTTTCGGCGCAGCCTCCTCGTTTCCGGTCGGAACCGTGAACAGATCGCCCTTTTCGGCGTTCGCCTCGTATTTTGCCATCGGACCGTAATCCAGCCGGAAAATGACGACGAGAAACAGCATCAGCAGAGTCACCAGCGGATACAGGTTCAGCGGAATCAGGCGGATAAACATCGTAAAGCCATTGATTCCCATTTCTTCGGGCACCGAGGTCGTCACCGCCGCCGCCCAACTGGAGATGGGCGCGATGATGCAGATGGGCGCCGCCGTAGAATCAATGATGTAGGCCAGCTTCGCCCTGGAAATCTGTTCCCTGTCCGTGAGCGGGCGCATGACCGATCCTACCGTCATACAGTTGAAGCCATCGTCCACAAAAATGAGCAGTCCCAGCAGAATCGTCGCCAGCTGTGCGCCCATTCTGGTTTTTACATGTGCGCTTGCCCACTTGCCAAAGGCCTCGGCGCTGCCTGACTGGTTCAGTATGTAGACGAGCATAAACAGCATGCCGCAGAAAATCAGCACGCCGGAGTGTCCGATAGTCGCTACATTCGTAACCAGGCCTCCGGTTTCATCATACAGCATGGTTTCCAGAGCAAGCTTCAGATTGCCATTCGCGTAGAGCAGCGCGCCCACGATGATACCGGCAAGGAGTGAGCTGTACACCTCTTTCGTGATCAGCACCAGCACGATTGCAAGGAGCGGCGGCACAATCGAAAAAATCGTAGCATATGCCGCGGACTGATGCTCTGCACCGCCTGACTGCCCGGAGCAGACGGTAAGGTAAATCAGAATTACTCCCACAAACAGCAATAACACAACCATGATATGTTTTAAAAGAGTTTTCGCAGATTCCGTCATGTTATTCAATCGCCCTTTCTTTTCTCGTATTTACTGATTTTTTCACTGCGATTTTACCATGCACCATCCAAAATAACAAGTCATGCTAAATTGTATTTTTCTTAGCGCAATTTTTTTAACGCATTTTTGTAAAAAGTGCTTGCTTTTTAGAAAATCCTGTGGTATCTCCTTTTCGGAAATGATCATTTCAGATAAAAGCAAGCGACGTAAGTCCCTTTACTTTGTTTCAAAACAGGAGAAGCTGCAATGATTTTCACGGTAACCCTAAACCCGGCGCTCGACAAGACGGTTGAGATACCTTCCCTGAAGGTAAACGCCGTGAACCGCATCCTGCGGATGCGGACGGATCCGGGCGGAAAAGGAATCAATGTTTCCAAGGTTATTCAGAAGCTCGGGGGCAAAAGCATTGCCATGGGCATTCTTGGCGGCCATACCGGGCGGTCGATTCAGACTGCTCTTACCAGAATGGGGCTGGAAACAGATTTTATCTTCGCGGACGGCGAGACACGCACGAACCTGAAGATCATTGATCCGACAGCGCATACCACCACGGATATCAATGAACCTGGCCTCGCCATCTCCGGAGAAATCCTGGACAGCCTGCTGCAGCGCCTGCTCAAACGGATCCTGCCGGGCGACATCGTAGTTCTCTCCGGGAGTATGCCGCAGGGTTCTCCGACCGACATCTATTATCTTTGGACAAAATCCCTCTCAGAAAGGGGCGCGAAGATTTTTCTCGACGCCGAAAGGGAGCCGCTGAAAATGGGACTTGCAGCCGCCCCTTATCTGATCAAGCCAAATGACCGTGAGCTCTCCGAGCTGATCGGCAGGACGCCAAAATCCCCCGGGGAGCTTGCCGCAGCCGCGCAAGATCTGATGAGGCAATACCAGATTCAGAAGATTGTCGTATCCATGGGAAGCGCCGGAGCACTCTATGTAACGGCAGAGGAGACCATTTATGCGGAAGGGCTGAAGGTGCCGGTCGAAAGCACTGTGGGTGCCGGAGACAGTGTCGTCGCCGCTCTCGCAGTTGCTGAAGAACGAGGGTTGTCTCTTGACGACACCATTTCCCTTTCTATGGCAGCCGGCGCGGCAAACGTGATGTGCAGCGGCACTCAGGCGGCAGAAGCCGATGTGATCTATGATCTGGTTCCAAAAGTGGTCAGCCACAGACTGCAGGAAATATCAGACGTGAAATTATCAGGCATGGAATAACCCGCTGTATTATCGTTAGGAGCTTAAAAACGATTTTTGCGCAAAATGGCAAAATTTCGGCCCCGGTTTATCCGGGTCAGGGCAAACTGAAAGAGGAAGCTATTTTCTCGCCAATATTTCAGACAGACAGAAAGAGGCTTGTCTCATGGAACAATATCAGGGAAAAACCATTTATCCTAAAATCGCCATCGGAACTGTATTTCTTTACCATAAAAAGAAAACGCCTGTACAAAAAAGGCATATTGAAGACACAGAAGCGGAAATTGTCCGCTTTCACATCGCAATTAAGACCGCGTTCTCCCAGCTGGACATGATTTATCAGAAAGCAGAGGAAGAAGCCGGCAAAGACGAGGCAGCCATCTTCCAGTTCCATAAAATGATGATGGGGGACGAAAATTATCGGGGGTCTGTCTGCAATATCATTCAGACGGAAGGAGTAAATGCAGAATATGCGGTTGCAGCAACGGGAGAAACTTTTGCCGGGATGTTTGCGCAGATGGACGATGCCTACATGCAGGCACGCGCCGCCGACGTAAAGGATATTTCCGAGAGGCTTATCACGGTGCTTAGCGGTACCCGGAAGGATATCCCCGGGACAGATACGCCAGGGATGGATGCACTCGGGACGAATATGCAAGCTTCGGATACGCATGGGGCGGGTGTATGCGATACAGACACGCACAGGGTGGATCTGCACGAGACATATGTATGCGAAACGGGTACTCAAAGGACAGATGTATGTGGGACAGATATGCGCGATGCAGATGTGTGCGGTACGGATATGCACAGGAGAGACGTGTGTGCTACAGATACGCGCGGCACGGATCTGCGCGCCCTGACAGAGCCAGTCATTCTGATAGCAGATGATCTGACGCCCAGTGAAACCGTCCAGATGGATAAATCCAAAATCCTGGCCTTTGTGACCCGCCGCGGCTCGACCAACTCCCACACAGCCATCCTCGCGCGCACGATGAGGATCCCCGCTGTAATCGGCGTCGACATTCAGGATACCTGGGCGGGCAAAACAGCGATCATCGACGGTCATACCGGCACCGTGATTCTCGACCCGAACCTGGAAACCCTGGAGCAGATGACCGCAAAGATGCAGGAGGATGAGGAAAAGCAGCAGCTTTTGCAGAAGCTCCGCGGAAAGGAGACAGTCACAAAAAGCGGGCGGAAAATTCATCTGTATGCCAACATCGGCAGCGTCTCCGACATCGCGCAGGTACTGGAAAACGACGGCGAGGGGATCGGCCTGTTCCGGAGCGAATTCCTTTATCTGGAATCCGAAGACTACCCGACCGAAGAAGCACAGTTTACAGCCTACAAAACGGCCGCCCAAAAGATGGGCGGCAAAAAGGTGATTATCCGCACAATGGACATCGGAGCGGACAAGCAGGCGGACTATTTTCACCTGGAAAGGGAAGACAACCCGGCCATGGGCTACCGTGCGATCCGCATCTGCCTGGACCGGCAGGATATTTTCCGCACGCAGCTGCGCGCCCTGCTGCGTGCAAGCGCCTTCGGAAACATTTCCATCATGTTCCCCATGATCATCTCCGTACAGGAGGTGCAGGAGTGCAAACGCATCCTGGAGGAGGAAAAAGCCCGGCTGCACAGGGAGGCAATCCCTTATAAAGATGTAGAGATTGGAATTATGATCGAGACGCCCGCAGCCGTCTGGATCAGTGAAGAGCTGGCCCGGGAGGTCGATTTTTTCAGCATCGGCACCAACGACCTGACTCAGTACATGCTCGCGATCGACCGGCAGAACCCCAGGCTGGAGGGCATCTATGACTCCCATCACCCCGCAGTGCTGCGGGCCATCCAGACCGTGATCGAGAACGGCCACAAGGGCGGCGCCTGGGTCGGCATCTGCGGTGAGCTCGCTACGGACACCACATTAACACAAACCTTTCTGGAAATGGGGAGCGACGAGCTGTCTGTGGCGCCGTCCTTTTTGCTGCCGGTAAAACAAGCCGTGCGTAATCTGGACTAGAATCAGAAAAACGATGACCATCGTTCTGCATTTTTCATCTTAGCACTATGTTGCCACCATAAAATAGATTGGATCATCACTATGGAAACAAACGATCTGCGAGTAACCGCAAATACAGGAGAAGAAGGAAACGACTCTCCGCCGGATACGAAGCACAATATCCTTCTTCCGTTAATTAACAGTTCCTTTCTCCCCGGCCACTGCCTTGAAGCTGTCCAGGCAATAAAGGACGCAAAAGAACGCGACATCGCCATGGGTGAGTATTATTATTTCAGCGGCCATCCGGAGGAAGCCGCGAAGGGGATGGAACCATATCTGGCAAGCGAAGACACGGTGCTCCGCCTGTCCGCCTGCCTTGTCTATGCCTATGCGAACCTTGCGACGGACAATATCCGCCTCGCCTGACATGCGCTGTCTGAAATGGAAAAGACCTTCACTGATGTCAATAATGATGTCGGCGCGCCAAGAGAACTAAAAGCCATGTCCGCCTTTGTCTCCGCCACTGCAGCTGTGCTGCTTCATCTTCCATTGAAGAGTGACCTTGCGTTTGAACCGGCGAACCTTATGCTTCTGCCGCCCGGCCTGCGCTTTTTCTCCTGTTATGTACAGGCGCATTACACCTACCTGCAGGGGAAGTATGAACGGAGCATCGGAAATGTGGAAATGGCGCTGGCCCTCCAGCAGCCGGTTTACCCGATTCCCACCATATACCTCCGGCTGGTAGCCGTTATGGATTACGTGGCACTGAAAGAATCGGAGAAAGCGAAAGAGCAGATGCTGCTTGCGTGGGAGATTGCAAGGCCGGACGGCCTGATTGAAGCGTTCGGAGAGCATCACGGGCTGCTCGGCGGCGTTCTGGAAGCCACGCTGAAAAAGGACTGGCCAAAGGAATTTAAACAGATCATCAACA
>JAJQBS010000087.1 GCA_021203145.1 Lachnospiraceae bacterium | reverse complement strand
CCCGATAAAATCTACGTTTTTTCAATTTTAAAATTTCTTCATGAAACAACCCTGCAAAAAATCATGTAAAAAGATATTTGCATTTAGCCGCTTTTCTGGTAGAATAGAGAGAAAAAAAGGAATACTGAAGGAGGTTCCCGCCTATGAAGGGACGCATGAGCAACGAGCTGGGTTCCATCGTAATTGATACGAACGTTATAGCCACCTACGCGGGCAGCGTGGCCGTCGAGTGTTTCGGCATCGTCGGAATGGCCATTGTAAATATGAAAGACGGTCTGGTGCGGCTGCTGAAAAAGGACAGCCTGGAGCGCGGCCTGAGCGTGAGGATTGAGGATAACCGGATCACGATAGACTTTCACGTGATTGTTTCCTATGGAGTCAGCATATCAGCGGTCGCGGATAATCTGTTTAGCAGCGTAAAGTATCGTGTGGAAGAATTCACCGGTATGGAGGTTGAGAAAATCAATATGTACGTAGAAGGCGTACGAGTTATTGACTGATGGAGGATTCTGATCATGAATACGAATGCGATGATGCAAACACCCCCGATAGAAGAACAGACTGCGGAAGGTACCGGGAGCAATTCTGCAGCGCATTGCTCCGTTATTGATGTGACCCTCTGTGCCAGGATGTTTTTGGCCGGGGCCAGGAATCTTGAGAGGAAAAAAGAGTGGATCAATGAGCTGAATGTTTTTCCGGTTCCTGACGGAGATACGGGTACCAACATGACACTTACCATTATGTCCGCGGTGAAGGAGGTTTCCGCGCTGGATCCACTTACGATGGAGTCCTTCGCGAGGGCGGTTTCCTCCGGCTCCCTGCGCGGCGCCAGGGGAAATTCAGGCGTGATTCTTTCACAGCTGCTCCGGGGCTTTACGAAGGTGATCCGCACGGAGCAGGAGATCACTCCGGTGATCCTGACCGCCGCATATCAGAAAGCGGTCGAGACGGCATACAAGGCCGTGATGAAGCCGAAGGAAGGCACGATTCTGACTGTGGCCAGAGGCGGAGCGGAGCGGGCGGCTGAATTACTGGAGGAAAACCCGGATATCTCTCTCTATGATTTATTGAAAGCGGTACTGGAGCGTTCGAAGGAGGTTCTGGAGCAGACGCCCGAGCTGCTTCCGGTTCTGAAGGAAGCGGGAGTCGTCGATTCCGGCGGCCAGGGGCTGGTCCAGGTACTGCAGGGCGCGTTTGACGCATACAATGGGATTGACCAGGAGGATTCTTTTAAAGGTTCTCAGGCGGGAGCTGCTGCCAAAGAAGAGAACCGTTCCGAAGAAATCCGTTCCGAAGAAATCCAATCCGAAGAGAACCGTTCCGAAGAAATCTGTTCCGAAGAGATCCGGTTCGGATATTGCACGGAATTTATCATCCTTCTGAATGGTGAGTACAATTCTGCCGTTGAGCAGACGCTGAAAAGCTACCTGGAATCAATCGGGGATTCTCTGGTTCTCGTCTCGGACGAGGGCCTCGTCAAGGTGCATGTCCATACGAACGACCCGGGACTTGCCCTGCAGCGCGCCCTGCAGCTGGGGCAGCTGACCAGGATTAAGATTGACAATATGCGGATCGAGCACCAGGAGCGCAGCGCCCTTGCGGATGCCCATCCAGAGCCAGGGAAGGAAGCGGGGATGGCGTCTGCCGTTTCTGGCGAACAGGCGGCGGACGGCCAGAAGGAAGCCCCGGCAGAGGAAACCTTCATGGCAGAGGACGCCGCGGATGCTTCCGGAGAGAATTCTTCGCCTGCCGGCGATTGCCAGGAACGGAAGGAAGCAGGGTTTATTTCGGTATCCATCGGCGAAGGAATTGCGGACATTTTCCGCAGCCTCGGGGTGGACTGTCTGATCGAAGGCGGACAGACGATGAATCCGAGCACGGAGGACATGCTGAACGCGATATCACGCGTAAACGCCAGGAATATTTTTATCCTCCCGAACAACAAAAATATCATCCTTGCCGCCAACCAGGCGAAGTCTCTGACAAAGGACAAGAATATTTTTGTGATCCCGACAAAGACGGTGCCGCAGGGAATCACAGCCGTGATTAATTACGTGCCGGAGAAGACGCCGGAAGAAAACGCTGTGGTCATGGAGCAGGAGATTGAGAGCGTCCGGACCGGACAGCTGACCTATGCCGTGCGCGACACCCACATTGAGGATAAGGTGATTTCCGCAGGAGATATCATGGGCGTCGGAGACCATTCCATCCTGGCCGTAGGAAAAGAGATTGATTCCGTGGCCGCGGAAACCGTCCGGCAGATGATGACGGACGAAGCCGAGCTGATCAGTATTTATTATGGCGAGGACATGCGCAAAGAAGAAGCGGAGGCGTTCTGCGATCAGATCATGGAGCTTTATCCGGACTGTGATGTAGAGCTGAATTATGGCGGACAGCCGATTTACTACTATATTATATCAGTCGAATGATCTGTAACGATTCCGTATAGCTGCAGGCTTTCTTATGGAGTAATGATATGAATCTGGATTCACCATGTGATTCCATCAGGGGGATCGGCAAAAAGACCAGCCAGCTGTTTCAAAGCGTGGGGATTAAGATGGTGGGTGACCTGCTGCACTATTTTCCCCGCACCTATGAGCAATACCAGGCACCGCGCCCTGTTTCCACACTTCTTGAGGGCGAGACGGCGTCAGTGGAGGGTTACCTGACGTCGGCGGTCGCAAACCGCTATCATGGCGGCCGCTGTATCTCTACGTCCCTTTGTTCGGACGGCGAGAAGAAGCTTAGCCTGATCTGGTACAACATGCCTTACCTGAAAAACTCGCTGCGGACAGACACGGTCTATGTCTTTCGCGGAAAAATCAAGAAAAAAGGCTCCCGCCTGCTGATTGAGCAGGCGGCTGTTTTTCAAAGGGAACAGTATCAGGCTCTGATGAAGTCCTGGCAGCCGCTCTATTCTCTCACGAAAGGGCTGACCGTAAAGATGCTGCAAAGGGCGGTCAGGGAGGCGCTGGCAAATGTGCCGGCTGCTGAGGACTATCTGCCGGAGTGTGAGCGGATTCGCTATGATCTGTGCGGCTATTCGGAAGCCGTCGCCCGGATGCATTTTCCGGACAGCCGTGAAACACTCATCAAAGCCCGGCGACGTCTGGTATTTGACGAGTTTTTCTTTTTTCTGCTGCGCCTGCGCTCCCTCAGGGAGCAACGGCAGAGGGCGGTTCATCATTTCAAAATACGCTCGAAGGGCGCTGCCGCGCGGCTGATCGCCGCGCTTCCTTATGAGCTGACCGGCCCCCAGAAACGAGTATGGGCAGATCTGGAGCGGGAGCTACAGGGGGAGCAGGTGATGGCACGCCTGATTCAGGGCGACGTCGGCTCCGGCAAGACCATTCTTGCCGTGCTGGCGCTTCTTCTGGTGGCTGAGAACGGATATCAGGGCGCCCTGATGGCTCCGACAGAAGTGCTGGCCAGGCAGCACTATGAGTCAATCTGCGCGTTACTTTCAGAATTTGGATTTCCCTTTGAGGCTGTCTGCCTGACCGGTTCCATGAGCGCCCCCGAAAAACGCCTTGTTTACACCAAAATGGAATCCGGGGAGGCTTCGATTATCATTGGGACACACGCACTGATTCAGGAAAAAGCGGTTTTTCATGACCTGGCGCTGGTGATCACGGACGAGCAGCACCGCTTTGGCGTGCGACAGAGAGAGATGCTCGCCCGGAAGGGCAGCATGCCGCACACGATCGTGATGAGCGCGACACCGATTCCACGGACGCTTGCAGTAATTTTATACGGAGACCTCGATATTTCCGTCCTGAATGAAATGCCGGCGAACCGCCTCGCGGTCAAAAACTGTGTCGTCCATCCCGGCTACCGTCCCAAAGCTTATGCTTTTATCGAATCGGAGGTTAAAAAAGGGCACCAGGCCTATGTGATCTGTCCGATGGTGCAGGCAAGTGATCTCATAGAAGCTGAGAATGTCCTGGACTATACAGAAACACTGAAAGGAATCCTATCTAAAGATATTTGTATCGAATGTCTGCACGGGCAGATGAAACCGGACGAAAAAAATCAGATTATGGATCGTTTCCTGCGCAATGATATCCAGGTACTCGTCTCCACCACAGTAGTCGAAGTCGGCGTAAATGTGCCGAATGCGACTGTGATGATGATTGAAAACGCCCAGCGCTTTGGCCTGGCCCAGCTCCACCAGCTGCGCGGCCGTGTCGGGCGCGGCGCGGCGCAGTCCTACTGTATCTTTCTGCAGACAGACAACAGCGAGGCAAGCCGGGAACGGCTTGCTATCCTGAACCATTCCAATGATGGCTTTGAAATAGCCGCCCAGGATCTGAAGCTGCGCGGACCGGGCGACCTGTTCGGAATCCGGCAGAGCGGCATGATGGATTTTCAGGTGGCAGATATCTACCAGGATGCCGATATTCTGCAGCTGGCAAATGATGCAGCGGAGCGCATCCGCGCGCAGGATCCTTCCCTTTCTCTTCCAGAGCATGTGCTCCTTAAACAGGAATATGAGCGGTTGGGGCGGGTATCAGGCGATCTGGATCCGAACTACAATCTGTAATGCCGGAAAAAGCTTTTCCGGTGCCCTTTTTGTACAATGTTCCATATGGTATTGGTTGCATGTATCGTTGATTTATATGGAAAAGCAGGCGTTCACACGATAATTTTGTCAAAATTGCGACTTGTATTGTTTTAACATTTGTTATATTATTACTCATGACTCAGTTATAAATATAGTAAGTGTTACAGAACGACCTTTCAGACAGAACATCAGTCTAAGGCATACGAAAACGACGTGCGTCGTTTACAATCAAATTATCAGGAGGAAATAAAATGCCAAGAGGAAAAAAGAGTTCGGAAGAAATTGTGGGAGAAGTGATAGAATCTGCAAAAAAAGCGACCAAAAAAGCCGGTGAGAAAGCGGAAGTAGCCGCAAAGGAAGCGGCAAAGAGAGCAGACACAGTCACCTCTGAGGCGAAGAAAGCCGTCGCGAAGGCGACAAAAAAGCCGCTGAAGGAGGAGATTTATTTTCAGTACGCGGGCAAGGAAATCAACAAAGACGCTGTCATCAAACAGATCAAGGAAATCTGGACGAAGGAGCTTAACAATAAGGTCGGCGAAATCGCGACGATCACCGTATATCTGAAGCCGGAAGAGAACAAGGCTTATTACGTGATCAACGGCGAAGTGTCCGGCAGTGTAGATCTGTAAGAATCAATAAACACCGCACATCAACAGCCGCATACCCTGGCAAACGATTTTGCCGGGGTATGCGCATTATAAAGAAAAGGCAGCTCTCGTAGAAGTGTAGAAGTCTCTGCGCGGACTGTCTTTTCTTTTTTGCGAAAAATCGTAAAACGACTAAAGTCGTTTACTATAAATTCCTGACCCGGATAAGCCGGAGCCAGGATTTTGTCAATTTGCGCGGGAAATTGTTCCTAAATTCCTAACCCGGATAAACTGGAATAGAAATTTTGCCATTTTGCGCTAAAAAACGTTGATAAGCGTCCTAAATATCATCCGAGCGGATATTCAGCCTCCAGTCAAGATCCCCTCTTGCGAGCCCGAGTACCAGAGACTCTGCAGTGGCGATATTCGTGGCAATCGGAATATTGTACTCGTCACAGCACCTGGAAATCGCGAAGATATCCGGATCGTTCGGACTCGCGGTAATCGGATTATAGAAAAAGATTACCATGTCCATGCTGTTGCGCTCGATCATATCCATAAACTGCTTATCTCCGCCGACACTTCCGGGCAGGAACTTATAGACTTTAAGATTGGTGACTTCTTCAATCCTCCTCCCGGTTCCGCCTGTCGCGTACAGGTGATGTCTGGAGAGAATGTATTTATAAGCAAGGCAAAAGTTTTCGATCAGTGTTTTCTTGTTATTATGCGCAATAAATCCGATGTTCATCAAGATTACCCACCTTTCTGAGCTCAAAAATACCCCTTATATCATATCTACGCAATCCATTATAGCAACTTTTTCTGAAATTACAAGATTTTTTTGCTTGTTTTTAGCGAAATTTAATAAAAAACCTAAATTTGCTTAAAGAAGGGGCTGTTTTCAGAATTTATTATGCAGCAATTTCCAGTTTAGATCTTCGTCTGGCGCATATACTACGAATGCAGCAAAAAGCTGCGGTCATTACTATAGAGGATAAAAGATTCTAAAAACAAAGGAGGCGTTTAGTATGTCTAATCGTTCAGGCAACACGACAGCAGTACCGGAGGCAAAGGGCGCGATGGATCGCTTTAAATTCGAAGTAGCAAATGAACTGGGTGTACCGCTCAGTGACGGCTACAACGGCAACCTGACTTCCAAGCAGAACGGATCTGTTGGTGGATATATGGTGAAGAAGATGATCGAGGCGCAGGAACGCCAGATGTCCGGCACCGGAACAGGCACGACAGGTACGACTATGTAATCCGTATCAATGATGCAGACTCCGGTCACGGTTCGTCTTTCGGAAAATTGGAATAATTCCTTACGCGGCCGTGTGCTTAAAAAACGGCCAGACCGTGACTGGGGAAACACAGACTGCCAGGGAAACACTCCCCTGGCAGTCTGCCGTATTTCGCATTAAGGATTTTAGAACCTGCGATTCGCATATCAGGAGTTGCAAGATACAAGAGCTGTTGGCCGACAGGTTCTTACATAGCCAGCTTTTTTTCTTTCAATCGAATATGTGTTTTGTATTGACAGGCGAGCATGAAAAAATTATAATAATCACCGGAAAAAAACTTTGACGGCCGTGCCGTGAGGATGGATATAGAATCAGATGAGAGTGATTGCCGGAAAGGCGCGGAGGCTTCCGCTTGTCACGGCTGCGGGAGAGAATACCCGGCCGACAACCGATCGGATCAAAGAAACGCTTTTTAATATTTTACAGAATGACCTTTTTGAAATCCGGTTCCTGGATCTGTTTGCGGGAAGCGGGGGCATCGGTATCGAGGCATTAAGCCGTGGAGCCGCCTATGCCTGCTTTGTGGAAAATAACCGGGCCGCCGTGGACTGCATCCGGAAGAATTTATCGGTCACCCGCCTGGAAGACAGTGCGGAGGTTCTTTTCTGCGATGTGCTGACGGGTCTTGCCCGACTTGCCGGAAGCGCCCCGTTTCAGATTGTCTTTATGGATCCACCTTATGGAAAGGGACTTGAAGAGCGGGCTCTCGCGTATATCGCGGAACAGAAGCCTTCTTACATCAGCGAGGAGACCACATTTATCGTTGAAATGGCTCTGCATGCCAGCGTGAGTCCTCTGACGGCGCTCGGATACGAGGCCTTCCGCATAAAGGAATACAAGACCAATAAACATGTTTTTCTCACATTGAAACCGCCGGAAGGGGAGCTGCTATGAAACGTGCTGTTTATCCCGGGAGCTTTGACCCGGTGACACAGGGACATCTGGATATTATTGAGCGCGCCGCGAATCTGGCAGATGAGCTGATTGTGGGCGTTTTGAATAATAATGAAAAAACACCGTTGTTTTCTGTCGAAGAACGTGTTAATATGTTAAAGGATGTGACCGCGCATATTTCCAATGTGAGTGTGGAAGCATTTAACGGTCTTTCCGTAGAGTTTTGTAAAAAATGCGACGCTTCCTTTCTTGTCCGCGGGCTTCGCGCTGTGACCGACTTTGAATATGAGCTTCAGATGGCGCAGACCAACCGGAGTCTTGAGAAGGGCGTGGACACGCTGTTTTTTGTGACCGAGCTGAATTACGCATATATCAGTTCAACAATCGTAAAGGAAGTCGCCTCATACGGAGGTGATATCTCCGGTTTCGTGCCGCCGCAGATAAAGGATCGCGTTTACGCAAGGATAGAAGCGAGAACCGAAGCGAAATCCGAAGTAAGAACCGAATCGAAATCCGAAGCGGTTTGTGCAGCAAAGGAAATGACCTGACGCCGTTTCCCATATCATTCAGGAGTATAAATAAGTAAGGAGAAGAGTATCATGGCAAGCAGCAGAATTGAGCAGATTATTGAGGAGATCGAGGAGTTTATAGACAGCTGTAAATTTCAGCCCCTGTCTTCCACCAAGATCGTTGTAAATAAGGAGGAGCTGGAGGAGCTTCTTCGCGAGCTTCGGATGAAGACCCCGGACGAGATCAAGCGGTATCAGAAGATTATCAGCAATAAGGACGCGATCCTGGAGGACGCTCAGTCAAAGGCTGACGCGATCATTGCTGACGCAAAGGCGCAGGCGGAAAAAATTGTCAGCGAAAGCGAGGTTATGCGGATCGCCGTAGAACAGTCCAGGCAGCTGATTGAAGAGACGAATGCGCAGGCGCAGGAGATTATGGACCGCGCGACGGAGGATTCCAATAACATCCGCATGAGTGCAATCCGCTACACGGATGACATGCTTGGCAATCTGGAAAAGATCATGAGCCATACGATTGACACCGCCGGTACGAAATACAGCAATTTCATCAATTCTGTCCAGTCCTGCTATGATATTGTGAGTAAAAACCGTTCTGAGCTCTCCCCTTCTGTCGAGCAGTCCAGCTATACACAGCCGGACGATACCGAGTTGTCGCAGCAGTCGGATGACGAAGAATAAGGAGACCGTGCAGGGTATCAGAACCGGACAAGGAGTGCCGCAGAGGAAATTAAAATTGCAAGCAGGGTGATTTTCGCCCTGCTTTTTATGTAATAAAAAAGCATCTCTTTATCCATCCGGGCGATCCCGGCGCTCTGCACGAGCGCGGAGAGGCTTCCAAAGGCGCCCAGGGCGGATACCGCGACATATTTTGCGGAGGCGGAAAGGCCGGATTCGGCGATCAGACGCACTCCGGAGGTTACTTCAATGCCGGAGACGAGCAGCAGTGCGGCCGGGCAGGTAACAGGGAATATTTTCTGTACGGCGCCGGAGAGGATCGCGAACAACATGATATATGCGCCAAGACGGAGAGCGTTGCTCATCGCGGCATAAATACAGTCGTCGATCAGTGAGAAAATGTTTCCGCTCCCCGCCTTCAGGTCTGGTTCTGATTCTGATTCTATGCCGACCGAAAAAGACGACACCCTGCTTTGAGTCCGGGCATCCAGCCAGCCGCAGAGCAGCGCAGCTCCGAGTATCTGGACAAGGAACCATCCGGCAGAGCGTGGCATCTTCATCTGCCCGGCAGACAGATAGGAGATGATAAATCCGGGGCTCAGGTTATTGACAAAACCAAAGAGAAGCCGGGCCTCGTCGCGGCTGATTTTTTCATTTCGGTAAAGATCGCCTGTAAGGAAGGCTCCCATGGGAAATCCGCATAAAAAGCCGGAGAGGATTACAAATGCGCCATAAGCGGAGCAGTGGAACGCGCGCATCAGCGGCCGGATAAGCAATCCGGGCAGGTCGGATGCATGGATCGTGCGCATGGCCAGCGTGTTTAGAAACAGAAACGGAAATAGAATCGGAAGGACCTGGCGGTACCACAGCAGAAGCCCATCCTGGGCAGATAGAAGAGCCGTCTGTGGAAACAGCAGCAGATACCCGAAGAAAAGAAAAATCAGAAGGAACCATTTTTTTCGCATTGCAGAACCGCTCCGGGCTTTTTCTGTTACAGCATTTTATGTAAAGCTCCCTCCTGATATGAAACAGGGAACCGCCGGAATATTTCCGGGTTGTGTGTAATAAACTATAAGAAACAGCTTTAAGGGAGCTCCAGGACGGTCCTGGGGAGGCGGAGGGCGGATTGCGAAAATTATCTCCCGGATACGTTTGTTTCCTGGCGTTTCTTCTGGCCGTGACAGCCTGGTTTTCCTCTTTTCTGTATCAGGATTCCGCGGCGGAAATGTTTACTGCACAGGTGACGGAATCAGACTCCTTCCGTCGGATGCAGCTGACGGAGGGCGCTCTGGCGGATCTTCGGAAGGCTCTGGATGCGCAGGAGATGACCTGCGGCGAGATTCTGACGGTTCTTTACCCATTTTATCCAGACGGCTACCGCTCCTTTTTAGCCAGAACCGATCTGTCCGGACTGTCCGCGCTGCGAAGGAGCTTCCTTAGCCGGAACCGGGATGGCTTCCAGGTGGTTCGGGTCGCGTACGCCGCCATCTGGGATGATGTTCAGTGTTTCCCTGCCGCGGGCGGGAGCTTTTATTTTGAAAATACCTGGATGTTTGAGCGGACCTACGGCGGTACGCGCGGGCATGAGGGAACCGATGTGATGCCTCCTGAGAATCTCTCCGGGGTTTATCCGGTTGTCAGTATGACAGACGGTGTGGTAGAGAAAATCGGCTGGCTGGAACAGGGCGGATACCGGATCGGGATACGCGCCCCGCGCGGCGGATATTTTTATTATGCCCATCTGGATTCGTATGCCCGCGACTTCGCGGTCGGTGATGAGGTGTCCGCCGGAGAGCGGCTTGGGCTGATGGGAGATTCCGGCTATGGCGCTGAGGGAACCAGAGGGCAGTTTGACGTGCATCTGCATCTTGGGATTTATATCCGGACAGAGCATGAGGAAGAGTTGAGTGTAAATCCATACTGGGTGCTCCGCTATGCGCAAAACCTGATTTGATTTGCGCACGGCATTGCAACTTTGGCTTCCGTGTGTTATAGTAAACGGCGTAAGTCGTTTTATTTTGGGAGCCGGTTTCGAGGTGATGGTTATATGAAAATACAGCTTTGGCGGGAAATTTTAAGCCCCTATGACCTTGCGGTAAGGGAGCTCGTGGTGAAATTTGAACACCTGATGCATGAATACAGAGAGCAAGGGCTTTATTCACCGATTGAGCAGGTAACGGGCCGTGTAAAAACGGTCGCCAGCATACTGGACAAAGCACAGAAGAAACAGGTTGCCGCAGATGAGATCGAGGAGCGGATTACCGACATCGCGGGTATCCGTATTATCTGCCAGTTTGTCGAAGACATTCAGCGGGTAGCAGAGATCGTCCGGCATCGGACGGATATGGAGATCGTCAGCGAGCGAGACTATGTCAGCCATATGAAGGACAGTGGCTACCGCAGCTATCATATTATCGTTCTTTATGAGGTACATACCATAAATGGCGCTAAAAAGCTCTATGTGGAGATCCAGATCCGTACGCTTGCCATGAATTTCTGGTCCACAATCGAGCATTCGCTGCAGTACAAATATAAAGAAAACATCCCGGATCATATCAGTGAGAAGCTGACAAATGTAGCGAACGCGATCATTTCACTGGATAATGAAATGTCTACCGTTCGCAGCGAAATCATGGACGCGCAGATTTCGTCGCACCTTCGGACGAGCCTTGTTTCCGATATTCTGACGACGATTCAGAATTTGTACCGGGTGACGACAAAAAGAGAGGTTCAGAAAATACAGGACGAGTTTTACCGGATCTATGAGCTGGATGACATTGATCAGCTGCGGCGCTTCGCACAGGAGCTGGATGTGATCGCGGAAGGATACCGGGTGCAGTCGGTGGATCAGGGAGGCTCGGGGGACACATGTCTGTGATGGAGAGATTGCCCAGGGATTTCGTCGCGCGCATGAACGGACAGCTAAAGGAGGAGGCGGAAGCATTTTGGGACGCCTTTGAGGAAGCTCCTCATTTTGGCATCCGCGTAAATACCGGAAAGCTCTCCGCCCGGGAGGCTGCCGGGAAGCTTCCGTTTCCGCTGCGCCCCATCCCCTGGACAGAGAATGGGTTTTACCTGGAGCAGGATGTGCCGGTCGCCCGGCACCCCTATTATTTTGCGGGGCTTTACTATATCCAGGAGCCGAGCGCCATGCTCCCGGCCGCCCTGCTGCCGGTGCGCCCGGATGACCGGGTCCTCGACCTGTGCGCGGCACCGGGAGGCAAGGCTACCGAGCTTGCCTCGCGCCTTACAGGGGGCGGCCTTCTGGTCGCAAATGATGTGAGCGCAGGCCGGGCGGGAGCCCTTCTCAAAAATCTGACACTTTGGGGTGCCCCGAATATCTGCATTACTGTGGAGACTCCGCAGCGGCTGCTTGAGTCGTTCGGATGCTATTTTGACAAAATTCTCGTAGACGCCCCCTGCTCCGGCGAAGGAATGTTCCGAAAGGATGGCAGTCTGATCTCTGCCTGGAAAAAAAAGGGATCGTCCGGCTACACTCCGCTTCAAAAGGAGATCCTCTCTGCGGCCGTCCGGATGCTGAAGCCTGGGGGGATGCTGCTATACTCCACCTGCACGTTTTCCCCGGAAGAGGATGAGGATGTCGTGTACGACGCGCTGCGGCGCAATCCGGAGCTGGAGCTGCTTCCTGTCCCGATGATGGATGGATTCTGCGGCGGTATCGCATCGACAGACCGTTTCGGATCTTATGCGGAGGCGTTGACCCGGTGCGTCCGGATCTATCCGCACAGGGTGGATGGAGAAGGACATTTCCTGGCGCTGCTGCAAAAGAAAGGGCAATCATCCCGGGGAAACACGTATTATGCAGAGAGTGCGGCGCATACCGGGACGATTCCGAAATCGGTTCCGGATCTTCTGTCCGTGTTTTCATGCAGGAAGTCACAAACGGCCGCACGCATAAAAGGTTGGCGCTGGAAACAGTTCGGTGAAAAATGGCTTCTGGTGCCGCCGCAGCCCCTGCCGTCCTCTCTCCGCTATCTGCGCACGGGACTCTTGGCCGGCACTCTGAAAAATGGGCGTTTTGAGCCGTCGCAGGCACTGGCCATGCTCCCCGACGCGCCCCTTTTTTTCCGGTTTCTGGATCTTTCGGCCGAGGATGAACGCATCATCCGCTACCTGAAGGGCGAGAGTCTGGAGCTGACCGAGGCAGAATGCTCCGGACCCGGCCTGGCCGAAGCGGATGGCTGTCTCCCTGACTGGGTACTCCTCTGTGTGGACGGGTACGGCCTTGGCTGGTGTAGACTTTCCGGAGGCAGGCTGAAAAATAAATACTATCCTGGATGGAGGATGCAGTAAAAAATTACGATCCCTGAGCGTTGCGGCCCGAAGGAAAAACATGCTCCGGCGACGGCCGCAGGAAAGAGGCCGCCTGCCACGGACTGTGCCAGGATATTCATGAAAGGACATCAATACAAATGCTGAAACAGACAGAGGCAGTGATTTTTGATCTGGACGGAACACTGATGGATTCGATGTGGATGTGGACAGATATTGATATCGAGTTTCTGAGCCGATATTCACAGGCTCCCCCGCCGGACCTGAGCGTTGCGATTGAAGGCATGGGATTTACAGAGACCGCGCAGTATTTCAAGGATCGGTTCTCCCTCCCCCTTTCCGTCGAGGAAATCAAGCAGCAGTGGAACCGCATGGCTTTCTGGAAATATGCGAACGAGGTTCCGCTCAAGGCCGGTGCAGAAGATTTCCTGCGGTATCTGAAAAGACAGGGGATTCCGACCGCAATCGCGAGCAGCAACAGCCAGGATCTGATCCGCGCTTCGCTGGCCAATAACCATGTGGAAGAGTTTTTTAACCGGATTGTTACCTCCTGCGAGGTCGCCCGGGGAAAGCCGTCGCCAGACGTTTACCTTTACGCATCAGAAGCCCTGGGCGTGCCTCCGGATAAATGCCTGGTCTTTGAGGATGTCCCGATGGGCATTCTCGCCGGCAAAAGCGCGGGCATGCGGGTCTGCGCGATGGAGGATGATTTTTCCGCAAAACGAAAGCCCCAGATCCGGCAGCTTGCTGATTATTACATACGGAGCTACGACGAGGTCCTGGACGGCACCTATGAAATTTTATGATGTACAAAAGCGAATTCCGCCGCCTGGGCGGCAGATGGGGGGCTTTCATGAATTTTCTTCCGACGACTCCTCTGGAGATGGAGGAGCGGAATATCAAACAGCTGGATTTTGTCTATGTCTGCGGGGATGCCTATGTCGATCACCCGTCCTTCGGGCACGCGATCATCAGCCGCGTCCTGACGGCACACGGGTATTCGGTCGGCATCCTGTCCCAGCCTGACTGGCGTCGGAAGGAGAGCGTGATGGCGCTCGGCCGCCCGAGGCTTGGATTTCTGGTCAGCGCCGGAAATATGGATTCCATGGTGAATCATTATACGGTCTCGAAAAAAAGGCGTTCCACGGATGCTTATACGCCGGGCGGCGTGATCGGAAAACGCCCTGATTATGCTGTTGTGGTTTATTGCAATCTCATACGATGGGCATACCGGGATGTGCCGATTATCGCGGGCGGGATTGAGGCCAGCCTGCGCCGCCTGGCGCACTATGATTACTGGTCGGACTCGCTGAAGCGTTCCGTTCTGATGGATTCTGGTGCGGATCTGATTTCTTACGGGATGGGGGAGCGGTCGATTGTGGAGATCGCGGATGCGCTGGATTCCGGGCTTTCCATCCGTGACATCACCTTTATAGACGGCACCTGCTATAAGACCAGACACCTGGAGGATGTCTATGACTATGTGCTTTTGCCGTCTTATGAAGAGATGAAGGCGGATAAAAGCAAGTATGCACAGAGCTTTTACACACAATACCTTAATACGGATCCGTTTACGTCGAAAAGACTGGCCGAACCCTGCGGTGCGGTCTATGTCGTACAGAATCCTCCCTCGAAGCCGCTTACCACGCAGGAGATGGACGACATCTATGATCTTCCGTATTGCCGGGCCGCCCACCCTTCCTACGAAGCGCTTGGCGGAGTTCCGGCGCTTCATGAAGTAAAATTCAGCCTCATCAGCAACCGCGGCTGCTTTGGCGGGTGCAGCTTCTGTGCGCTGACCTTTCATCAGGGGCGGATCGTGCAGGTGCGCAGCCATGACTCCATCGTAAAAGAGGCGCGGCAGATGACGGAGGAGCCTGATTTTAAAGGATACATCCACGATGTAGGCGGCCCGACCGCGAATTTCCGCCACCCGGCCTGCAAAAAACAGATGGAGCATGGCGTCTGCAAAAACAGGCAGTGCCTGTTCCCGGAGCCCTGCAAACACCTGGATGCGGATCACAGTGATTATGTGGCACTTCTGCGCCGCCTGAGAGCGCTTCCGAAGGTAAAAAAGGTGTTTATCCGTTCCGGCATCCGTTTTGATTACCTGTTGGCGGATTCATCGGATACCTTTTTCCGCGAACTGGTGACTTACCACATCAGCGGTCAGCTGAAGGTCGCCCCCGAGCATGTGTCGGACCGGGTGTTGGAAATGATGGGCAAGCCGAAGCACTGTGTCTATCAGCGGTTTACGGAGGCCTTTCAGAAGATGAACCAGGCCTGTGGGATGGAGCAGTACCTGGTTCCATACCTGATGTCCTCCCATCCGGGCTGTTCGATGAAGGAGGCCGTGGAGCTTTCCTGTTACCTGCGCGATCTGCATTTTTCTCCGGAACAGGTCCAGGATTTTTATCCCACTCCGTCCACGATCTCGACCTGCATGTATTACACCGGACTTGACCCGCGCACAATGAAGCCGGTCTATGTGGAAAAAAATCCACACAGGAAAAAGCTGCAGCGGGCGCTGATCCAGTACCGCAATCCGGAAAATTACGAGCTGGTCCGGGAAGCTTTAGAGCTTGCAGGACGGACGGATCTGATCGGCTATGGACAGGAGTGCCTGATCCGGCCACGCAGGGGCGCCAGCTCCGCGCCGGATTTGAAAACCGGGAAAGCCTGGAAGGGAAAGCAGCCTGCCGGGTCGAAATCCATTCATGGGAAGCCGCGCGTCGGGACAAAACACGATATGGAACGATCACCTACTGGAGCAAAGGCTACAGAAAAACAGCCGCGCGCCAGGACGAAACGCGGAATAGAGCAGTCACGTGCTGGAGCAAAGGCCGTAGAAAAACAGCCGCGCGCCGGGACGAAACGTAGTATGGAACGGTCACGCGCCGGGAAAAATCCCCCGAAAGGGCAGCCACGTGCCAGAGGGAATTCCCACAGAGCCGCAAACTAGCAAGGTATAACGATGAAAGTCGTTTGCTATAAGACAATAAGAGGAGATGACGTTTCTTGAAAAAAGTAGCAAAAGGGAACTGGGGTTATATCCGGTATGAAAAAAAGAAAAGATTTCTGCTCACATTACTGATGTTTCTTTTGCCCCTTGGGATTTACATGATTGGTTATTTCACGGTGAAATCACGGCTGAACCTGTTCACCGTGGTTGCGATTCTGGGCTGCCTGCCCGCATGCAGATCCGCAGTCGGCCTGATCATGATGCTGCTGCAAAAACCAATGCCGCAGGAGCGGTACGAGGCGGCTAAAAATGCAGCGGGAAATCTGACCATCGGCTACGAGCTGGTCGTCACCGCGTACGAACACACCTCTCTGGTGGAGGCGGCCATTGTGTGCGGAGACCAGATTGTCTGCTACACGCCGGACCAGAATACGGATCCTCCTTATCTGGAAAAGCATATCCGTCAGATTCTCTCCGCAAATGGCTTTACCGAGGCTCAGGTCAAGGTGATGAAGGACTGGAAGCAGTATCTGCAGCGGATTTCCACAATTGCGAAAAATCCTGAAAAATACCGGGAGGGTCTCTCCTTTACACCGGACGAGAGGTATCCGTCCCTTAGCCGGGACGAGGTGATTTACCAGACGCTGCTGGCGATCTCGCTCTGACCTGCCTGTTGAGGAAGATAAGATTATGAAGCAGATTTTCATAACCCAGGAGGAATCCGGGCAGCGCCTGGACAAGCTGCTGTCCAGATATATGGGCCAGGCTCCCAAAAGCTTTCTTTACAAAATGCTTCGCAAAAAAAATATTACTTTGAACGGGAAAAAGGCGGAAGGAAAGGAAATCCTCCGTCCGGGCGATCTCGTGAAGCTGTTCCTCTCCGATGAAACCTGGGATAAATTTGGAGGGATCCCGGCAGAAGCGGCGGACAGCCTGTGCGTATCCGCGAAAAGCCCTGTGCCGGCATTCCCGGAGGTTCCGGTACTTGTCCCAGGCGTCCGTCCCCCGACGATCGTCTACCAGGACGGGCAGATTCTCCTGTTTAACAAGCCGTCCGGCATGCTCTCCCAGAAGGCGGGCGCGGACGACGTCTCTTTGATGGAATATCTGAAGGCATACCTGCTCTCTTCGGGAGCTCTGACGGAGGAGCAGATGCGCCTGGTGCGTCCGTCCATCTGCAACCGGCTGGACCGCAATACGAGCGGTCTTGTAGCGGCAGGAGTCAGCCTTGTCGGCCTGCAGACGCTCAACCGCCTCTTCAAGGAGCGTTCTGTCCGGAAACACTATCGCTGCATTGTCTGTGGGAGCATGTCCGGGGACGGCTGCCTGCGCGGTTTTCTTAAAAAAAACACGCGGACGAATCTTGTGACCATCAGCACGTCTGCGTCGGAAGACGCAAAACCGATTGAAACGGCTTACCGCGTGCTTTTATCTGAGGGGGAGCTTTCCCTTCTGGAGGTTCACCTGATTACCGGCAGGAGCCACCAGATCCGTGCCCATCTTGCCTCAATCGGACACCCGGTACTCGGCGACCCCAAATATGGCGATCCGGCGTTAAACAGAAGGTTCGCGCATTTCCATGGCGTGCACTCCCAGCTGCTCCACGCGTACCGGCTGGAATTTCCGCAGGTGGACGGCAGACTCTCTTATCTGTCCGGAAGATGCTTTTCCGCGCCGGAACCGGAGCTGTTTGAACAGCTTTTAAACGGGTAAAACGAAAGGGAGGATGAAAATGGCTACCTGGAACACGCGCGGGCTGCGCGGATCAACGCTGGAAGAGCTGATCAACCGGACGAACGAGGTCTATCTGGAGAAGAATCTTGCCCTGATCCAGAAAATACCGACGCCGATCACGCCGCTGAAAATAGACAAAGAGGAGCGCCACATTACGCTTGCGTATTTTGAACAGAAAAGCACGGTGGATTATATCGGGGTGGTGCAGGGAATCCCGGTCTGTTTTGACGCGAAGGAATGCACGGTGGATACGTTTGCCCTGCAGAACATCCACCCGCACCAGGTGGAGTTTATGACACAATTTGAAAAACAGGACGGCATTTCCTTCCTGATTCTTTTTTACAGCGAGCGTAATGAGCTTTTTTACCTTCCCTACCGGGATATGATGAAATTCTGGAACCGGGCCCAGGAGGGCGGAAGAAAAAGCTTCCGCTATATGGAGCTTGACCAGAATTACTATATTCATCCCCGCGGTGGGCTTCTGGTTCCTTATCTGGATGCCCTGCAGCTCGATCTGGAACAAAGAGAGAGCTGAAAGAATTTTCTGGACATCCATCACGTTTTTGCTATAATGAAGACGATCATCACGTTTTTGCTATTATGAAGAGGACGCGCCGCAGGCAGAGAGAATGAGGAGCCGTCGAGCGTACAGGAGAGAATTTGCTTATGTGGAAGATTTTGCACACGCCGGAGGGCGTGAGAGATATTTATAATAAGGAATGCGAGCAGAAGCTGGCACTGCAGGACTGCCTGCATTCTGTTATCAAATCTTATGGTTACCGGGACATTGAAACGCCCACCTTTGAATTTTTTGATGTATTTGGCAGTGAAGTCGGCACGATCCCTTCCAGGGAGCTGTACAAATTTTTCGACCGGGAGGGCAACACGCTCGTTCTGCGGCCGGACTTTACGCCGCCTGTGGCTCGCGCCGCTTCCAAATATTTTTTAAATGACAGCCGGACGCTCCGGCTCACCTACCTGGGCAACACATTTATCAACAATTCCAGCTACCAGGGGCGGCTGAAGGAGACAACGCAGATCGGCGGGGAGATGATCGGCGACGACAGCGTGGATGCGGATGCGGAGGTGATCGCGCTCGCGGTCCAGTTGCTGCAGTCTTCTGGATTAAAGGAATTTCAGATCAGCCTCGGGCACTGCGGTTATTTTGACGCTCTGGTACGGGAGGCCGGGCTGGACGACCAGAGTACCCAGGAGCTGAAGGAGCTGATCTCCAATAAAAACACCTTCGGCGCCCAGAAGCTCCTCGAACAGAAGAATCTGAGCAGCTCCCTGAAAGAGTGCTTTACTGCGCTGCCGGGCCTGTTCGGGACGGCGGAGGTTCTGGATCGCGCCGCGGCGCTGACGGATAATCCGGAGGCGCAAAGGGCGCTCGCGCGTCTGAGAGAGATCTGGGAAATCCTGAAGCTGTACGGGGCGGAGGATTACATTTCCTTTGATCTCGGGCTGCGCAGCCGCTATATGTATTATACGGGGATCCTGTTCCGCGGCTATACATTCGGCACCGGCGCCGCGATCCTCAAGGGCGGCCGCTATGACGGCCTTCTGCAGCATTTTGGGAAGGATGCCCCGGCAGTCGGATTTGTGGCGGAGATCGACCAGCTTCTTACGGCTTTGCTGCGGCAGAAGATTTATCCGGAGGTGCCCGGGAAGCATTACGTGATCCTGTATGAAAGTGAAAAGCTTCCGGAGGCGATCGAGCGCGCCCGCGCCCTGCGCCAGGAGGGAATCGACGCTGAGCTGGTCCGTATCACAGAACAGCGCCCCCGGAAAGAATGCATGGAATATGCCACGGCGTCAGGATGCGATTTGATTGTGGAGGTGTGAACCATTTCAGGTGTGTGCCTGCATGTATCTTAATAAAATAGAATTTCTTTTTGTGGGAAATGACAGCAAGGAGTATATCATATGGGCGAGGAGAGATATCTGACCATTGCTCTGACAAAAGGCCGGCTGGCAAAGCAGACGATTTCGCTGTTTGAAAAGGTCGGGATTACCTGTGAAGAGATCAATGATCCCAACACGCGCAGGCTGATTTTTGTAAATGAAGAATTAAAGCTGCACTTTTTCCTGGCAAAGGGGCCGGACGTGCCGACCTACGTGGAATATGGAGCGGCTGATATCGGCGTTGTCGGAAAGGATACCATTATTGAAGAGCACCGTAAGATTTATGAGGTGCTTGATCTCGGATTTGGAAAATGCAGGATGTGTGTCTGCGGTCCGGAATCCGCCAGAGAATTTTTAAAAAGCCAGGAGCAGATCCGTGTAGCGACGAAATACCCGAATATCGCCAAGGATTATTTTTACAACCAGCGCAACCAGACCGTCGAGATCATTAAGCTGAACGGTTCCATTGAGCTGGCGCCGATTGTCGGCCTCTCCGAGGTGATTGTGGATATCGTGGAGACCGGCTCGACCCTGCGGGAGAATGGCCTGGTAGTGCTTGAAGAGATATGCCCGCTGTCCGCCAGGGTGACGGTGAACCCGGTGAGCATGCGGATGGAAAATGAGCGGATCACACGGATCCTCCGGCAGTTGAACGAAAGGAATGACAGCCAGCTATGAAAATGGTTCGATTAACAGAGAAGTCCAGGAAGGACATCACCGCGCAGCTTTTGAAAAGGAGCCCGGACAGCTATGAGGGCTATGAGGAGCGCGTAAGGGAAATCCTGCAGAATGTCAGGCAGAACAGGGATAAGGCGGTTTTTGAATACACAAAAAAATTTGACCAGGTGGACCTGGATTCTCAGACGATCCGGGTCTCCCGGGAGGAAATCCAGGAGGCCTATAACGCGGTGGACCCGGAGCTTCTCGGCGTGATCCGCAGATCCTACGCGAATATTCGCAGCTACCACGAAAAGCAGCGCCGCACCAGCTGGTTTGACAGTACGCCGGAGGGCACCCTGCTCGGGCAGAAGGTGACGCCGCTTGGCACGGTCGGCGTCTATGTGCCGGGCGGCAGCGCCGCGCTGTGTTCCTCCGTGCTGATGAACATTGTTCCGGCAAAGGTGACCGGGGTGGAGCGGATTGTCATGGCGACGCCCCCCGCAAAGGACGGGCGCGTGCCGGCCACCTCCCTGGTGGCGGCCTGCGAGGCCGGCGCGGATGAAATCTACAAGGTCGGCGGCGCGCAGGCAATCGCCGCGCTGGCTTATGGCACCGAGTCCATTCCAAAGGTTGACAAGATCGTCGGGCCGGGCAACATTTATGTCGCGCTTGCGAAAAAAGCGGTGTATGGCACGGTCGGAATTGATTCCATCGCCGGACCGAGCGAGATCCTTGTTCTTGCGGATGAGAGCGCCAATGCGCATTATGTCGCAGCCGACCTGCTTTCCCAGGCAGAGCATGACCAGATGGCCTCCGCGATTCTGATTACGACCAG
The DNA here is from genome assembly GCA_021203145.1 of Lachnospiraceae bacterium. GTDB lineage: Bacteria > Bacillota > Clostridia > Lachnospirales > Lachnospiraceae > Choladousia. Next base: position 24,861 of record JAJQBS010000087.1, on the reverse strand, counting down.
CGAAGACCTGGCCAAAAAGGTACAGGATGAGATCGAGGGCTATTTAAAGAGCCTCTCACGGGCGGAGATTATCCGGAAGTCCCTGGAACAATATGGATTTATTTTGCTGGCAGATACGATGGAGGACGCGATTGAGACGGCCAACCAGATTGCGTCCGAGCATCTGGAGATTGTGACGCAGAACCCGTTTGAGGTCATGATGAAAATTAAAAATGCGGGCGCGATTTTTATCGGGGAGCATTCGAGCGAGCCGCTCGGAGATTATTTCGCCGGTCCGAACCACGTGCTTCCGACAAACGGCACCGCGAAATTTTTCTCGCCGCTCTCCGTGGACGATTTTGTCAAGAAATCAAGCATCATTTACTATTCAAGGAATGCGCTCCGAAAGGCGAAGGATGACATTATCGCATTTGCAGATGCGGAAACGCTGACAGCGCACGCAAATTCAATCCGGGTGCGGTTTGAGAATGAAGCAGAGTAAGGGAAACAGAGTAAGGGAGGCGCAGAATGGACAGAACTGCCAGAATTGTACGCAATACAAGAGAGACGCAGATTTGTGTCAATATCAATCTGGACGGAACCGGAACCGCGAAAATCCAGACCGGCATCGGTTTTTTTGACCATATGCTGGAGGGCTTCGCGAAACACGGCTTTTTTGATCTTGAAGTGGAGGTCAGCGGAGATCTGCACGTGGACTGCCACCATACCGTGGAGGATACGGGAATTGTCCTTGGGGAGGCAATCCGCCAGGCGATCGGTGATAAAAAAGGAATCCGCCGGTACGGCGAGTGTACCCTTCCGATGGATGAGGTGCTGGTGCTGTGTGCCCTGGATTTAAGCGGACGGCCCGTATTTTGCTCGGACGCGCGGTTTCCGACGGAACGGATTGGCTCTCTGGACACGGAAATGATCCGGGAATTTTTTTACGCGATTTCCTATTCCGCAGCCATGAATCTTCACTTCTGCATGCTTCGTGACGGAAACAGCCATCACATGGCGGAGGGGATGTTCAAGGCTTTTGCGAAAGCACTCGACCAGGCCTGCGGCTATGACGCCAGGATTGCCGGCGTCCTGTCGACAAAGGGAACACTTGAAAGCTGAGGAGAAAGCCATGAAGAACAGAGAATTCATTGTCCCGATTTTTATAAAGGCAGGAAACGTCCTGCAAAATCCGCAAAAGGAAGACAGCCTGATTGCCGACGCGCCGCTTTTCGCCGCTTCGTGTGAAAATTTTGGCGCGGACGCCTTTCTGATTTTTGACCTCTCGGAAACCGACGAAGAGCATGACCAGTCGATCCGGCTCATCAAACAAATCGACCGCTCGACGGATCTGCCCTTGTACGGCGGCGGAAACATCCGCCGGCTGGAGGATGTGAAAAAACTGATTTATGCCGGGTGTAAAAAGGTGTTTTTAAATTTTTCCAAGGAGTCCAACATAGATCTGGCGGGGGAAGCCTCCGCCCGTTTTGGCCGGGAGCGTATGCTTGCCTGTGTAAAAACGGAGGAAGAACTGACAGCTGCGGCTGCACACGCGCAGCTTCTGGGAGGAGCGGTACTGCTGGATCAGGCACTCCTTGAAAAGGCCGCCGGCACAGGAAACGTTTTTGAAGGAGCCACACTTTATTGCCGGCTGGATGCATTTGAAATCGACGCTGCGGCCGGAATCCTTGCAGATTCTGCCGCAGGCGGGATTTTCTGTGAAAGCTTCTCCGGCAGAGATTTTTCCTTCATGGACGCGAAGCATGCTCTTCTGCAGAAGGGCATCCCTACAAACGTCTTTGCCTCCTCGCTTGACTGGAGTGAGATAAAGACCGGGTGTGATGGCCTGCTTCCGGTGGTCGTGCAGGATTATCGCACACTGGAGGTGCTGATGGTCGCCTATATGAATGAGGAAGCTTACCGGACGACGATCCGCACCGGGCGCATGACCTACTGGAGCCGCAGCCGGAAGGAGCTTTGGGTGAAAGGACTTACTTCCGGTCACTTTCAGTATGTGAAGGAACTGACGATCGACTGCGACAATGACACGCTTCTCGCTAAAGTCGCCCAGATCGGCGCGGCCTGCCATACCGGCCATAAAAGCTGCTTTTACCGCCCGATTTTACAGAAGGAGTATGACTCGGCCAATCCACAAAAGGTATTTGAGGAAGTCCTTTCCGTGATCGAGGACCGGAAGGCTCACCCGAAGGAGGGATCCTATACCAATTATCTGTTCAACAAGGGGATTGATAAAATTCTGAAAAAAGTGGGGGAGGAAGCGTCAGAGATCATTATTGCCGCGAAAAACCCGGATCCGGAGGAGGTCACGTATGAAATCTCGGATTTCCTGTACCATGTCATGGTTCTCATGTGCGAGCTTGGTCTGACCTGGGAGGATATTACGGAAGAGTTGGCAAAACGGTAAATTTCAGAGGTTACGCTTCATGTTTTGGACGATGCAGGAGGAGAATAATCCTCCTGCTTTTTTATGCACACGAGCCGCCTAAGGAATTTTCCAGCTTACGCTGGACGCGGCTCGGCGCAGCGGATAGGGGCGAAGGACGTACCCCTATCCGATTCCGCAGAGCCGGGCAAGGAGTTTTGCGGCTAAAGCCGCACCCGGCTCGCGCGGACGGATAGGGAGAGGACTCCCCCTATCACACCTCTGGTAAAAATACCATGTTTTAAAATTGAAATCATACAAAATGGAGAACCTAACATTCGTGTGAGTTTTAAATATTAATTTTTTAAAAATAATATAAGTTAATAAATATTTAAGAAATAAAGACGTGACATCTCACAGTTGTCGTGATATACTCTGAACATCAAATTAATATCTGTTATGTGCTATCTGAATCTGCGCACTCCATTCGGGAGCTACTCTCATGGCAGCGTTCTGCTGCCGCTTTCCAGATTTTGAAGACGGGCATTCTCTGAAACGAAACAGTTACAGGGCATTTTTTGCTTGCCCAAACACCAGAAACTGAAAGGAGTATCTCATGCGAAATAAAAAAATTTTGCGAAATATAACGGCTGCCAGCCTGGCGGCAGCTCTGACCTTTTCCTCTGTTTTTTCCGGGAATCTGCTCACCCTGGCTACGGAATCTCCGGCAGCGGAAAGTAATACAGAGGAATCCACCGAAAGTGCCGCATCAGCCCAGGCTGCGGATTCCCAAAAAGCAGCCGCTGACACAGCAGAAAAAGATACAGGCAGCAATACGGAGACAGAGCTAAAGTATGAGAACGAGACAGATTCGGAAGAGGACGCTTTTGGCTGGATAGAGTATATAACCACCGAAGGCGGCTCTATAAGTGCAGCATTCGAGTACCAGGGTGAAACCTATGACGAAGGAACCTTCACTTTTGATATGATGGATTATGGCCCATGGGAAGCACAGTACGAAACCACCGGGACTGCGACCGTTACGGCGTCTGCCGACGATGGCTATGCTTTTGAAGCTATTACGATTACGGACGGCGATGGGACTGTCCTGGCGGTGTTCGATACGGAAACGGCGTCTGTCGTCCCGAGTTCAGAATATCGTACGATTATCACTGCTTCCTTTGTTACGGAAGAAGAAACAGAAAGTGACTCTGAAGAAACAGAAGAAACATCAGAAAAAGCAACGGAAAAAATTGCAGAAGCAACAGAATTAGCAACAGAAGAATCTGCAGAAAAAGCAGCAGAGGCGGAAGCCGTCACTGAATGCGAGACAGAGGCCCAGGATACCGCTGAAGCGGAAACCATGACGGAGATGGAAGACGTTCCCGGAGCAGAAGAGGCGGAGGCCGGGGATGTATGGACCGAAGCAGAAGAGACGGAGGCTGTGGATGAATGGGATGAAGCCGAGGAAGATGAGGACGGCAGGATCCTTGACGGCTACCCTGCGGAAGCGGACACAGTAAGCCTCGGGACTTATTACGTGTGGTACCTTGACACGTATTTCGATCCTGCTTCCTTCCAGGCGTACTGGGATGATACCGTGTTCGAATGCCTGTCGGATGTGTCTGCATTTGAGTTTACGATTGAGAACTCGTACACGTACACTTACAAATGTGTCCTGCCTGACGAGGACGGCTATTACTGGTATACGGATGTGACATTCGCCATAACCGGGGACAGGCTGTCCGCGACGGTCTGCTCCGACGTATTTGACAGGATCATGCCGGCGGAAGTGACGCAGGCTCTCAACGAAGGATATGGGGGGTCGGTTCCGTCTCTGGCGGGGGAAACCGTTGATGGACGGGAGTTTACCGTCCTTGCTAGAGATGATTTGTTTGATATCTATTCCCTGACGATGGACTACAGCACGGAATATTTCAAGTACTACCTGGCGGATGACGGGAGATATGACTGCAATACCGTTGGTGATTATACAGTCACATACGCGGTGTCCCATTATATGTACCCGGATTATGCCTGGTACGTCACGAACACGGTACATGTTATTGATTCTTACACTGGTAACGGCGTGGCCGTCATCGTAGACAGTTACACCATGAAGGCCGCAGCGTCCGACGGTACGGCGGAATACGGCATCTGGTATACATCAGAATCCGGGGAATTTTCCATGGCTGTTACGGACTCATACGATATCTCACTTCTTATTTCAGCCACAAAGGATGGGGAAGAGGTTGACCCGTATGATTTTTCAGCTGTGACAGACGGGGATGGCGCGGCTGAAAAAACTGTGACGTTTGCTATCACGGATGCCTCAGAACACTCCTACGTCATCACGCTTACCAATGACGGTGATTACGAGGGCAAGGCACTTGAGAGCGGCGGCGGGTGGTACAGTGTCAGCAGCGAGCTGATCGAAGCTGCCGCCCAGGCCGAGGATGGTTCCGAGGAACAGGAAGCTGCACTGGCAGCCATTAGTGAGGAAGTGGAGGCACTGGAAGAAAGCTCTTCCGGCGGCGGGGGTTCCGCCACATCCGATGATGGGATTTCCGCAGCCTCCGATGATGGGATTTCCGTCACGTCAGACGACGGGATCTCGGTTGCCAGCACTTCCTCCAGCACTGCAACATACACGCTCGGGACACTGTCCGCGACAATGGTGACGGGTTCCATGACCGGGCACAACAGCGACGGCTCCGCCGAGACGAATTATGGGACGGTCAAGCTTGTATCGGACAATGGAGTCTCATATGCTGAAGCGTATGCTTCCGAGATCAACCAGCTGCTTGAGGACAACGCAAGCTTACTCGGCTCGACAGTCACGGTTGACAGTTCCGACATCAAGAATTTCAACGTGTACTGTATCAGTGGGCACAATTATTACGGATGGCCCGTGAGCACACGCTACGCGGTGTCTGTTACTGTCAAGGCGGTTGTGACGACCACCACGGACGACAATGGCGGCACGGCAACGACCTACTACATCAGACTATCGGTAACAAAGTCCATTGGCTCGTCTTACCAGACATTTTCCGGGTCGTTGACCATGACGGGCACGGGCGGTCCCGAAACGGGCTACCTGCGCATCAGGAAGAGGTTTGGGAATGCCGGGCTCGTCGGAAAGTCCTCGCTCCAGGGCGATCTCGGGACGACGTTCGCCGTGTACGTGGTGACCGGCTATGATTCAAACGGGGATCCCGTCTTCGATGAGGACGACCCCTATGAAACAATCAAGATGAACGAGGACACCGCCGAGACGGTGGGTACCGCCGAGGACGAGGACACGGGCGAGGAGTATATCACAAAGCTGCGCTATGACGTGGAGCTGCCGGTCGGCACATACGTGCTGAAGGAGACCTACCGTATTAACGGCACGTCTGACAACACAGGAAAGGTATACGGCCCGTACACCGTCACTGCCGGGAACACGTATTCCGTGAGAACCGAATGGATCTACAACTATTTTTTCAAGTTCACCGGCACAGTCGCCACGAAGACAGACGTGAACGGGACTCCGCTTTCCGGCGGCGTGTTCCTGGTAGAGTTTTACGCGACCCAGAGACCCGCATACCAGGACAACGGGACTTATGCTGCGGAGGGCACCTGGTTTTTCGTGTCGGATTCTGACGGGGCGGTCGTTTATGACAAGGCCCATTACCTGGAAAGCTGGACGGACACGGAAGGGATCCTCGGAGAAGCGGGCGTCACGTATTACAGCGACAGCCTGTGGGTCGGGTCATCAAGCAAAGACTATGCTCTGCCGGTCGGCTCGCTGAAAATCACCGAGGTACAGGCGCCGGAAGGCTACGAGATCTCGGAAAACAACGTACAGACGGCCTCGATCCGTTCCCTGGCTGACGAAGACGGGCTGTACACGAACGTGACCGCCTCACTTTATACGAGCTATGCCGCCACCACGGAGCTCCCGGACGGGCGCGTGTTCGAAAACCTGAGCTATGGCTGCCTTTACCTGCTAAAGGAATCCTCGGACAGCAGCTACAAGATGCCCCTCGAGGGTGCTGTTTATAAGGTATACACGGACTCTGGCTGTTCCACGGCGGCAACGGATGAATATACCGGGGAAGCAGCCGTCCTTACGGTTGGCTCCGATGGCAAGTCCAACGTGGTGAAGCTTGAGACCAACGAGGCCGGCGTTACGTATTATATAAAAGAAACAACGCCCCCCGAAGGGTATGACCTGAACAGTGCAGTTATCACGGTCCTTATCACAAAAGATTATACGGAAGATGTACCATTGAAAGTAACATCTACAGATACCCCAAGTACGGGTTATATTGTAATGGTGGAATCTTCATCAAACACCACCGTCACCAGCGGGAACTCTAGCTATTCCCTGAAGGGGGCCGAGTATACGGTCTACACCGACTCATCCTGCAGCACGGTTGCTACAGACGCTTCCGGGGACAAAGCCATCCTGACTGTTGCGGACGAAGCAGGGAACACGAATACCCTGGCAATGGTTATCGGCACGTATTACGTGAAGGAGACAAAGACCCCGGAAGGCTATAAGACTGATACGACAGTTTATGACGTGGTCCTTACCACAGACTATACAGCCTCGAATCCGTATAAGCTGGAAGTAGAAGAAGCTCCCTATACTCCATCACTTACACTGGTTAAAACCTCTGCAAATTCTTCTGTCACAAGCGGGAATACAGGATATTCATTAGTCGGCGCGGAATACACCGTCTACACGGATTCCTCCTGTAGCACCGTAGCGAAAGACGCGGACGGGAATGATGCCGTCCTGACGGTGGAGGACGAGGCGGGTAACAGCAATACCCTGACCATGCCACTCGGGACTTATTATGTGAAGGAGACAAAGACTCCGGAAGGTTACCAGACGGATACAACAATTTATACAGTAATTCTCACAGCAGACTATACGGAATCAAACCCATACAAGCTGGAGATTTCTGAAACGCCAATTACCTGTTCGGCAGGTATACTTGTGTACAAGAAGACAGACTACAGTACGAGCCTGAGCCTGGAAGATGCTATCTTCCAGCTTGAATTCTACGCCGGTGCGACAAGCGCGGACGGGGAAGCTACAAGAACCTGGTATCTCCAAAGTGACGAGGATGGACTTGTATATTTCTCTTACAAATATGTAGCCTCATCTATATCGCAGGATGCTTTTTACGTTGATTCAAATAACCAGCCATGCATGCCGATCGGCTTCCTGAAAATTACGGAATACCAGGCTCCGGAGGGGTATGTTCTTTCGGACAAGATGATTACTTATACCTTTACGTCCGACGGGGTGTCTGCTTATTCGGAAGACGGGACGGAACTGGTTACACAGGAAGACCTGTCGTATGAAAACGTACCAGTCCTGACGGATACCCCGGTGTTTGGCGGGTTTTCCCTCGACAAGCAGGATGCGGAATTTAACGATGGCAGTGCGCAGGCGAATGCCTCGCTTGAAGGGTTCACATTTGACGTCATCAGCCTCAATGACTATGATGTCAGCCTGAAGACTGACGAAAATACTCGATATTCTTATGGAGACGTCGTCATGACGCTGACTACCGATGAAAACGGCCACGCGGAGTGCGACGCTATCATCCAGTACGGAACTTATAAGGTTGTCGAAACCGGTCAGGGCGAAGGCTATACTTCCGCTGGTACAAACACTGCCAGGGAAATCATTATCTCAGAAGACGGCGAAATCATCGAGTACGTGGTTACCAATATCCCCGTAAAGGGCGGTCTGTCCGTGCAGAAGTTTGACTACATGCTCGGCGAGGCTATTGACCATGGCGATACGGATCTGTCAGGGGCTAAGTTCACCATTGTGAACGCATCTTCGGCTGCAGTTAAAAACATGGACGGGGATACGGTCGGTACGTCCGGGCTTTCCGGGAATGATGTCACTTATTCTGACGTCGAGGCGGCCATTGAATCCGGTTATGTGATGCAGGTAATCATAACAGATTCCGATGGCTATGCTTCAACCGGGGTGAGCGACTTGCCTTACGGCACCTACTACGTGATTGAAACAAAGGCAGCGACCGGCTATCAGTTGAACACCACCTGGGTCGGTATTGCAACAGTGTCTGAGGATGGCACGGTTTATGGGGCAATTACGATCCAGGATTCCGACTCAAAGGAAACCAGTACTGCAGAGCAGATTTACCTGGGCGGCCTGTCTGTACAGAAAATCGACTATATGCTTGACCAAAGCAGCGATCATGGTGATACAGATCTTTCTGGAGCTGTGTTTACCATTGTGAACGGCTCTGACGCTGCTGCTATGAATGAGGATGGGGATGAGATCCAGGCGTCTGGTCTTTCTGGCACGGACATACTATATTCCGATGTAACGGCAGCGATTGAGTCCGGCTGTGTGATGCAGACGATCACCACCAATGCGGCAGGGTATGCAGCAACCGGAAAGCAGGATTTGCCTTACGGTACCTATTATATTATTGAAACAACAGCTGCCACAGGTTATCAGCTGAACACGACATGGGTTGGCAGGGTGACAGTCCGCGAGGATGGCAAGGTCTATGCAGCAGAAACAATCCAGGATAGCAGCTCTGAAGAAGACCGTGTAGCGCAGCTGATTTACCTGGGCGGCCTGTCCGTACAGAAGTTTGATTATATGCTTGATGAGAGCGCGGACCACGGCGATACAGACCTGTCAGGAGCCGAGTTCACAATCGTCAACGCGTCTGATGCGGTGGCAGTTAATGTGGACGGGGACGAAATTCTGACATCCGGTCTTACCGGCACAGACGTAACCTACGCAGACGTGGAAGCGGTGATTGAGTCCGGCTGTGTGATGCAGACAATTACCACAGGCTCTGACGGTTTCGCTTCGACCGGGAAGAATGATCTTCCTTACGGCACGTACTATGTGATTGAGACAAAGGCAGCGACGGGTTACCAGCTGAACACGGCCTGGGTCGGTACGGCAACTGTCCGTGAAGATGGCGTTGTGTACGCGGCGGAGACGATCCAGGATTCCGATTCCAGGGATGATAGTACCGCCCAGCAGATTTTCCGCGGCGGCATTACACTTGTGAAAAATGATATTGAACTCCAGGCAGCGGATACGCAGGGGTACACTTCCCTGGAAGGCGCTGAGTTTGCCATCATCAATGCGAGCGACGCGGCAGCCATGAACAAGGACGGTCTGGTAATCCCGAGCGCGAAATCCATCCTGTCGGACAGCCCGACCTATGCAGAACTGCGTGCACTGGCGGATGACGGTTCCTATACCATGCAGGTGATTACAACCGATGCTGAGGGTTATGCCGAAACCGGCGTAAATGACCTGCCGTACGGTACTTATTACGTCATTGAGATAAAATCCTCCTATGGATACTGGATCGACGAATCATTTGTCGGGAACGTTGTTATCCGTGATGACGGAGTGGCGGTTGCCCTCGGGGAAACCAGCGGTGGCAGCTCGTTTACTGATATCAACGATATGGGAACGGTATCGGTTGACCAGACACCGCGCAGGAGTGACCTGAACTTTCTGAAAGTGAACATTGACGGTGAGTACAAAGCTTACATCCCGTTCCTCATTTCTGCAATCTACGTGGACGATGAGGGCAACGAGGTCGTGCTGGAAAGCCATGTGATCGTATCCGACGCAAACGGGCTTGTCGATACGTCCCGCACACACTCCACAAACACGAACGGGTTTGACCAGTACGTGGCGGACGGCGTGGTGACGGAGGAAGGCGAGGCTCTCCTTGAGGAAGCATCCGCCTGGGGCATCTGGTTCGGCAGTACAGATGCAGTAAACGACGACTATGGCGCACTGTACCCGGCATATTACCGGATTACGGAAATCCAGTGTGAGGACAACGTCTCCTTAAGCGAGAATCTCCTGGAGTCCGACCTGATTTATATTTATAACGACACTGGCGACCTGACCGCGCTGCTTTCCGATTCGGAAACGAACAACGCGCAGGAGAACACCTACCATCCGCTCGTGGATACGGAGATCGTTCTGACATCCGCCGCGTTGGATGTGGAGTCTGGTACCCAGACCGTTCCGGTTCGTGAATCTGTGGAGGTTTCAGATACCGTGACATTCACACATGTATCCTCCGACCATACCTATCGGATGGAGACACAGTTTGTGGATATTACAGACGGCAGCACGGTTCTGTCTATCATCGGGACTAATGACGAGGGCACTTCCGTGAGTGATGACGGACTCTGGGTAACAAAAGAATTTCAGCCGGAAAAACAGTCCGGTACAAACAACACCTACGGAGACATCATCCTGACGGCGCTCCTGAATACGGAAGGCCTCAGTGGGCATACGATCGTTGCGGTGGACTATCTGTACCAGTATGTCAACGGATACTGGATCCTGGTGGCGAAACACGAAGACCTGACTGATACGGATCAGATGCTTTATGTGGCGGATATTCACACAACAGCGACTGACTCCCTGACAGGTACGCGCGTGGGGGCGAAGAGCACAGAAGACGCGATCCTTGACGCCGTAGCTTATTCCAACCTGGCGAAAGGTGAAATTTACGTCATCGTTATGCAGGTACTGGACGCGGATACCGGCGAGGCGATTGAAGATGGAAAAACCGTGCAGTCGAGCCGGATTTATTCCCGCGGCGACACGCCGGTTTCCGGGACAATTGAAATGCCGGAATTTACCCTGGATTCCTCGTCCTTCAACGACCGGACGCTGGTCGCAGTGGAATCCCTGTACCGCGCGGACGCGGATGGGAACCCGGTCGGAGAGGCGATCCTGGTGCATGACAGCCCCGTGGATGAGGATCAGACCATCCGCTACCCGGAAGTGCATACTTCTGCGAGCGATGGCATGACACAGGATGACGTCGGGACATCCTCTGAAACGGCGACGGTCTATGATGAAGTGACTATCGAAAATGTTATCTTTGATGACAATGATATGGACGGCCAGTATACGTATACCCTGAAGGGAACCCTTGTATATCAGCAGGATTTCACGGATTCGGACGGTGTAAGCCACAAGGCCGGGGAAGCTGTTGAAACACTGGACGGTTCGTTTGATAGCGTGACCTTTACATCTGATGCAGCAGGGAATGCAACCTTCACGTATGCGGACGGATCAATGGCAAACGGAAAAGTAACCATCACCAGCTATGGCCAAAATGTCGCAAAAACTGCAGGAGGAGACGCAGCGGACAACAGCTATGTGACCGACTCTACAGCGGCGGCTGCGACCATTACTGTGGAGCTGATCTATCTGGTAGATTCCTCAAAACTGGAAGGCGGGACGGTAGTCGTATTTGAAGACCTGTACCACGAAGACGTGAAGGTCGCAAGCCATGCGGATCTCACAGATGAAGGACAGTCCATTCATTATCCGGAAGTGAAAACGTCGGCGGTTGATGATTCAACAGCGGATGACGTCGGAAAAGTGCAGGATCATGCGACAATCACAGATACCGTCACTTTTACAAACCTTGTACCAGGGAAGACATACACGGTATCCGGGAGGCTTGTAAACCAGTCTGACGGGAGCGACCTGACTGTGAACGGCCGGAGTGTGACACAGAGCGCAACTATTACGGTCGGTGAAGGCACGATCACGGCAGCAAACGGCGAAGCAACAACCGTGACTGAGTACGATGAGGAGTATAACAGCGTGGACGGTACCGTGCAGCTGATATTCAGCTTTGACGCGTCCACACTGGAAGAGGAAACCGTAGTCGTATTCGAAGATCTGATCTACAACGGGGTTACCGTGGCAGTGCACAGCGATCTTACGGATGAGGGCCAGACGGTTCACTTTCCGAAGATCCGCACGACAGCTGCGGACGGCTATACTTTGGACAGTGTAGGGACTGTAGCAGGCGACACTACGTTTCTTTCAACGGCAGTTATCGTTGATACTGTTACTTATTCGAACCTTGTTCCGGGCAGGGAATACACCGTAAGCGGTATCCTTGTGAACAAAGACAGCGAATGGGAGCTGGTGGACGCTGATAACCATGCAGTCATGGCAGAGCGAACATTTATCGCCGGAGAAACTGGGGATGGCATTACGGTGAATCTGGACGAAAAAGCAAACTCTGTCAGCGGGACTATTGATATCATCTTCACGTTTGACGGTTCTCTGTTGGAAGGGGTGACCGTTGTGGCATTTGAGAGTCTGGAGCACAACGGCGTCAGCGTTACCACACACAGTGACATAAATGACGAGGACGAGACCATTCACTTCCCGAAGGTGCGCACTTCTGCAATGGATGAAACCGTCGGTGATGAAGCAGGTAATACAGGAGAAACCGTGATTATTGATACCGTATCCATCTGGAATCTTGTGCCGGGCATGACTTACACGGTAAGCGGGGTTCTGATGGATAAAGAGACTGGCGAAGAACTGCTCGTGGACGGCGGGACCATCACGCAGTCTGTGACGATTACCGTAAATGAAGACGGCACTGTGACGGCAGCCGACGGAGAGAATGTCGTAGTCGTGGAATATGACGAAGAAATGAATTCTGTAGACTGCACGGTTGACCTGACCTATGTATTGGATGCGTCAGCTCTCGCAGGTGTGACAACGGTCGTGTTCGAGGATCTGATCCATCATGATGTTATCGTGGCAAGTCATGCGGATCTCACGGATCCTGGACAATCCGTCCATTTCCCTGAGATCCACACGACAGCGGCGGATCTCGACACCTCCGATCATGTCGGCACGGTGGAAGAGGACGCGGTTATCAACGATGTTGTATATTTCTCGAACCTGGTTGTCGGTAAAGAGTACACCCTTACAGGCACGCTCATGAACCGCGGGACCGGGCTGCCGCTCCTTGATGAGAATGGCGCAGAAATCATCGCGTCAGTGACTTTCACGGCAGGGACAGACAGCAATGGCGATTACGTCGTGACGGAGAATCACGAAGATAACAATTCTGTTGATGGTACCTGTCTCCTTTCGTTTACGCTGGATTCCAGCCTTCTGGCCGGGAAAACAGTCGTAGTATTTGAAAGCCTGTATCACAACGGCATTGAAGTAACCATCCACGCAGACATCAACGATGATGACCAGTCCGTTTATTATCCGGACATCCATACGACAGCGGTGGATTACAACACTGGCGACCACGTCGGAACGATCTGGGGCGCATTCATCAACTTTGCAAGGCGCCTGTTCGGCTCCGGGGCGGAGGATGACGTAAATCAGGTGATCACGGACACTGTCGCCCTTGAAAACCTGGTGCCTGGCATGACCTATGTCGTATCCGGCAAGCTTTACAACGTAACCGAAAGCCTGGCAACCGGCGAGGAGACCCCGCTTGTCATTGATGGCGAGGAGATCACGCGGGCGGCCACCATTACGGTATCTGAGGATGGGAAGAGCATTATAGCCGCGGATGGTTCCGCGACGTCGGTGACGGCATACAATGAGGAATTGCACTCCGTGGACGGCACGGTTGACCTGGTGTACACGCTTAACAGCTCGAAGATTACGGGGATCCAGATTGTTGTATTCGAGAAGCTTTACCAGAATGCCACCTACACGCCGGAAACCAGCCCGGAGGAGGTAGATGACGTGGATCTTGTAAATGAACATACAGACATCGAGGATGAGGATCAGAGTGTAAGCGAGATTTCCATCCACACGACAGCAGTAGATACCACAACCGGCGACCACGTGGGAAGCGTGCCGGATGGAACAGCTGTCACGGCTATCCATGATGAAGTGAACCTGGCCGGCCTTGTTCCCGGTATGGAATACACCATTGACGGTGTGCTGGTATCGCTGGGGGACTCCGATTTGTCCTCCGGGGAGATTTCTTATCTGAAAGTGGACGGCACTCTGACAACCGAATGCTCTGAGGCTTTTACTGAAATGCTGACCTTTATGGCAGAGGAAACGTCAGGGACTTATTACCTGAACTTCGCCATTGCCTCTGACAAGGTACAGGGGAAGAGTCTGACGGTGTTCGAGAATATTTACCATAATGACATTTTAATCAGCTCGCACCCGGCAGGGGACGGCGATGAATGGGATGAGGACTCCCTGGCGGAACAAACCGTATCCTATCCGGCCGGGAAGACAAATGCGATTGACGCGTCAACCATGGAGCATATATCCCTGGCTGAAGGAAACCGCGTGATCATTGACCGCGTGTACTTTGAGAACCTTCTTGTGGGGCAGGAATATACCATTACCGGTCAGCTGGTCTATAAGGAAGCGTTTACAGACGCAGACGGCGTAAGCCATGCGGCAGGCGAAGCGGTCACGGCGGCTGTAGCAGTGCACTTCACGGCAGCTGCAGGCCTGGCATATGCTTATCATGAAGACGGCAGCGAGGCGGCAGTTGATTCCGTATCGGCAACAACCCTCGCGGACGGCCAGACGACCATCAGCGGCTATGCGTCCATCAGTTTTACTGTGGACGCGTCGAAGCTGACTGGCGCGACGCTCGTGGCATTTGAATCCTTCAGTCACAATGGCACGGATATTTACACACACAATGATCTTGAAAATCTGCCACAGACGATCCGGATTCCGGCGATCGGGACGACGGCGAACGTGCCTGGCCCTGATGGGGCGGCAGTTTGTGACGCGGACGGAAACTATATAGATATCATCATCACCGACACTGTGGCCTATGAGAACCTGTGGACAGCGGAGGAACTGACGGCTATGGCGGGACAGGCGAAGCACATCATTTATCAGGACGGCACAGTGCGTGAGCAGAAAAATGCAATCTACACGCTATCTGAGGACGCGGTTTATATCCTGAAGGGCGTGCTGATGGATAAAGAGACGGGTGAGGCGCTTTCGGATTCCGACGGCGATATCTATACGGTATACTCAGAACCGTTTACACCAGAGAGCAGCGGCGGCTCTTATGATATGACCTTTACCATCAACGCCGGCGATTTCCTTGACGAGGATGGGAATACAACGCTTGCGGGCAAGTCTCTCGTGGTATTCGAAGAACTGTTCCTGGCGTCCGCCAAGGAGGATGCAACGGAAGAGAACAGGGTCGCGGAGCATCAGGACATCGACGATGAAGCGCAGACTGTCAGCATCCTTCCGCAGAGTACGCCTGAGACTTCAGAAACGTCTGTCACAGCCGAAGAGGTAAAGACTGGAGATTTGCTGGAAATGCGGATGATATGGGCGGTACTTGTAATGGCGGCCGCACTGGCTGTGATGATCATTGCTAAAAAGAATATGCCTGCCTTTAACAGGAAAAATAAAGGAACTTTGTCTGAATAAAAAAAATAGAGAAAGGAGATGCGGGAGACAGGGAAGGTCTCTTACAGGAAGTACTTTCCTCCCTGACCGATGAGAATCTTTTGCGTCGGGTGGGGTATCCCGTGCATGAAAGATGAATACGTTTAAAAAATTATTTGCGGCAGCTATGGCGTTCGCACTGGCTCTTCTGTGCACTGTCCCGGCAAAGGCTGATACAGAGGATATCATTGATACGGGCAGGGCGGCATCCCTGACGATTTATAAGTACGACCTTACGGCTGCACAGCAGGCCGGGGTGAATGTCAGCGCTTATACGGCTGACGGTGAGCAGGATACGGCGGCCGAAGCCGCGTTAAGCAGCTATGCGCTTAAGGGCGTGGAGTTTACCTGTCTGTATGTGGCAGCCATTGAAACTGATACAAGCGATGGAAACATCCAGGTGCTTTATGACCTGCCAGATGCGTTGGAATCCATTTTAGGTCTTTCGACAGACAAACATACGTCGGACGAGATCAATACCGCACTGGCGGCAGCGCTTTCTTCCGATCATACGGCAGCAAAGAACGCTCTTGAAGCCTATGTCACAGACAACGGCGGGACGAAAATGAGCGAAACGGATGCGTATGGCAGGACGAAGTCCTCCAACATGTCCCAGGGTCTGTATCTTGTTGTCGAGACAGCAGTCCCTGAAGAAGTGTACTATACGACAGACCCCTTCTTTGTGTCGCTGCCCATGACGGACGCGACGGGCGACTACTGGGTGTATGATGTGTATTGCTACCCGAAAAACCAGACAAACAACCCGACCATCGACAAGCTGGTAAGCGAGGACGGGAGCTTTGCTGACATAGCGACTGCTTCTGAGGGGGATGTCCTGGATTACAGGATCGTGACAAAGCTTCCGAGTATTACGTCTGAAGCGACTTACCTGTCGCAGTATACAATTGTCGATACCATTTCCTCCGGCATTGTTTACAATAAGGATACGAAGATCCTGTTCTATTCGTCGGAAACCGACGCGAAGAATGGCACCGGAACGCCTGCAGCAGCCTGGGACAGCGCCGGGACATATTTCACTGTCAGCTACGGCACATCCACAATGACTGTTGCCATGACGGCAAGCGGCATTGGCCAGATCAATCCGGCTTACAGCAACCTGTACCTGGTTGTGGCGTATTCTGCGACCGTAAGCTCTGACTCAACGGTCGTCCTTGGCGACACCGGCAATCCAAATACCGTTGATCTGACCTACAGTCGTTCCAACACGGTTTACACCAACACGATCGAGGATGTCGCGAATGTTTATACATACGGAATCAACCTGACCAAGACTTTTGGTTCTGACAGCGGCGATGCGACGGACGTGCAGTTCGTGATCCAGAATTCGACCGACATTTACTGGGTCGTGGCCGCCGGCAGCAACGGCGTGTATTATGTAACCGGCCAGGCAGCGGATGAGTCTGGCGCGACAAAATTCTCACCGGACGCGGACGGCTCCCTTATCATTAACGGCCTTGAGGCGGATACCTATACCATGACCGAGGTACAGACCTCCGACGGGTTCTCGCTTCTGAAGAATTCCATCACCATCTCCTTTACGCAGACGGTTGATTCCTACATCCCGTCCGCTGCGACCATAACCGGCCTGGCAAACGAGTATGAGGAAGTTACTGTCACACATGTCAATGACGCATCCGCGGCAGTTGACGGGTCAGTGACAAGCATGAGCAGTGATGGAGCGTCCGTGAACGCCCGTGTGGACATGAGCATTCTGAACAGTGTCACCTTCACACTCCCACAGACCGGCGGGCTTGGCACGATTCTGTTCACTTTGGCCGGCGCACTTGCGGTGATCTTCGGCGTGGCTGTGATCTCAAAGAGCAGGAGGAAAGCCTGATTTTAGCCCCGTCCCAATATGGGTGAAGAACAGAGCCGGGTGCGGCTTTCGCCGCAAAATCTCCATACCCGGCTCTGTGTAAAAAAATGGCGGCCGGTATGGCGCTGCCGGCTGCCGACTGTATGGCAGAAAGGATTTTTTATGATGAAAATGAATATGGTGCATGTGCGCTTCCTGTTCCTGTCTGTCCTTATGCTGGCTCTTTTATTTACGGGAGCCAGCGCAACTGCGGATAATTCACATATCACGTTTACAAATGTGCAGACCAGCCAGCCTGACCTTTTTATCACCAAAACCGTCACAAGCGCGGTAAGCGGATATGAGATCCCGGATGTTGAGTTTACGTTCGTCTTAAAATGGGATCTGGATCAGGACGGGAAGCTGACGTACGCGAAGAATGAGATGTACTACGTGTATAGCGCGGACGGCAGCCAGATATTGAACTATGACAAGGATGGAAATGAGATATCCTGGAAAACAACATCGGCAGGGAGGTTTACTCTTAAAGCCGGACAGACGGCAAAATTTGAATATGCAGGCGCGGACGTGGAATATGAGGTGACAGAGATTTGGGCAGGGGACAACTGGCAGCAGGTAACGCCGGCTGAAGGACTGTCTGCCACTGGGAGGGTGGACAAGGAAGGGACGACTGTATATTTTGAAAACCTGTACGTCCCGGAAGTCCCGACTACGGACACAGGCGGAGAAGAACCGACGACCCTGCTCTCTGTCAGAAAAGCTGCTGTAGATATCAACGGGAACACGGCCGATACGGGGGAAACATTTACTTTTACTATCCTGATCGGCAATGTGGCTTATGCCGGCAAGACCTATACTATATATGATTCAGATGGAAATGTATCGGGCAGCGGCACCACAGACTCTGACGGATCGTTTTCCATCAGCGGCGGTGAGCGTGCTGTATTTGATGACATCCCGCTTTATGAAGATTATTCCGTGACAGAGGCTGCAAAGGATGGATGGAACTGCCTGACGGGGGCTACCGCAGAAGGCGGCACGTCCTACCCGGTTACCTATCTTTCCTTTACCAACCAGAGACAGGGCGGGTATATTTCGCTTACAAAGGTGGACGGGACGAATGAAACCGTCACACTGCCCGATGCGGTATTCGGGGTATATTCCGATGAAGGCTGTGAAACGCTTATCTCTACGCTCACGACGGGTTCAGACGGGGCGGTGACATCAGAAAAACTTCCTGCCGGAGATTATTATATTAAGGAGATGGAAGCGCCTGACGGGTATACCCTTGATGAGGATACGGTGTACCAGGTTACGGTAGAGGATGAGAAAACTGTCCTGGTCAACGGCACAGGCATTGTCACTAACGCACCGGATGCAGGGAGTATCCGACTCATCAAAAAAGACGCATCAGGAAACCTGCTTGCAGAAGTCACGTTTGAAATGACCTGCCCAGATGGAGCAACGCTGGAACAGTCGACGGGTGATGAGGGGGAAGTGCTGTTTGATGGGCTGATCCCCGGCACCTATACGGTCACTGAGACAAAGACCGTATCCGGGCAGATGCTCCTTACGGAATCCTTCGACGTGACTATCCCGCTTGCTATGACGGAAGAAGAGGTAGCGGAACAGGATGACATTGATACATCCAGTGCGGTGGTCCGTAACAGTACCTATTATTTTTATAACCTGACTTATGAGATTACAAACAGCGCAGCCTTTTCCATGCCTGTGTCAGGCAGCATAGGCTTCCCCTGGCAGTATATTGTGTCTGGGCTGACACTGTTCCTTGCTGCGTTTGTCGTCCTGCAGGAAAGGAGGAAAAAAGCATGAAAAACAGGCATAAAAAACTGTTGGCGTTATCCCTTGCCTCTGCGTGTGCCATCGCGTCAGTTCCGTACTCGGCACCAGAAGCAACGGCTGAAGCAGTGACAGAAGTGGTAACAGAGGCCGTGACGGAAGCTACAGCGGAGGCGTCGGAAGCGGAGGCAGGCACCTCCACGCAGACAGAAACACCGGCAACGGAACCGGAGCAGGAAACGCAGATCGCAGCGGAGGACCCCGCTGTCCAGGCCGAATCACAGACGGAATCTGAAACAACCGCCACTTTGACAGAAGCCGGAATGGAGACAACTGCCGCTCAGACGGAAGCTGGGGCGGAAGCCGAGACAACTGCTGCCCCTAGCGAAGCACAAGCGGAATCCGAAACAACCGCCACTTTGACAGAAGCCGGAATGGAGACAACTGCCGCTCAGACGGATGCGGGGACGGAAGCTGAGACAGATCCCGAAGCTTCTGCTGATACTGTTTCCGAATCAGCTGCGAAAACCCAGTCAGGAACAGGTGCCACGGAACAGTCAGAGACGCAAGCTGCCTTTCTGGCTGATACGGAATCAGAAGCAGAGACAGAATTACCGGATCTTATCATTGCGGAAGAGACAGAGCCTGGTATGGTCCTGGATGACGGGGAAAAGCAAGTCCATATCACCGGGACGGGGACAGACCTCGAAACACGGCTCTATTTCTGGAATTTTGATCCGGACGATACTTTCCCGGAAGACTCCATTGAGTGGGGGCTTTACCTGACCGACCCGTTGTATGCGGTAGAGATTGACGGCCTGGCTGAGGATTCCTTTGTCATGGATGCCGGTATTACGCTGGCAGACGGGTCAGCAGCACAAATCCAGGTGCAGTATGTGGAGGAAATGGAGAATGATGAGCTTGTAAGCGCGTATCTTTCCTTCACCCTGCCAGACGGGGCGGCCATAGATGAATACCTGACGCTCTCCGTTTCGGGTGCGGACGAAACCAGCCTTTTCATAGAGACGTGCGCCGTAACCGGTACGGACGAGGCAGGTGATGTTATTGAAACCACCTTAATCGGGCTTGCCCTTAAGTGGGAAGCGGAAGAAGAGGAACCGGAGACAAATGCGGAAGCTTCCGAAGCAGAAGCAGCAATGGTGGCAGCCCTGGCAGCGGAAGGAGAAACGGAAGGCGCGGATGCTGAAACGGAAACTGTGGAAGCGGAAACAGAGGAAACCTCCATTGATGACCCGGATTCATATGCCGTCAGCGCGTATTCTGACACGGATGGCGGCATCCTGTTGGCGGACAGCGGCAGTACCGCCCTCTGGTGGATGGACAACTATTATGTCAATGAATCAGATTCCTACTATGTGGAGGAAACAGATGATTTTACGTTAAAATACCAGATTGAATTCCATACATCCGAAGAATTGGAAGCGGAAGCGGTGGAAATCCGGATCCCTGCGGCACTTTATACGGACCGCTACGGGGAGGACAAGCTCCCGGACGACATCGGTGTGCCAGAGGGGACGCCGGACGATTATACGGAAAGCAGCAATTCCCCGTTTAACTGGTACCTGGATGACACTGCGGGGGAGCTGGTATTCTGGAATTACCGCACCATCAAATCCGGCTCTAACGCGTCCTTCCAGGTGCTCTATAAAAATATTGACATCATGGATGTCGTAGACGGCACAGCCTGGAGCCTGACGCCGGCCGCGTCCGTCACGGTGGACGGGGTGGAAGAGACGGCGGAGGGCGCGGCCATGGCCGGCCTTGTGGACACGGGCGTGGTGCTGACCTCCGTGACGAAGTCGGCATATTACGCGACAGGAAAATCCTATACGCCGGCACTCTATACAGAGGGTCAGGTGTTAAGCTACGTCGACGGCAGCCTTCCGGATGAGTATTCCGGTGACAGCTTCAGTAATTACAAATACGTGGTCTGGAAGGTCACGGTGAAGGGAGATGCGACACAGCCGTGGTCCATCACGACGGAGGATGCCACGAGCCTTGCAGGCATAAGCCTTGACACGCGCGTCGTCGGCTACAGGTGGCTGCGTGAGACCTCGTCCGATTACCTGGCATCCAGATACGGGTGGAGTAACGGCACGGTCACGTCCTCAGATGAGCGTACAATCAAGCTGAAATTCTATATCGTGACCGCATACCCGGCAGACGAAATCGGGGAAGGCGACGAGCTGGAGAACACCGTCACGCAGACCATCACACCCGCGGACGGCATCGACCCGGAACAGAGCCTGTCCGCATCCGCGGAATATACGTACGTGGATTATGACTGGGTCTATTCAGGAAACGTGATCGGCATCGACAAATGGTCGGGCTCGTCCGGGACAAGCCGGACAAAGACGTACAGCGCGTGGCTGGATATTTATGAGAACAACCAGGCCCCTGGATCTGATACGGAAGGTTTTTCTTACCACGGATACTCCAGGTGCTACGGGTATGGCTATACCCATAACACGCTTGGGGAAAACCAGACAGGCGTGGGTACAGCGACAAGCCTGGGGGAATATATTCCAGGGACGTACTACCAGGTGACGACATACGACGACGTCGTATATGCCTACCCGAATTCGGACAGTGACGAGGCTGTTATTTTAACCAGCGATGACTATTACTTTTCGTCCGTCAAGTTCGTCATTACCGATTACGACTATGATGTCTATGAAGACACGACGGTTGACGCTGAAACGGTTGATGACGTGGACCAGGGTTATTACATCTATGCCATGTTCTATGGCAGCGATGAATGGGAGCAGGTGGATTACATAGAATGGGATGGCAGCGGATCGCTTACCTATACGTTCTCTGATGATGATATCGCGAAGGAGCCGTACAGGGTCAGGGCAGTCCATAACGCGACGGGCTACGTAACGTTCTGTTATTTCTATATAGACGTTGCGCTGAAATACGACTCGCCGGCGGTCACCGCCATGCAGGCGAAATACGGGGAGCTTACCGAACTGAACATCGAGAACATCTGCGGCGTGGCCGGGGAGCAGTTCACGTCCTCCGGCAGCCAGGGGTTCTTCCAGGATCAGGCGGTTGAGAACGGCAATTACTCCGAGGCAGGCCTGGAGGGCCTGACGATGGAACTCTACGGCATGATCCTGATGCGCGACAGCGCGTTCTCCATCCTGACAAGGCTGCAGAAACAGGCTGAATCCTATAAGTATGGGACGGCTGAAAATGATGCGGATAACAGCCGGGTCCTGGTGGATTATTACCTGACGGCATATGAAGGGTATATCGTATCCAGCTCCGCCACAAAGGACCTGCTTGAATCGCAGGGCGTGTCCCTGCCGGACCGCAATGAGGCAGTGTATTACGACCTCCTGCCTTACGGGATGAAGTACAATGCGTCTGCCGGCGTGACCGCGGGGCGCATCACGACAATATCCGGCCTGACGTGGCTGACCCAGCCGAGAGCGTGGGACCAGACGGGCATCACGGTCACCGTGGGCGACGACGACGTCATCCAGAACTGGAACGGCACCGGGCGCACGATGGTCGTGTTCCATATCTCGTACAGCGGCGGTGACCCGGGCGTGTATTCCTCCGGCATGTGGCTGCAGGGCTACGCGGTCCATTTCCAGGCATATTACGACTGGGCGGACATGGGGGCAGTGAACTCAGAGTACAACATCGCGGCATATATGCCGGAAACCGGCGACACCGTGCCGCTCTACGGCGCAGATGATGAGGTGTACTGTGACGACGGGACCGTACCGGCAACCGTCAATGATGATTATTCGCCGTTTAAAGTGGGTGATATCAACGGGGACGGCGTGACGGACATCCGGAACGTGCTGTACGCAAGGAACCTGACGGTTACCGATGTCGCGACCGCGGCGGAGAACAGCATCGTCAAGCTGGTGAAGGCGGACGACGACCCGTTCGCGTCGTTTACGACAAAGACGGCGGTCGGCCTCTCAAGGGGGTATACCTATGAGATCACGGTGACGAACCCGTCCAGCGGCATAATGAGCGGCATCGTCATCTTTGACGTGCTGGAGGACGCCCTTTACCGGTTGGATGTATCTGGCGAGACCGTGTTCGAAGACGACATTGACGGCTCCTGGGTTGGTACATACACGGGAATCATCACGGAAGGGCTGACCTCGCAGGGGATCGAGGCTGTCATCTGGTATAACCAGAGCCGGGATGCCGTGATCCCGGAAGGGGCACAGGACCCGGCTGAAGTCCTGACAGCTGCAAACGGATGGGTAATATCAACGGAATGGACGGAAGACCTCTCCGAGGTGCGGGCAGTCGCGGTTGATATTTCCAGCACATCGGACGGCGGCAGCTTCACCCTGGAAGCGGGCGGGTCGGTATCCTTCCAGATCAGTATGACTGCACCGGATACCATGCAGGCGCATATCTATGCTTACAACAACCCGAGCTTTTACTCCGTGATGACCAAACAGGATGGATCGACGGACTCCGCGACTGTGACCGCCACGGCGGTGAGGGTGGAGCTTGCGGATACCGGGACCATCGAGGTGGAGAAGGAATTCGGGGATACGGATGGCGTGCCTGATTCGTTTATGGGCCAGGAATTCGAATTCACCCTGACGGACGCGGACAGGAATGCCCTGGCAAACCAGAAGTATACCCTTTACAATTACACGGGCGAGGAATGGAGCAACTCAGGCGTCGTGCTTGCGACAGACATTTACGGGAAATTTACCCTGACAGCGGGGCAGAAGGCCGTGTTCCCGTATGTGGCAAATTATGAAGACGTGGCGGTGACGGAGATGGGCCATGTGTTCTTTGACACGGACGTGGAGAAGGACGGTACTTCCGCGGATGGCACGGTCAGCTGGCTATTTACAAACACGTACAAGCCTGTCGTGTTTGCCACGAAGAGCGTCAGCCTGCTGGGATATGATGTTGATACGGATGACTATACGTTTACTTACCGGATTACGGTTTATGACGATGCGCAGGAAGATTATGTCCCGCTGGCATACAGCACCTATTATTACGTGAGTGAGGCCTCCGGGGACGGCATCACATCCGAGATCCAGGGCAGCGGCGCGACCGACGGGAAGGGTGAGTTCCCCATAAAGGCAGGGGAAGTGATTGCCTTATTCCCCGGCTGCATCGGAACCCTGTACAGGATTGAGGAAGTGGATGCGACGGATGACTTTTTCACTACAGCTTCCGTGGTATCCGGCACGTTAACAGACCTTGCGTGGACGGCTTCCATTACGAATATTTATAAGTACCGTTACCTGACGCTGACGAAAACCTTAAGCGGATACGATGAGGACGGCTGCGATTCCACATTTACCTTTGCCATTACGGACAGCAACGGGGACCCGGTCGCGGATGCTTACTATGTGGTGCTTGACGCGGACGGGAATGAAGTGACGGATGACAACGGGGATGTGGAATCCGGGTATACGGACGCGGACGGCGGCTTCACATTAACAGGTGCCGGCAGCGGCAGGAGGATCCGGATCTACGGGCTCCTTTATAACGAGACATATACCATCCTGGTGAGTTAAAAGTTTTTTTATTATCACAAGGGCGTGAAAACCCCTTGTTCGA
>JAJQBS010000046.1 GCA_021203145.1 Lachnospiraceae bacterium | reverse complement strand
AGAGTTTTGGCTCTATTTTATTTTTGGTTGCGGCCGGAGGTCCGCGTTATGAAATGATTGAGTTCATGGCGTACGAAATGCGAGATTGTGGCGTACGAAATGATCAGGATCGAAATCCTGCGCTTCCGCGCAATATTTCCGGTACTGGTTTATTCAGATAAAGGGAGAGACGGTTATGGTGAAACGAACGATAAGAAAAGTGATAGCATATCTGCTCCTTCTTGTGTCGGGAAGCGCGGCGTGCCTGATCTTCCTGATCGGCACTTCTGTGGCCGGGGCGGACGGAATTTCGGTCAGTCTCCCTTTTGGCCTGGGAGAGAACAGTGCGTCGGAAAATGACACAGGTGACGTGAATCAGACGGACAACAGCCAGAATGAGGATATTGTCGTCTATGACGAGGATGCCTCTGCAAATGACGCTGCGCAGACGGAAGATCTCCAGGCAGGCTCCATTTCTGCCGACGCGGGATCCGATGCGGACGCCGCCTCCCAGGAGGACGTGACCGATACGGCTGCTGCGGCCTCCGCTGCGGAGACTGCGCAGACAGAATACGACTCGACGGAGGGAGGTATTCATACCTATCAGCTGGTGCAGGATGACGGCTCCTGGAATGAGGCGTTTTAAAAGGCATTGCAGGCCGGAGGATATCTGGCACGCATCAACAGTCAGGAGGAATATGAGTCTATCGTGAATCTGATTACTTCTTCCGGCTCATCAGACATCATCCTTTACCAGATCGGAGGCAGAAGAGACGCAGGCAGCCAGGATTATTACTGGGTGAATGAGAACAATGAGCTTTATGGGGAGTCTCTCAATAATGGGGATTCCTGGACAGTGGCTACGGCCTGGATGGATGGCGAGCCTTCTTACAGCGATTCCTATAACGGCAATTCTATCGACGAGACCTGCCTTGTACTGTATTCCTATCAGGGAAACTGGGAGCTGAACGATTCCGCAGATGATATCGTCGGATGGTATCCGCCGGATGCAGGTAAGGTCGGATATATTATCGAGTTCGAGTAAACTCCGTAATGGTAGAAGGGAGGCTTGAGTTATGGGGCGCAGGTCACTGGCTTTTTTCCAGTCAGGTTACGAAGAATTAAATAAACTGGTAAAAAGCTGCCACCAGATGGAAGAGAAACTGGAAGAATTATCTGTAGAAAAACAGAAATATCAGGAGCTCCGCGGACAGATTTACAACAGCAGGTCCGGCAGAAAATATGGTCCTGTTGCGCGCAGCACGGACGTAACCTATACGGAAGAGGAGCTGAACAGTCTGCGGATGGAGCTGTCCCGCACCGGTATCCTGGCATTTATCAAGCAGCTGCTTGGCGCTGATCGAAGAGTATATTATGAACTGGTTGGAAAACTGAATGCGCTGATCTACCAGCTGGAAAGCCAGGAAAAGGAATTTCGGGAAAACCTGGAAGCGACCTGTCAGGAAATCACGGAGAAGCTCAGGTATTATCAGGTAGAATCGAATAAGACGCGGGCCGCTGCAGGCGCTGGCGCGGATTCGGACTGGACGGTTTACCACATGGCGACGAGCGTGGACGGCTGCTTTTTACTGGGCGATATCAGGCGACAACTCAGCGGCGGGCTGCCGCAGGGGGTAGGGCTGGCCGGTCGTTCGGAAGAGGCCGGTGCCGATGCGCCTTCTCAGCTTCCAGATGGGGCAGGCGCTGCCCCTGGTTCTCTGACCTGTGTAGATCAGGAAGGCTGGATGAATATCCCCTATCCCTGGTCGATTGAGACACCCTTGCCATATATTTGTAATTATCAGAAAGGAAGTGCGCAGACGGCCTGCCAGGCCATGCATGCACTGCTGTTACAGATGCTTCGGCTCTCCCCGGAGTTCCACATGGAGTTTTCTTTCATGGATGGGGCGGAGGCCGGGGCTAATTTTGGTGAGATGCGTCCGTTGGTGGATGTCAGAAAGATGGATGTCGTATATCTGAACCGTAAGGTTACGCAGGGGAATTTTCATCTGGCTCAGCTATGTCCGGATGAGCACTCGATTTCCCAGAAATTAGAGAGCCTTGATGGCTGGATGACACTTGTGGCCAGAGAGCTGGGGGAATATCATTCGCTGACGGAATACAATCAGGAAAATGGAAACCAGGCGTGGATTCCTTACCAGACGGTCGTCATTGACAACTTTCCTGACGGCTTTTCAGATAAGGGAATACAGATACTGAACCGCATGCTGATAAACGGCGCAAAGCTGGGCATCTCCGTGATCCTGTTAAACAACCTGGACCGTTGGGCGGAGCGCAACAGGAATAACACCTACGGCAAAGAGTCTTCCATTGAGACAGTGCTGACAAAGGAAGCACAGGGGGCGGCGCTGTGGTTCGACCTCACCGAGGGCGGGGCAAACTATCGGGAAGGCGAAGAGAAAATTCCCTGTATACTGGTACGTTCCAGGGAAGACCGGAAGGAATATATTGGCAGCCTGATTGCTGATTTAAAGCAGGAGAAGATTCTGGACAATCATTTTCAGAATTTGTTTGATATTGAGCACACGTTTGGGGAGGAGGATTCCACGGACGGGCTGCATATCCCATTTGCCGTCACCCGGCGCGGGCAGATTCTGGAATATCTTCTGGGAAATGCCATGAACGCGCACGGCCTGATCTGCGGCGGCACCGGTTCCGGAAAAAGTACTCTGCTCCATATGCTGGTCAGCTCGATCGTCATGAATTATTCGCCGGAGGACGTAGAAATCTGGATGGCGGATTACAAGATTACAGAATTTTATTCTTATAAAACCAATACGCCCCCGCATATCCGTTTTATTGGCCTGAGCAAGACTTCCGACTTTTCCTATGCGTTTATTGATAAGATTACAGCGGAGATGGAACGCCGCCAGAACCTGATTGCCAAAGCGGACTATGAACACAAACAGGGCGGAGGACACGACAACATTACCAGCTTCACCGATTACCGCAAACACTTTGGAACATCTTCCATGCGGCGGCTTCTGGTCATCATCGATGAGTTCCACGTGATGTCCCAGCATGCGCAGCTGGAGCCGGATTATAAGATCCGCCTGGAAAATATCCTCGCGGAAGCCCGTGCGATGGGTATTATCATGCTGTTTTCCGACCAGGCGATTGTGGATGGCCTGCGCGGCCTCTCTGACAAGGGAAAAAAACAGATCAAGGCCAGAATTGCCCTGTCCAATTACCTGGACGAGCTCAAGGAGACGCTCGGGGAAAATGACCGCAGCAAGCTGCTTTCCTTTGTACATATGAAGACGGGCGAGGTGGCCGTCCAGACGGTTCGCGAAAATGAGGATAAAGAAGAAGTGGCGACCATTGAACGTGCCATGGCGATCTACATCGACGGAGAGTGGCGCTATAAGGTCAGTGCAAAGGCCAGAAGGTTCTATCATTCGGAAAATTATGTAGCAGACAGCTTTGACGACCGGGTACAGGAATTCATGGATCTGGAAGAAATCCGAAAATGGGAAGAGCAGCTTCCCGGGCAGCACAGGGATGGCACGCGCGACACACAGATTTATCTGGGCAAACCGGTCGATCTGAGATTTGCACTGAGCTTCCCGCTCCTGCGCCGCAGCGGAAACAATATCATGAGTGTATCCGGCACGGAGGAGCAGCAGATGCGGGTTTTGAAGGCAATCACAGCCAGCTTCGGACGGCAGAACCCCTATGAAATCGTACTCCTGTGCGATCCTTATGCCGGTATTTACCGTGAATATTTGCCGGAAATCCAGGCCCTTGCCCACGCTGACCCGAATATAAAGATTGTTGACCAGCTGCCGGAACTCTGTCACGAAGTCAATCGGCTGCTTTCCATTACGAACGACCGCGGCAACCAAAAGAGGGTGCTTGCTGTGTGGCTCGGACTGGATGCAGTCGCGGAGGAACTGAGCAGCTATCCCAGAACCAAACCGGAAAAGCTGGAGCAGCTGGCGAGAGAAGGGACTTCGGCTCCGGTAAAGGAGCCAGAGACAGCCAGCTCCGGAAAAACACAGGAAACCAAAGAACTGGAAGATGCATTTGGAGCTCTTTTCGGAATGTTTGAGGAGGAGCCTGCGCCGGCGACGCCCCAGGCTGATAAAAACGCGGCAAATACACCAGATACGCAGACAGCCGGATCGAAATCATCGGAGACGGTGGGCGGAGCCGGAGAATTTTCGGATGATTTGTTGTATGACGCCCGTGATGACATCGCAAGGCTGATCCACATCGGCCCCGGAAGAAATGTATTTCATCTGGTGATCTACGATACGGCCGCCGCCCTTCAGGATTTCAAGGCCGTAAAGAAAGCAGATTTCCGCCACAAGATTGCTTTCGCGATGAGCGACGGAGAGGCAGGAGAGTATCTGGAGAGGGCAAGCCTGGTTCACAGTCTTCCGGAACACATGGGATATTATCACAATGGGCGCGCGGGGAAAAAATTCATCCCCTACAAGCTGTGAATTTTTTTGTGGTAAAATGCTGTAAAGGGGAACATCATGTATGACTTGATAAGAGAATATTTTGTTTCAGATTTCATCGATGTATTTGAAAGTTCTTATTTGAAATCAATTAATAGTAATGCTGAAATGCTGCTTACAATAGTTAATAGCTGCGACATGTCTCTTGCTGAAACAGCTTTTGATACAGAAGCTACAAAGGAACTATTAAAACTGGTCAATGCGCTTGTGAATGCCATCAGAGAAGAGGAGAAGCGTATCAGCGATTGGAGGATAGAGGAGAAGCGTCTGATGGATCAGAAAATGAAACTAGAGGAGATGTATAGCCAGGAACTGTATGAAGAAGGGGTAAAAGTGGAAGAGATTGCGAATTGTGCGAACATGGGAACGACAGAAGACAGTGAAACAGCTAACGAGACCGCCAAAAAGAAAAATGAGGAGGACTGAAAGTGGCAGACGAAAAAGATATTTGGGCAACCATAAAAGAACTGGAGGAAGTAGTTGAATTTTGTGAAAAATTCGAGTTAGATTACTTAAAACAACTCATGCCAAGTGTTGAACGTTTTCTCACACTGGTATCTTCCGTAGATGCAACGTTAGGTTGTACAGATTTTGCCAATAAAGCATCTCCACAACTCAAGACGATTGCGTATAGGCTAGGAGATGTGACATATTCTGGGATTTATCGCATGCGAGAACACAAGGAAGAGGCAGCATACTTATTAATAGGTAAAACACCAGTTGTTGGGCTCCCACCATGGTTATTAGATTCATAAGTTTCACTCAACAAATATTATTCGAAAAGCAAGAAAAAAGGTTTCATAAAAATTTGATAATAAGAACATGAAGGACGTGAGGTGATGGGGCATTAGTATATTTTAAATAAAGCTAGAAAAGACAAAGGAATATGTACAACAGATAAAGAAATTCAAATCAGGAGGATGAAAATGGCAGACGGAGTAGACAGAAATTTAGACAAGGTAATTGAATTTTGCGAGAACTTTGAGGCTAATTACTTAAAGCGAATCAAATCAAATGCGGATATGCTTCTCACAGCGGCGTCAAGTGCGGATGCTACGTTGGGAGGCACAGAATATGCGAATAAAGCTTCTGCTCGGCTCAAGACGATTGCGGCTCAGCTCGACGATGCAGTGACTTCTGGCACTGCTCGGATCCGGGAACTTAAGAATGAGGCAGAGGAACAGCGGACAAGAAAAGACAGTTTAGAGCAAAGCTTAGATTAATTAATATGATGTTATTTGAAATAAAAGGAGGACAAGTATATGGCTGGAGGGAAAGTATTTGGAAAACCGGGAGATGTAAGGAAACTCAGCGCTTTGTTGGACTCGATTGCAGCTGAAATTAAATCGACAAACGCTGTGGGACAGAGTCTCCTTGATGAATTGAGTGGCTCCACCAGAGACAAAGCATATGAGGACGCTCAGAAGCTGGTAAATGAGGTTAATGAATTGATCGGCGCCTGCGAAGCTCCTATAAGCTCTGTACGCGATTCACTGGCTAATTATGCGAGCTTTCTGGATTCAATGGTATAACCGCTCATGGCGGGCGGCAAGCTGCACTCTGATCTGGCGGCGATGAGGGAATATTCCGGGAAGCTGGAAAATTCCCTCGGCCTCCTGGATGAAGGAGCAGGAAAACTGAAAGATACTCTTATTTCAACCGAAGAACGAATCCTCTCTGAAATCAGAAGTACGGATCAGGAAATCAGTTCCCTTGAGGGGGAGATCAGCAGTCTCTTAAGCCAGAAGGCTGCCATGCAGCGCGATAATTCGTATGAAGATACCAGTGGAATTGATGTGCGGATCGCGTCTTTACGCGGACGGATAAGCCGGCTGGAGGAGCATAGAGATATCCTTAGCCGGTATTTGCGGCAGATCCCCGGGCTGAAGGAACAGCTGGAGCGCAATAAAGCAGAGTGCAGAGATTCCATTCAGTATGGACTTGGAATTGTCGATAAGTATCTGCGTCTGGTGAATGCGATGGACGATCAGGACAGCACCGGAGGAAAAAGCGGTTTCTCGGGTGTTTCCGCTCGTGTATCTGGTGCTGTGGGTCTCCAGGGCGGGAGTTATAAGGATGTATTTCAGGGCGGCCAGGGCGATAAGTACGAGGTACACCATATGCCGGCTGACAGTGCTTCTTTTCTGGCCAGGGAGGACGGTCCGGCGATTCGGATGGAAAAGGAAGACCACCGGAAAACTGCGAGCTGCGGCAGTTCGCGGGAGGCGCGCAATTATCGTGCTGCGCAGAAAAATCTGATCAGCCAGGGGAAATTTAAAGAAGCCCTTCAGATGGATATTGACGATGTGAAGGAAAAATGCGGAGATAAATACAATGCAGCGATCGGTCAAATGATGCAGTATGTGGGGCAGCTGGAAAAAGACGGAAAAATCAAATGACGGAGAGACAAAATGGAAAAATGGACAGCGCAGCCGACGCAGGAAGTGAATGGCATCAGATTTGGGATGAATCGTGAAGAGGTGCGTAAGCTTCTGGGGACGGCAAAGGAGTTTAAAAAGACAAAATTCAGCTTAACAACGACCGATGATTTTGGTATCTGCCATGTTTTTTACAATGAACAGGATCAGTGTGAGGCGATCGAAATTTTTTCGGATGTAGAAATATCTGTGAATGGTCAGGTGATTTTTCCGGCTGACGTGGCTCAGGCGAAGCTGCTTATTGAGGATCTCGTCATGGAGGATGACAGCCTGATCAGTGAGAGCCTGTCCATCGGGATTTATGCACCTGGAGGCAGGATGGAGAGCATCTTATTTGGAGAGGCCGGCTACTATGGATGATTCGATTTTTTCTGATATGAAAAGCAGTGCCTGCGATGGATTTCACAGCTGTTCATGGACAGACGAGATCGGACAGCTTTATGAGAGCAAAGTTCTGGCACGGATGACTCGTGCGATTGACCAGATGAGCGATCTGACTGCGGAAGTCACTTCTTTTATCAGGCGCGTGGACGAAGAGATGGAATCCAGGTAAAATAACCAGGTGAAGACAAAAATATTCTTGGAGGACGGATGATGAAGACAGTGTGGGGCGATTCACAACAGTATCAGCTGGTAAGGAAAACCAGGAGAGATGATATAGATGGAACGCATTATCTGGTGGCAGGCAAGGAGGATCTCTGGATTAAGCTGCTCAAAGACAGATCTCCGGAGAGGGAGAGATCAGTCAGAAAAATGATTGAGACCGGTAAGGGACGGCAGCTGGAGAAGCCGCTGGAAGTGGTCAGGGACGAAAAAGGATTTGCAGGATATACATTTAAAGGTCCCAAAATGCAGGTAGTTCCTGAAAAGAGTCCGTCAGATGCGTTTCCCAACCGACTAAAGGTGCTGCTTCGAAAGCTGCGTCTGAACCTGCCGAAAAGCAAGCGCCTTACGAGCCTTCAGTATAGTTATCACAGAAAATGCGACTTAAAAATAACACAGAAAATTGCCATCACCTTGTGGGGCCTGTTTTTGCTTCTCATGAACAGTGGGTTAATTACGATCCTGCTGACTTCTCTGGTTTCAGTATGTTTTAATGACTACGTGGCGGACGCCTTTTATGCGCTGTCAATGAATGGGCTTATTTCGGGGATTGTAGGATGTGTTGCCATGAACATTCAGGTCCGTGTCAATACCAGTCGGTTTGAGAGGACAGGCTCTATCCTCCTGAAAGCCTCCATTGGATTTCTGATCGGGGTGATCATCGGAAGTCTGCTTGTACTTCTTTTTGCCTCACTTGTAACCGCGCTTCAAGGCGTATTTTTTATAGATATCGCATATATTAAAGGTGCTGTCACGATGATCATTCTGGTCGTTCTGTTTGTTTTAATGCTATTGACCTTCTGACAGAGCAGTTCGCGTAATGGAAACGTGCACTGCCAGGCAAAAATGCATTTGCAGAGATTCTGTGTGACAGATTGGAATTATTTATTTCTGTGCGAGTCTGATGCCCCGATGCCTGCATCGGGGTGGTTCATTTTATGATGCGCAGGGGCGCGAAAGGAATTCTGGCAGCTATGCCTGCGTCATAAGGAATCCTCCAACTTCGTCGGCAATCCTTATGACATTGCCCGCGCCCCGCGCGGCGGATAGGGAGAGAGGATCCCCCCTATCCGATTTCTGGAGGGGAAAAAGTGTCAGGAAAGAGAAAGAGAAAATTTCTGCAATTGTACGCGGCGTTGGCGGCCATGCTGCTGTTGGCTGTATCTGTGCTTTTGGCGTGGCTGTTTATGCGGTATACAGAGAGTGGTATAACGATTGTAAAGTCAGAGCAGGACGCGGCCTTGCAGGATGAGGGAGAAAGCGCAGAGGCGGGCTTATCAGTAGAAGGAGAGAGCGCAGAGGCGGGCTTGTCAGACGAGGGAGAGCGTGCAGTGACGGGCTTGTCAGACGAAGAAGAAAGTGCAGGAACGGTTTATTCAGACGAAGAAGGAAACAAGGAGGCGGCTTTTTTGCAGGATCCGGGTGAAAGTGAATCATCGGATGGGAACGTCGAGATCCTGTCCGGCAGGACGGTATCCGGTGAAAATGCTGATCTGATATCAGAATCAGAATCATCCGAAAATGATGCCATACCTGCCGCAGATGAATCGGAGCTTTCTGGAAGCGGATCAGATACGCAGGTCGAGAGCCTCCTTGCGCAGCTGACTCTGGAGGAAAAGATTGCTCAGATGTTTATTATAACGCCGGAGGCTCTGACCGGGGTGAGTACGGCGACGGCGGCGGGGACAGCGACGCAGGAGGCCTATTCGCGCTATCCGGTCGGCGGCCTGGTTTATTTTACACAGAATATCACGTCAGAATCCCAGCTAATGACCATGCTTGAAAATACCTTGCAATACAGCCAGGAGCGAATCGGCGTCCCTGCTTTTCTCTGCGTGGACGAAGAGGGTGGAACGGTCACCAGGATTTCCGGGAAGGGCGTGATCGACGTTCCCTACATCGATACCATGCAGTCGGTCGGCCTGGGTGAGCCGGAAGATGCGTATGCTGTCGGCGAGACGATCGGGAGCTACTTAAGCGAACTGCTGTTTAACGTGGATTTTGCGCCTGTGGCGGATGTGGCGACCAATCCGGATAATTCCGTGATCGGAACCCGGTCGTTTGGGTCAGATGCGGAGGTCGTCTCCTCAATGGTTGCGAGCTTTGTAGAGGGAATACAAAACCAGGGGGTGGCCGCGACCCTGAAACATTTTCCGGGGCACGGTGATACGGCGGAGGACAGTCATGTCTCGCGGAGTACTTCCTACAAGACGCTGGAGGAGCTCTGGGAATGCGAGCTGCTCCCGTTTGCGGCAGGAATTGAGGCCGGGTGCAGGTTTGTAATGGTGGGACATATTTCTCTGCCGAATGTGACTGGGGACGACACTCCGGCGACCGTCAGCGAGCTGCTCGTGACGGAGCTTTTGCGTGAAGAGATGGGGTTTGATGGAATCATCGTGACTGACGCGATGAACATGGCGGCGATTACGGATTATTATTCCTCAGCAGAAGCTGCAGTGGCGGCGGTGAGCGCCGGGGCTGATATGATTCTGATGCCTGCAGATTTCCAGAGCGCTTATGAGGGACTGGTTTCGGCAGTAAATACAGGCGTGCTTTCAGAAGAACGGATCGATGAATCCCTGCGGCGGATTCTGACGGTAAAACTGGAAATGAATTAAAAGCAATGTTTCAAAAAAAATTAGAAAAAATTAGTAAAATTTAGTAAATTTGAAAATAATTCTGGTGATTGAAAATGCCACGGAAAAAGGATATAATTGATCAATGCGTGAAAAAACAGAAGCTTTAGTAACGATATAGGTACGATACTTTTTTTCGCGCCGGAAGAGGTGAAAAAATTGGCAAAGAGGAAGGAATCCGGCACTAAGGGCCGGAAATTGGTCATTGGCCTGCCCAGGGCGCTGCTTTACGACAGATACCAGGTACTGTGGAAAAGCTTTTTTAAAGAACTGGGAGCGGACGTCCTGGTGAGTCCCGCTACGACTCTGGAAACGGTGAACCAGGGCACGGCAAGGGCGATTGATGAGATGTGTCTCTCGGTCAAGATTTACCTGGGACACGTAGAAAAGCTGATCGGAAATTGCGACTATATTCTGGTACCGCGGATCAGCAATCTGGGGGTCCGCAGATATTTTTGCACAACATTTGAAGGACTGTATGATATCTGCCGCAATCTTTTTCGTGCGAGCGGGCAAAAGTTGCTCTCTTATAATGTAGATGTCGAGCATGGGGTGGATGAGGAAGCTGCTTTCCTTGCGATGGGGGAGGAGCTTGGTTTTTCGCGGAAAACTGTTTCAAGGGCTTATAAGAAGGCGAAAAAGTCTGAGGCTGAGGACTGGAAAAATCAGGTGCGCGAGCAGGAGCTTCTGTATAAGAATGACGGGCTGAAGGTCCTGATCGCCTCGCACAGCTATGTGGTCAATGACGCATATATCGGGAAGCCGATTACCGATTTTCTGAAGGAGGCCGGCGTCACTGTGCTCCGCGCGGACGTGATGGATCGCAAGGAGGCGCTCAAACAGGGTTCCCGGATGTCGCCGACCATGCGCTGGGAGGTGAACCGTGAGATTGCGGGCGGGATTTATGAAAATCGGAAGCGGGTGGACGGGATTATTCTGCTGAGCGTATTTCCCTGCGGCCCGGATGCGATGACGAATGATATGATCGTCCGGCGCAATGACGGTACGCCGATCCTGAATCTGATGCTCGACGCGCAGAGTGGTATGGCGGGCGTGGAGACGCGGCTGGAGAGCTTCGTGGATATCCTGAGTTTTCATGAAAATGCAAAATAAATATATATAGATTTCTTTCGATAGTTTGCCAAACTGCTCTTGCCGGCATTTTTATACGAAACTCAATGAGGCATTCATTTCGGAAGAGATCCGGCAAGATTACCTGGCAGAGCGCGGGAAATCCACTTTGCGGGATTCTATTTTAAGGAGTAATGATAATGGCTAAGGAAAAGATCGTCAGTGATCAGAAGAAAATAGCGTTTCCGATTGCCGCGCGGTACAATTATGCCCTGAAATATTTTGTTGAGGTTGGTCTGAAGCAGCAGTACATCATGCAGCCGCGGATGACCAAAAAGACGCTGGACATTGGCAGCCTGTACAGCCCGGACACGGTCTGCACACCGTTCAAGACGACTCTGGGCAGCATGATCGAGGCGCTGGAATGCGGCGCGGACACGCTTCTGATGTTGTTCGGCTACTGCCGCCTGGGATATTACGGCGAGCTGCAGGAGCAGATTCTCCGCGACCTGGGGTATCAGTTTGATTTCATCAATATGGCCGAATATACGACCGGGAGGAACCGGGATTATCTGAAGGCTGTCAGACGGATGAACCCGAAGCTGCATGTCGCCAGGGCGACGGTCGCCGGGATGGAAATGCTGAAAATGGTCGAGTACATTGATGAAGTGCAGGCGGAATATTATAAGAACTGCGGCTTTGAAATGACGAAGGGCGCATATAAAAAGGCGCTGAACCAGTTCTGGACAGATATGGATAAGGCTGCTTCCAGGTCGGATATTGAGGCGGGGCACCAGAAGGTGAAAAGCGCGTTTGATGAGATTCCGCTGAAAAAACAGGAGCCGCTCCGTGTTGGGGTGATCGGGGAGTATTTCACGGCCCAGGATGATTTTTCCAACCTGGAGCTGGAGCAGAAGCTCGCGGACATGGGCGTGGAGGTTCACCGCTGGATGAATATTTCACACCGGAACCTGCATTACAGCGGGGAGAAGAATATGAACGTGCGGATCCGCGACCTCTGCCGCTACGAGATGGGACCCACGTCCACGGCAAATATCTGGTGCGCGCGGGACTACGCAGAGCGGGGCTTTGACGGGATCATCCATGTAAAATCAGCCGGGTGCACGCCGGAGATCGATATTATGCCGGTGCTGCAGAATATCGGTGCGGATTATAAGATCCCGATTCTGTACCTGACCTATGATTCGCAGACCAGCGATACGGGGCTGATGACCCGGCTGGAAGCGTTTTATGATATGCTGAGCATGAGAAAGAAGGTAATTCGATGAGCGATAAAACGGATACGCAGACAGGAGCATCCTCTGACGGGCGAAAAGATGCCCAAACAAATACTTCCACCGGCAAATCAATGAATGGCAAGGCGGAAAAAACCAAAAGAGAAGCGTACCTGGGAATTGATGTGGGGTCTATTTCTACAAAAGGAGTCATCTTAAATAGTGAAAAGGAGATTCTCTCCAGCGCTTATATCTGGACAGAGGGCGACCCGATCGGTGCGGTGAAAAAGCTGGTCGCCCTTCTGGAAGAACAGTTTGATAAGGAAGCTTATAAAATTGTCGCGACCGGGACGACCGGCAGCGCGCGCCGCCTGGCCGGGACGATCACGCAGGCTACCATGGTCAAAAATGAGATCACCGCGCACGCGGTCGGCACCACTTCCTTCTACCCGGAGACGCGCACGATCCTGGAGATCGGAGGGCAGGATTCCAAGATTATTCTCGTAGAGAACGGCGTTGCTGTGGACTACGCGATGAACACACTCTGTGCGGCTGGCACCGGAGCCTTCCTCTCCAGCTAGTCAAGGCGCCTGGGGATTGATGTGGAGGATATGGGGGAGATTGCCCTGCATTCAAAACATCCGACGCAGATCGCCGCCCGCTGTACTGTCTTTGCGGAGTCCGACCTGGTCCACAAAATTCAGATGGGGCATTCCAAGGAGGATATCGTCGCCGGACTCTGCCAGGCGGTTGTGGCGAACTATCTGAATAATGTCGGCAAGGGCAAGCGCATCGTCTCTCCGGTCGTCTTCCAGGGAGGCGTCAGCAAAAACGTCGGCGTCGTCGCGGCGTTTAAAAAGGCATTGGGCTGTGAAGTGCGGGTAGATGAAAACGGTCACCTGATGGGAGCGATCGGCGCCGCGATCCTCGCGAAGAGCGGGCATGTCCGCAGGGAGTTTGATTTTTCGATTGAGGATGTGGAATTCAAGACCAGGGAAGCAAAATGCGGTCGCTGCTCTAACAACTGTGAGATTATCTGCGTCTACCGCGACGGCACTCTGATTGACGGATGGGGGAACCGCTGCGAACGGGGCGACGTGATGCACCGGAAACAGGGGTAAAAAGAAATCAGAAAAAAACGGACGCACTTGCGGGCGTCCGGTAGGAGGGAGGTGTAACATTTAATCTATGTAAACCCCGCTGCCGCCGTCATTTTGAATACGGAATTCGTCTTGCCTGTATTGTGGATACGCGGCATCTGTAAATGCGGGGAATGTATTTTGTTGAAGCCAGTCCGAATGATTCGATTTTTGCAACCCCCCGGGTGACTTCCTTGTATGATGACAGTCTAACAGGGGCTTGTGGCTATTGTGTGAAAGGAAAATGAAAGAAATATAAAAAGTCTTAATAAAAAGGGAGGATTTGGGAATGAAAAATGAAAATGCTGCGTGTATCAGCCGGCTGGGGGCGCGCCTGTTGGCGGCGGCTGTTTTTTTCCTGCTTTTTTTATCGGTATGCCTGTTCTGCGGCGGCAGGAGCGCCCGGGCATCGGAGGGCACTTCCACAACGGCGACACAGACCGTATACCCGTTCAAAGGGACAAGCGGGAAGTATCTGGTTCAGAAAGGGAGCAGCTGGTATCTGCGGGACGCGGACGGAACGGCTCTGACCGGAATTCAGTATATTTCCATAAATAAGGTCAGTTTTCTGAAAAGCGGATATTATATGTTCAACGCCAGGGGTAAGCTGATCCAGCAGACGGCGGTGTATTATCTGAACACGACGGTCAATGGCAGAAGGTTTAAGGGATATTATTATACGAACAAATATGGCTGCTTCCGGAAAACGGCGTATGGGCTTGTAAGGCTTACCAATCTGAAATGTGACTCAAAATCAAAGACCTTTAACGGCTATTATTATGTGCAGGAATATGGCAGGCTGACCGCGACCGCGCAGGTTCGTCTGATCTCAAAAAAAGTGGGCGGTGTGAAGTTTAGCGGGTATTATTATTTTAACAGCTCCGGAAAGCTCTGTACGAGTAAAAGGTTCCGCCAGGTGAAGCAGACTGTGGACGGCGTGAAGTTCAGCGGCACGTATTATTTTGGCGGTACAAACGGGGTACTCATCCAGAAAAAAGGCTGGATCACATATAAAGGAACGAAGTACTACATCAACGCAAAGGGCAAGATGATGACGAACTGCTGGAGGGGCGGATATTATCTTCTCTCAGACGGTACGATTGCCGTAAGCCAGCAGGTGGCGGACGGCTCCTATGTGGACGCGAACGGGAAGAAGTGTACTGCGGAAGAGATGGTGCTCAGCGGGCTGAAAAACACGATCTCCTCTATGACCAGCAAATACGGCGGAACATGGTCTGTCTATGTGAAAAATCTTGAGACGGGGGATGTCCTGAATCTGAATGACACCGCCATGTATCCGGCCAGTACCATCAAGGTATTTGTCATGGCCTCTCTTTACAATGAAATCAAGGCCGGGCGCCTGACAGAGACTTCGACAATCACCAGCCTGCTGAATTCCATGATCACGGTCAGCAGTAACGAAGCCTACAACGCCCTTGTCCGGAAGCAGAGCTCCTCCGGCACCAGCTTCCTCTCCGGCGCTGCTGTGGTAAACAAATATCTCTCTGCGAACGGCTATACCAGCACCAGGGTACACCACACGCTGCATCCGGCGTCCTCGTCCTATACAGGCGACGGCAGCAGGAACACTTCCTCCGCAAAAGACTGCGGCGTACTGCTGGAGAAGATTTATAATGGCACCTGCGTGTCTAAGGCTTATTCTAAGAAAATGCTGAACCTGCTTCTGGCACAGCAGCGGCGGACAAAGATCCCGGCCGGGGTTCCATCCGGCGTCAAGGTAGCGAACAAGACCGGCGAGACCTCGACTACGCAGCATGATATCGCAATCGTATACGGGGGAAAGACAGATTACGTGATCTGCGTTTTTTCCAGCGGCTGCAGCGAATATACGGCTGTGACCGGCATCCGGGCGATCTCGAAGACGGTATATGATTATCTGAATTAAAGACTTTTTTCCTATAAATATGGAAGGCGCTGTCAGCTCCTAAGCAGACAGTGCCTCCTTTACGTACAGGTAAATGCTCCGGTACACCTCTTCCGAATAGTGGATGCCGTCGATTGTGCCTGCCCCGGATTCGGCAAGCCAGGTATAGCTGTCCAGGTACGTGTCCGGATAGGCGGCGGCCAGGGACGCGTTGAATTCCTCAATTTCCGCGTTCGTAATATACAGCCCGGCCTCATCGTCGACCGGATTTACAGAGAGAAAATAAAAGACTGTGTCCGGATGTCCGGCAGTCACTTCTTCATAGAGCAGCATGTAGTTGTAGAGATTTTCATAATCATTAACGCCCATATTAAAAATCACGGGCCGCCCGGGATATTGCGAGATCGCCGTTTCCATCCGGACGATTCCTGTCTCATACAGCCAGGCATAGCCTTCGCCGGAAGCGGCAATATACACATCTTCCGTGTAGACGTCGAGCGCCTTTTGCATGCCGACCGTGCGAGAGTCGCCCACCCAGATCACCGGCGTGTCATCGAGAGCGAGAACCTCCAGGATCCATTCGGTGTCTGCCTCGGCCTCTGTCTCTGGCGCGGATGAAAAATCAGAGCCGTATCCGGCATCAGAGTCAGGATCATCATATCCGGCATCGGAACCATTTCCGGCAATAGAATCTTCTCCGGCATCAGAAACCGTGCCGGAGACCTGGTCAGATCCTGCGTCCGGACTGTCATCATCTGCAGCCGTGGAATTGTCGCTCGCTGTTTTTGTTCCGGCTCCCGCCCCTGTCTGGTCGAGCTGGTATGCCTCAAGCTCGGCCAGCAAATCCTCCGCTTCCTTTTGCGCCTGTATATAAGCGGCGTCCGAGGCCCCGGTATCCTTATGATAGTTTACCGCCAGAAAGATCCCGGCGCCGATCAAAGCTGCAATCAGCAGCAGGGCTGCCCCGATTGTCAGATAGTTTTCTTTCTTCATACTTCCGGGAAATCCTTTCCGCTGCAGGAACCGCAGCATCCATTGCCAGTATCCGGTCGTAAGACCATCCTGATCCATTACTATACAGAAAATACACAAAAAATACAAGAAATAAAGCAGAAAAAATCCAAAATGACTATTGACAAACCGGAATCTGAGTATTATAGTAAGCAACGTAGGGTGTTAGCACTCAAATCCAAGGAGTGCTAACAACAAAAGAAGGA
The DNA here is from genome assembly GCA_021203145.1 of Lachnospiraceae bacterium. Classification (GTDB taxonomy): domain Bacteria; phylum Bacillota; class Clostridia; order Lachnospirales; family Lachnospiraceae; genus Choladousia. The sequence goes on along the minus strand of JAJQBS010000046.1, from coordinate 30,712 downwards.
GGAATTCAGATGGAGCTGGATGATAGAAAATGGGCGATTCTGAAAGCGATCATCAAGACTTACCTGGAGACAGGCGAGCCAGTTGGTTCCCGCACGATTTCCAAATATGCCGACCTGAATCTGAGTTCTGCCACGATACGCAATGAGATGTCTGATCTGGAGGAGATGGGACTGATCCATCAGCCGCATACTTCCGCAGGCCGGATTCCCTCGGACGCGGGCTATCGGTTATATGTAGACCGCATGATGAAGGAGAAGGATCGCGAGGTCACTGAGATGAAGGAGGTTGTCCTTCAGCGCCAGGACAAGATGGAGATGATCCTCAGACAGATGGCGCAGATCCTGGCGGCAAATACCAATTACGCGGCCATGATTTCCGGCCCGAAGATCCACCAGACCAAGCTGAAGTTTATTCAGCTTTCGATTGTCTCCGAATCACAGATTCTTGCGACGGTTGTGACGGAAACGAATGTAGTCCGGAATAAAATGCTGGAGATCGAGCATGGCCTTGACTATAAAACAGTCCTGGAGCTTAATATTCTTCTGAACAGCTCTCTGAACGGGCTCACGTTGGAGCAGATCAATCTTGGCACGATCTCCAAACTCAAGGAGCAGGCCGGGACGCACAGCGAAGTTGTGAACCGCGTGCTGGATGCGGTGGCGGAGGCGATCCAGGAGGATGAGGATGTCGAGATTTATACCAGCGGCGCGACAAATATTTTCCGCTATCCGGAGCTGAGCTCCAGCGAGAGAGCAAGTGAGCTGATCAGCGCCTTTGAAGACAAAGAGCATCTTGCCGGGTTGATAGCTTCGGACGGTTCGGAGGAGGAAACCGGGATTCAGGTATACATTGGCCAGGAGTCCAATGTCCCGTCGATGCGGGACTGCAGTGTGGTGACCGCCACATACGAGATTGGCGACGGAATGTACGGACGGATCGGCGTGGTCGGACCGAAGCGAATGGATTATGGCAAGGTGTTCAGTACGCTGAAGACGCTGATGGCACAGCTGGATCTGATTTATAAGAAGGGCAAGGATCCGAATGACACGGCCAGCCAGGGATAGACAGGATGCTGATGGCCTGCCGGCGCGGAAATTCACGCGCAGCCAGGCGGCAGGGATGATATGATTTCAGATAGGATTTAACTGGTTCTCGTCTGAAAGCCCGGAGTTTGCGGGAGCGGATGGGAACAGTTCAGAATCAGAATAAAAGATCATAAAAGATAAGAAATGGAAAGGTGGAGAAGCCATTGGAAGATATCAAAGAAGAAGAAGTCAAAGATTCCGCAGCAAAGTGCGAGACGGAACAGAGTGCTTCTGCAGGCGGACCAAAGCAGCCTGAGACAGCCGGGGAGTGTCGGCCCGGGGCAGCGGACAGTGAAGCTCCGGAAGCAGAAAATGACGCTCCCGCCCAAAAGGACGAAGCGCACACATCTGCTGATCACGGAGACACCAAAGCCACCGGCGCAGAAGCAGGAGAGTCCGGCCATTCCGGTGCGGCCGGATCGGAGGATTCCGCCGGTGCCCCCGGAGAGGATTCCGAGAAAAAAGGATTCTTCGGGAGAAAGAAAAAAGAGAAGGACAAACGCGACCAGCAGATTGAGGAGCTGACGGACCGCGTACAGCGCCAGATGGCGGAATTTGATAATTTCCGCAAGCGTTCCGAAAAGGAAAAATCCGCGATGTTCGAGGTCGGCGCAAAGAGCGTACTGGAAAAGATTCTTCCGACCGTTGACAATTTTGAGCGTGGCTTTGCGAACCTCAGCGAGGAGCAGAAGCAGGACGCTTTCGCGCAGGGCATGGAGAAGGTATACCGCCAGCTGCTCACAGCTCTCGAAGGGATCGGAGTGAAGCCGATCGAAGCGGTCGGGCAGCCCTTTGACCCGAATTTCCACAATGCCGTGATGCATGTGGAGGATGAGGAAGCCGGCGAAAATATCGTAGTGGAAGAGTTTCAGAAAGGCTATCTGTACCGGGACAGTGTTCTTCGGCACAGTATGGTAAAGGTGGCGAACTAAAGCTCGGCACAGTTTAGCAAAGGTGGCGAACAACAGCATATCCCGTTGTTTCCAGTCATAATCGACAGAGGTTCGAACAATTTATTTACATGTGCGCAGGAAAGCGCAGAAAGCAGGAGGAATTATTATGAGTAAAATTATTGGTATTGATCTGGGTACTACAAACAGCTGCGTAGCAGTTATGGAAGGCGGCAAGCCGGTAGTCATCACGAACACCGAGGGAGCCCGCACGACGCCGTCTATCGTGGCATTTACGAAGAGCGGAGAGAGACTGGTCGGCGAGCCGGCGAAGCGCCAGGCTGTGACGAATGCGGATCACACGGTTTCTTCTATTAAGAGACATATGGGCAGCGATTACCGCGTATCAATTGACGGCAAGAAATATTCACCGCAGGAGATTTCGGCGATGATTCTCCAGAAGCTGAAGGCGGACGCGGAGAACTATCTCGGCGAGAAGGTGACAGAAGCAGTCATTACGGTTCCGGCATATTTTAACGATGCGCAGCGCCAGGCGACCAAGGACGCCGGCAAGATCGCAGGCCTGGATGTAAAGCGTATCATCAACGAGCCGACGGCGGCGGCACTTGCGTACGGCCTTGATAACGAGAACGAGCAGAAGATCATGGTTTATGACCTTGGCGGCGGCACCTTCGATGTTTCGATCATCGAGATCGGCGAGGGCGTCATTGAGGTACTCGCGACCAACGGCAACAACCGTCTGGGCGGCGATGATTTTGATAAGAAGATTGTGGACTACATGATCGCGGATTTCAAGTCCAAGGAAGGGATTGACCTTTCCGGCGACAAGATGGCGCTGCAGAGACTGAAAGAAGCGGCTGAGAAGGCAAAGAAAGAGCTTTCCTCCTCCACCACGACGAATATCAGCCTTCCGTTTATTACGGCGAACGAGACCGGGCCGAAGCATTTTGAGATGGATCTGACGAGGGCGAAGTTTGACGAGCTGACACACGACCTGGTAGAGGCGACGGTTGTACCGGTGCAGAACGCCCTGAAGGACGCGGGACTTTCCGCGAGCGAGCTTTCCAAGGTTCTTCTGGTAGGCGGCTCTACCCGTATCCCGGCTGTGCAGGATAAGGTAAAACAGCTTACGAACCATGAGCCGAACAAGAGCCTGAACCCGGATGAATGCGTGGCGCTTGGCGCTTCGATCCAGGGCGGCAAGCTGGCCGGTGACGCCGGCGCGGGCGACATCCTTCTTCTGGATGTGACTCCGCTGTCTCTGTCCATCGAGACTCTCGGCGGCGTTGCTACAAAGCTGATCGAGCGGAACACCACGATCCCGACCAAGAAGAGCCAGGTGTTCTCCACCGCGGCTGACAATCAGACCGCTGTAGATATCCACGTGGTACAGGGCGAACGTCAGTTTGCGAAGGACAATAAGTCCCTCGGACAGTTCCGCCTGGACGGAATCCCGCCTGCAAGAAGAGGCGTGCCGCAGATCGAGGTAACCTTCGATATCGATGCGAACGGCATTGTGAATGTCTCCGCGAAGGATCTTGGCACTGGCAAGGAGCAGCACATCACAATTACCTCCGGCTCCAATATGTCGGACGATGAGATCGACCGGGCAGTAAAAGAAGCAGCGGAGTACGAGGCACAGGATAAGAAGAAGAAGGACGCGATCGACACCAGAAATGATGCGGACGCGATGGTATTCCAGACCGAAAAGGCACTTGAAGAGGTCGGTGACAAGGTAGATCCGGCTGACAAAGCAGCGGTTGAGGCTGACCTGAAGTCTCTGAAGGATCTGATTGCGCAGACGAATCCGGAGGATATGACAGATGCGCAGATCGCGGATCTGAAGTCCGGCAGAGAAAAGCTGATGGAGAGCGCACAGAAGCTTTTTGCAAAGGTTTACGAACAGGCGCAGGGCGCTGCGGGAGCTGATCCGAATATGGGCACCGGCCCGAATATGGGCGGCCAGAGCACGGGCAGCGGCTCTTCAGGCGATGATGACGACGTCGTGGACGGAGATTATCGCGAGGTCTGATCTGCCAGAAACGGCCGACCGGAATGATTAGCGGAAAGGAACGGTCAGGAACCTGACCGGATCATCGACCAAAAACAGGTACCATTGGATACCCCTGGAGGGAAGCATTCTCTTCAGGGGCATTCTGGGGTAAGGAGTGTAACTGGGAAGAAATCGAACGGTTACTGAGGAGTTTTGATTATGGCAGAAAATAAGAGAGATTACTACGAGGTGCTCGGTGTTGACAGAAACGCGGACGACGCAGAGTTGAAAAAGGCATACCGTGTACTCGCAAAAAAATACCATCCGGATATGAATCCGGGAGACGCTGAGGCGGAGAAAAAGTTTAAGGAGGCGTCAGAGGCTTACGCCATCTTAAGCGATCCGGAAAAACGCCGCCAGTATGACCAGTTTGGCCATGCCGCTTTTGAAGGCGGTGCGGGCGGAGCCGGAGGATTTGATTTCGATGGCTTCAACTTTGGCGATATGGGCGATATTTTTGGCGATCTGTTTGGCGACCTCTTTGGCGGTGGCGGCAGGCGGCGCGGCCAGGCAGGCCCCTCGCAGGGTGCAAATGTACGTACGAGCGTACGGATTACCTTTGAAGAGGCCATCTTTGGCTGTGAAAAGGAGCTTGATCTGAACCTGAAGGATGAATGTACGACCTGCCACGGCACCGGCGCAAAGCCCGGAACCTCCCCGGAGACCTGCCCGAAATGCGGCGGCCGCGGTCAGGTGGTCTTTTCGCAGCAGTCACTGTTCGGCACGGTCCAGAATGTACAGACCTGCCCGGACTGCCGGGGAACCGGAAAGATTATCCGGGAAAAATGCCCGAACTGCTTTGGCAGCGGATATACCTCCAGCAGGAAGAAGATCAAGGTGACGATACCGGCCGGCATCGACAACGGACAGAGCATCCGGATCCGCGAAAAAGGAGAGTCGGGATCAAATGGCGGGCCGCGCGGCGACCTTCTCGTGGAAGTGGTCGTGGGCAGACACGCGACCTTTACACGCCAGGATCTGGACATTTATTCGGAGGTGCCGATCACCTTTGCGCAGGCGGCCCTCGGCGGGGACGTCGTGATCAGCACGGTGGACGGCGACGTTGTCTATACGGTGAAGCCTGGTACACAGACCGGCACCAGAGTGCGCTTCAAAGGCAAAGGCGTTCCTTCTCTGCGCAGCAGAGACAACCGGCGCGGCGACCATTATGTGACGCTGAACGTCCAGGTGCCGACTCGCTTAAGCGAAGAGGCAAAGCAGGCGCTGCGTGAATTCGACGCGGCGAGTGGCGGAAGTCTTTCCAAAGAGGGCGAAACGCCTAAAAAAGCACAAGAGAAGGGTTCTGAAAAGAAGAAGAGAGGGTTCATGGAGAAGCTGAAGGAGACCTTCGAGGAATAGAAGATAACACTGGTTCCTTATTATAGTAATCGACGTAAGTCGTTTTACTTTGCGGGCTGCCTGTGAATAAGTGTGGTAAGAGTGCACGGTAGGTAAGGCAGCTGAAACGAAAATCAGATAAGATGCAGATCGAGGCCCGCCTGATTTCTTTCCATCATGAGGGAAGCAATCAGGCGGGTTCATGCTGAAAGACGTTGGTTTTAAAATATAGTAAATTTTATCAGAAAATTTCTTAGACAGTGAGGAAGCAAAAACATGCGCTGGAATAAGTTTACGATAAAGACGCGCCCGGAGGCGGAGGATATCGTGATTGCCACACTTTCTGAAATTGGCATCGAGGGTGTGGAGATCGAAGACAAGCTTCCCCTTTCAGAGGAAGACAAAAAACAAATGTTTGTCGATATTCTGCCGGACGGGCCGGAGGATGACGGCATCGCTTACCTGACCTTTTATCTGGAGGAGGATGCGGATGTCGCGACGCTCCTGGCAGATGTGCGACGGGAACTGGAAGATCTGCGGATGTTCCTGGACATCGGAGAGGGAACCATCGCCGCGTCACAGACAGAGGATAAGGACTGGCTCAACAATTGGAAGGAATATTTTCATCAATTTTATGTGGACGATATCCTGATCGTCCCGTCGTGGGAGGAGATCAAAGAGGAAGACCGGGATAAGCTGATCATTCATATTGATCCCGGTACGGCGTTCGGCACCGGCATGCATGAGACGACGCAGCTTTGTCTGCGCCAGCTGAAAAAATATGTGACCGGGCAGACAGAGTTGTTGGATGTCGGTACCGGCAGTGGGATTCTTTCGATCGCAGCACTGAAGCTGGGCGCCGGGCATGCGGTTGGCACTGACCTGGATCCCTGCGCCATCTCAGCGGTGCGGGAAAATCTGGCGGCAAATGAGCTCCCGGACGGTGCGATGCAGGTTCTGCTGGGAAATATTATTGATGATAAAAAAGTGCAGGATGCGGTCGGATATGAGAAATACGATATCGTAGCCGCGAATATCCTGGCAGAGGTGCTGGTGCCGCTCACCCCGGTGATTGTAAATCATCTGAAGAAGGGCGGGATTTACATCACATCAGGGATTATTGATGATAAAGAGACGGTGGTTGCAGATGCGGTGAAGGCGGCCGGACTGGAAGTGGTCGAGGTGACGCGTCAGAACGACTGGGTATCGGTGACAGCAAAGAAACCGTGATCTTTTTGCTGTTGGCAAAGGGTTTGCAGAATAGAACGGATGCAATGTGTAAAAGGTAAAAGGAATTTATCGCGTACGCATGTGTGAGCGATTTACGAAATAGGCAGGGCATAAAATGCATCATTTTTTTGTAGAGTCAGAACAGATCGGGGAAAGAGAAATCCGGATTACCGGCAGTGATGTGAATCATATTCGCAACGTGCTGCGCCTCCGGCCGGGAGAACAGATCAGTGTCAGCGATAAGGATGCGGTGACTTACCGCTGCGAAGTGATACAGGTAGACAAAGATGCGGTCACCGCAAAAATTCTCTGGTCACAGGAGGCTGATACAGAGCTGCCGTCAAAAATTGTGCTGTTTCAGGGGCTGCCGAAAGCAGATAAGATGGATCTGATCATCCAGAAAGCGGTGGAGCTCGGTGTGAGTGAAATCGTCCCGATGGCTACAAAACGCACCGTGGTAAAGCTGGATGCAAAGAAGGCGCAGGCCAGGCTTGGGCGCTGGAGCACGATTGCAGAGAGCGCGGCAAAACAGGCAAAACGGGCAGTCATCCCGCAGGTAAAGCCGGTGGTGTCGTTTGAAGAGGCTGTAAACTACGCGAAAACATTTGACCGGAAATTCATTCCCTATGAGCTTGCCAGAGGAATGGATGCGACAAGGCAGGCATTCGGCGCGATCTGCCCCGGAGAATCCATTGCCATCCTGATCGGACCGGAGGGCGGGTTTGATGAGCGAGAGGCAGCGCTTGCACAGGCGGCCGGAGTCCTTCCGATCACATTGGGCAGGCGGATTTTGCGCACAGAGACAGCCGGGATGGCAGTGCTGTCGGTTTTGATGTACCTGCTGGAGGAAAATAAAAGTAAGTGACTGAGCAAGAAGCGGCGAAATCAAACAGAAATGGCTTGATTATTTTGGTGAAATAAGGTATTTTTGTTGAAACGCCAGTTTACAGAAATCGTTTTAGTACTTGATGCAGAGCTTGCAATCAGAACAACATGAATGGAGGATATAAAAATGGTCTATCATATTGTAATGTGGAATTTCAAGAAGGATATCCCGGAAGAGAAAAAGCAGGAGTTGAAGGCATCCATGGCGGAGCATCTGGGAACACTTGTCGGCCAGGTGCCGGGGCTTTTGTCGGTAGATTTTGTGGCGGAGCCGATTTCGTCCAGCACTCATGAGATCGCGCTGGTTACGACGATGGAGAAGGCGGAGGATGTAGCCGTGTACGGCAGCCACCCGGCTCATGTGGCAGTCGCGGATACCTATGTGCGTCCCTATGTCTGCGACCGGGCATGCCTGGACTATGAGCCATGACGGGCGATTGCCGGGTCAGAGGCCTGGATGGGGAGGTATATCTGGATAATTCTGCCACGACGCGCGTGACGGAGTCTGTGTGTGATATGGTGGTGCAGACGATGACGGAGGATTATGGCAATCCTTCTTCCAGACATAGAAAAGGCGTGGAAGCGGAGCACTATCTGAAGGATGCGAGAGAAAAAATCGCCAGGACTCTGAAGGTAAGTGAAAAAGAAATCTATTTCACCTCCGGCGGAACGGAGTCGGACAACTGGGCGATCCTGGGTGCTGCAGCGGCTAACAAAAGAGGCGGAAAGCATCTGATCACTACTGCGGTGGAGCATGCCGCAGTGCTGATGCCGATGCACGCTCTGGAGGAGCAGGGATTTCGCGTCACCTATCTGCCGGTAGATTCCAAAGGCAGAATCAGCCTTTCCGATCTGGAGGCGGCCATCTGTGATGAGACCATTCTGGTTTCCATCATGGCTGTCAACAACGAGGTCGGCGCGATTGAGCCGATTGAGGAGGCCGGGGCGCTGATCAAAAGGAAGAATCCATCCGCACTGTTCCATGTGGACGCGGTGCAGGCATATGGGAAATACCGGATTTATCCGAAACGGCTGGGGATTGACATGCTCTCTGTGAGCGGGCATAAGCTCCACGGTCCGAAGGGCAGCGGCTTTCTGTACGTCAAAGATAAGGTGAGGCTCCATCCGCTGATTCTCGGAGGAGGGCAGCAGAAGGGCATGCGTTCCGGCACGGACAATGTCCCGGGGGCAGCCGGGTTGGCGCAGGCCGCCGTCGACGCGTTTGTCACGATGGAGGAGGATCATGCGCGGATGCTCTTGTTAAAGGAGCACATGACGGAGTCACTGTCGCAGCTTCCGGGAGTGGTTGTACATTCCGAACCGGGAGAGCGGGGAGCGGCACATATTGTGAGTGCGGCTTTTACGGGAGTGCGCAGCGAAGTGCTGCTGCATGCGCTGGAGGATCGCGGCATTTATGTCTCGGCGGGATCTGCCTGCTCTTCGAACAAAAAGCAGACAGCCAGTACGGTGCTAAAGGAGATGCATCTGCCGGCGGAACAGCTGGAATCTACGCTGCGGTTCAGCTTCAGCCGGTTTACGACGGAGGAAGAGGTTACTTACTGTCTGGAAGTCCTGAGAGAGCTGCTGCCGGCGCTGCGCAGGTTTACAAGACATTGAGAGAACTGCTGCCGGCACTGTGCAGGTTTACAGGACACTGAGGAAACTGCTGCGCAGGTTTACAAGGCATTGAAAAACTGGAGCTCGGATCGTGCAGGCTGTGGGACGCCTGACCCATTGCATGCCCTGACACCTTGTATGGAAAGAGGAAAGGAAGATTATGTTCAGCACATTTTTGATTAAATACGGCGAGATCGCGATCAAGGGTAAGAACCGCCATCTTTTTGAGGAGGCACTTGTGAATCAGATCCGCCATGCCCTGTCAAAGGTGGACGGGGATTTTTCCGTGATGCGCGAACAGGGCAGGATTTATGTAGACTGTGAGGGAGACTTTGACTATGACGAGACAGTCGAGGCTCTGCAGTGCGTGTTCGGCATTGTCGGGATCTGCCCGGTCATGAAAATCGAGGATAGGGGGCTTGACGAGCTGGGAAATGATGTGATACGCTTCCTGGAAGAAACGCTGAAACTGCCTTCGGCGCCGGCTGGGCACGCCGGTGATAGGAAACCGGACCTGGATCTGGACCGTATTGAAAATGATTCCTCCCGTGTTACCTTTAAGGTAATGACGCGCCGCGCGAAGAAAAGCTATCCGATCCCTTCCATGGAAGTCAACAGCGAGCTGGGAGGCCGGATTCTGGATGCGTTCCCACAGCTGCGTGTGGATGTCCACGCTCCGGATCTGCTGGTGCATGTCGAGATCCGGGATATGATTTATATTTACTCGAAGGTGATTCCGGGCCCCGGCGGGATGCCGGTCGGCACGAGCGGCCGGGCGATGCTGCTTTTGTCCGGAGGAATCGACAGCCCGGTGGCGGGCTATATGATCGGCAAGCGCGGCGTAGTGATCGACGCGGTTTATTTCCATGCGCCGCCCTATACGAGCGACCGCGCGAAGGAAAAGGTCGTCGACCTGGCGAAGATCGTGGCGAAATATACCGGCCCGATTCGTCTGCATGTCGTGAATTTTACCGATATTCAGCTGTATATCTACGAAAAGTGTCCGCATGACGAGCTGACGATCATCATGCGCCGCTACATGATGCGGATCGCGGAGCGATTTGCTGCAATGGACGGCTCAATAGCGCTGGTCACCGGCGAGAGCATCGGCCAGGTGGCAAGCCAGACCATGCAGAGCCTTGCGGTCACAAACGAGGTGTGTTCCCTGCCGGTGTTCCGTCCGCTGATCGGATTTGACAAGCAGGAGATTGTCGAGGTGGCGAAACGAATCGACACCTTCGAAACATCGATATTGCCATTTGAGGACTGCTGTACAATTTTTGTGGCAAAGCACCCGGTAACGAAACCGAACCTGAGGGTGATCCAGCGATCCGAGCTGAAGCTGCAGGAAAAAATTGATGAGATGGTGGAGACGGCGGTCAATACGACCGAGACGATATTTGTGAAATAAATGGAATGATTCCGGAGGGCAGGACAGTGCCCGGTGTTGAACAGTCCGTGCGCCGGACAAATCAGAAAAACCGCCGCACATTTGTGCGGCGGCGGGGTCTGCGCAGCGGGATCTCTGACCGATCAGTCATCAATGATGTAAGGCGCAAGCACGGAAAGGATCTCGTCGATATCATCCTCCGCGTGGATATTCAGCTCGATTGGTTTTGAAAGATCAAGGCTGAAGATGCCCATGATGGACTTTGCGTCAATCACATAGCGCCTGGATACGAGATCAAAGTCGTTGTCGAATTTCGTAATGTCGTTTACAAAAGACTTTACTTTATCAATCGAATTAAGGGAAATCCGTACTGTTTTCATAAATATCACTCCTCCACTTTCCTGTATGATTTTGGTGTTTCCGTCTCTTATCTTACTGTCTGGCGGGATAAAAGTCAAGGATAAATCAGGCAAAGTTCAGGAATATTCCTTGTAAAATGGAGAAATTGAATGGGTAAAAGGGCGGCACTTCACAATTTAGGATGCAAAGTGAATGCATATGAGACGGAGGCGATGAGAGAGCTTCTCGAAAAGGCCGGATATGAAATCGTGCCGTTTGAGCCGGGAGCGGACGTATATGTGATCAACACCTGCACAGTAACAAACATCGCTGACCGGAAATCGCGGCAGATGCTCCATCGGGCGCGGAAAATGAATCCGGACGCGATCGTGGTTGCGGTGGGGTGCTACGTGGAGACGGCTGTTAATCCGGTGGAAGAGGACGGAGCGGCGGATCTGGTGCTTGGCAATAACTGCAAGAAGAATCTCGTTGAGGCGATTCATCAGTTTGAAGAAGCGCGTAACGGAGGTGATCCTGCATTGAGAACTGCCATTGCCCATACGCACGAGTATGAAGCTCTCTCCATCACGCATACGGAGGAACACACGCGTGCCTATCTGAAGGTGCAGGACGGATGCAACCAGTTTTGTTCCTATTGCGTGATTCCCTACGCGCGAGGAAGGGTCAGGAGCCGCCGCGAGGAGGATGTCCTGCAGGAGGCGAGAACACTTGCCGAAAATGGCTGCCGTGAGGTCGTGCTGACCGGCATCCATCTGAGCTCCTACGGAAGCGATCTGGGGACATCGCTTCTGTCTCTGATACAGGCGATACACGAAATCCCGGCGATTGAACGCATCCGCCTGGGCTCCCTTGAGCCGGGCATCATTACAGAGGAATTCGTTGACGCCCTTTATGCGCTGCCGAAGGTCTGCCCTCATTTTCATCTGTCACTGCAGAGCGGCTGTGATACTGTGCTGAAAAGGATGAACCGCCACTATACGGCTGAAGAATACGCCCGAAAATGCACAATTTTGCGAAACGTCTACGACCGGCCTGCTATCACGACAGACGTGATTGTCGGATTCCCCCAGGAGACACTGGAGGAATTTGAGGAGACTGTCTCCTTCCTGCGGCAGATCCGCCTGTACGAGACTCATATTTTCAAATATTCCGCCAGGCAGGGGACACGCGCGGCCGCAATGCCGGGACAGATTTCCGAACAGCAAAAGGGCATCCGCAGCAATGTCCTGATGGAGCTCGGCGGCCAGAACCGGAGCCTTTATGAGCAGGAATGTGCCGGAAGGCAGGTGGAGGCGCTGTTTGAGGAGAAAAACGAGATTCATGGGGCGGACTATTTTGTCGGATACACAAAAGAGTATATCAGGGTCGCCATTTCAGCCCAAAAAGTCTGCCAGAACCAGATTTTGCGCGGAAGATTAGGTCAATCGGTCGCTCCGCATGTTTTTTTACTGGAAAAGGATTGAAATAATTGGCAAGATATATTAGAATAGTACCAGCTTTGATCTGTGCAGGCAAAGGACGTGAAGAAAATGGCAGATATTAACAATACCCAGTACTTCCCATACAATACGGATCCCCAGCTCCGTGTGAAAACGGTGCTGGACGTGGTTTACAACGCGATGGAAGAGAAGGGCTACAATCCGGTCAACCAGATCGTGGGATATATTATGTCCGGAGACCCGACTTATATTACCAACCATAAAAATGCACGCAGCATGATTATGAAGGTGGAGCGGGACGAACTCGTAGAGGAGCTTTTACGAGAGTATATAAAGAACCGTGCGTGGGAGCAGAGAGATGAATGAGGGTTCTCGTGTTATGGGTCTGGACTATGGGTCAAAAACGGTGGGAGTGGCCGTCAGCGACCCTCTGGGTCTGACGGCACAGGGCGTCGAGATCATCCGAAGGACGCAGGAGAACAAGCTTCGGCGCACTTTGGCGCGGATCGAGGAGCTTACGGTACAGTACCATGTGACGGAGATTGTGCTGGGCTTTCCGAAGAATATGAACAATACGGTCGGTGAGCGGGGGGAAAAAACGCTGGAGTTTCGTGATCTGCTTCAGCGGCGTACCAATTTGCCCGTGACGATGTGGGATGAGCGGCTGACGACAGTCGCGGCGAACCGCACACTGATCGAAAGCGGCGTGCGTCGGGAGCATCGCAAAGAGTATGTGGATATGATAGCGGCAGTCTATATCCTTCAGGGATATCTGGATGCCGCTCATCGGGATGAGTAAACGTGGGGACTATCTATGGAAAAGACAGAATTTCGCCCGGTCGGAGAGGATGGACCGGTTGGTTTTTTTGTGTTGGAAGAAACAAGAGTCAACGGCACCTCCTATCTGCTTGTGACAGAATCAGAGGATGACCAGGCGGAAGCCTACATCATGAAGGACACCTCGCAGGACGGGGAGCCGGAGGCACGGTACGTGTTCGTGGAAGATGACGACGAGTTGGAGGCGGTAGCGAAGATCTTTGCAGAGCTTTTGGAGGACGTGGACATAGAGCTCTGAATGGATAAAAGGATGCAGGTTGTATGACAGGAAGTTGGTGAGTGCGGGTTCACAGGTCACATATGGATTTAGTCCATATTCTTTTTGCAAAAATGTGAAAAATGTGCGAAAACGCTTCTTTTTGCAAAAGACGACAGATATGTGGAAAAAAGTCCGGTTTTCTCACCAGAGGTTATTATTGTGCGTAAAATGGCAGTTTTGCCAGGAAAGAGGTATGAAATATTGAAAAAGGAACAGAACGGACAGAACAATACGGAGCATTTGAAAATCATTCCGCTCGGAGGTCTCGGCCTCATCGGCATGAATATCACGGCATTTGAGTATAAGGACAGCATTATTGTTGTGGACTGTGGTCTGGCGTTTCCGGAGGATGACATGCTGGGGATCGACCTGGTCATTCCGGATATCACTTATCTGAAAGAGAATGCCCAGAAGGTGAAGGGATTTGTATTCACCCATGGGCATGAGGATCATATCGGCGCGATTTCCTACATTTTAAAGGATCTCAATGTGCCGCTGTACGCGACCAGGCTGACAATGGGCCTGATCGAGCGGAAGCTGGAAGAAAATGACCAGATGAAGACGACAAAGCGCAAGGTCGTAAAGCAGGGCCAGTCGATTAACCTGGGTGATTTCCGCGTGGAATTTATCAGGACCAACCACAGCATCGCGGACGCGGTGGCGCTGGCAATTTATTCGCCGGCAGGCGTGATCGTGCATACGGGTGATTTTAAAGTGGATTATACGCCGGTATTTGGAGACGCGATTGATCTGCAGCGTTTCGCTGAGCTGGGCAAAAAGGGCGTGCTGGCGCTTATGTGTGACAGTACGAATGCGGAGCGGCCGGGATTTACGGCGTCTGAGCGCACGGTGGGCAAGACGTTTGACCATATTTTTTCTGAGAATGTGAATCACCGCATCATCGTAGCGACCTTTGCGTCCAATGTGGACCGCGTGCAGCAGATTATCAACAGCGCATATAAATACGGCAGGAAGGTCGTGATCGAGGGGCGCAGCATGGTCAGCGTGATCTCGACCGCGTCAGAGCTTGGCTATATCAACATTCCGGACAATACGCTCATTGAAATTGATGAAATGAAAAATTACAACGACGAGCAGCTTGTGCTGATCACGACAGGCAGCCAGGGCGAGTCGATGGCGGCCCTTTCCAGGATCGCCGCGAATATGCATAAAAAGATTACGATCCATCCGAATGATGTCGTGATCTTCAGCTCGAACCCGATCCCCGGAAATGAAAAGGCTGTCTCCAAGGTGATCAACGAGCTCTCTGTAAAGGGCGCCAATGTCGTTTTCCAGGATACTCATGTCTCCGGCCATGCCTGCCAGGAGGATATCAAGCTGATCTACTCGTTAGTGAAGCCGAAATACGCGATCCCCGTCCACGGCGAATACCGCCATATGAAGGCACAGGCAAAGCTGGTAGAGGAGCTGGGGATTCCGAAAGACCATATTATCATGCTCGAAGCCGGCGATGTGCTGGAGCTCTCTGAAAATGCAGCGTCGGTAGTGGAGCATGTACAGACCGGGTCAATTCTGGTGGACGGGCTCGGCGTCGGCGATGTCGGCAATATCGTGCTGCGTGACCGGCAGCATCTCGCGGAAGATGGGATTGTCATTGCCGTGCTTACGCTCGAAAAATACAGCGGGCAGATTCTGGCCGGACCGGATATCGTCTCGCGCGGATTCGTGTATGTCCGCGAATCGGAGGATCTGATGGACGAAGCGCGCTCCATTGTGGAAGAATCACTGGATTACTGCGGCTCACACCATATTACGGACTGGGCCAAAATGAAAAATTCCATCCGGGATTCTCTCGGCGAATTCCTCTGGAAGAGAACCAAGAGACGACCGATGATCCTTCCGATTATCATGGAAGTGAGCTATTAAGGATCTGTCGGCCAATCACTTGTGCATCCTGCACTGCCCAAGTAGCGGTTCGCAGCTTCTGAAAGTCTCGCCGCAGGCAGAGATTTGGAGATGACGATCCAGAAACCCTGGAAGTCAATTCCCGAAACCAGGAGCATTGCCCGGCTTTTTGTTTCATAAAAGTCCGGGTATCCCAGATTATGAACGGAGCCGGAAACGTAAACGCTATGAAAAAAATAGAACAATGTACACAGGATCTGATCCGCAGCATCCAGGACACGGTAGAATACAGACGCTATGAAGAGCTTCGCGCAGTAGCACAGGCAGATCCGCAGCTGCGCAAAGCTTTGAACGATTTTCGCAGACGTGTCTATCAGACGCAGACGTCCGGCGAGACGCTGGATCATTTCAGCGAGCAGGAGCGCCTGGGGCGGGACGCGGCGCAGTTCCGTAAAAATGAGCTTGTAGACGAATATTTAAAGATGGAGCTGCATGTCTGCCGGATGATCCAGGATGTCGCGTTCCAGATTGCGGACGCGATTGATCTGGATCTGGACGACGTGCTGGAGGAGATATAAGGCCGCCATCTCTGCTGCCGGCGGATGTCCATATAACAGGTAAGATGGCCGTGCAGCAGGTAATCAGAAGGAAGCGGAGTGTGATACCATGATAATTCCGGAGAGAATGTCAGTATATATCAATTCCCTTGATACCGGGAACGGCGCGTTTCTGGATGAGCTGGAGCAAAGTGCGCTTGAAAATCACATTCCCATTATCCGTCCGGATATGCAGAGCTTTTTAAAGGTACTTTTGGCTCTTCGGCAGCCGCGTCGTATCCTGGAGGTCGGCACGGCTGTCGGCTTTTCGGCACTTCTGATGGCGGAAAACACTTCGCCGGACTGTCACATCACGACGATCGAAAATTATGAAAAGCGAATCGCCCCCGCCAGAGAGAATTTTGTGAAAGCGGGGATGGAAGAGCGGATCACCCTCCTTAAAGGGGACGCGCTCGACATCCTTCCCACGCTTCAGGAAAATTATGATTTTGTCTTTATGGACGCGGCGAAGGGGCAGTACATCCGCTTCCTGCCGGAAATCCTGCGTCTGCTTGGCGCCGGGGGAGTGCTGGTCTCGGACAACGTGCTTCAGGACGGAAGCATCATAGAATCACACTATGCCGTAGAACAACGTGACCGCACGATCCACAAAAGGATGCGCGAATATCTGTACGTGCTCAAGCACACAGACGGCCTGCTGACCTCGATCGTCGCGGTCGGCGACGGGGCGGCAGTGACGGTAAAGCAGGGGGTAGTGGTTAGTGATTAGATGTTAGTGGTTAGCGGTTAGCGATAGTGCTTAGTGGATGGTTGGCAGTGAGGCGTTGAACAGTTGCTGTTACTGAAGGCTGAGTTACCGCCAGTGAGTTATAGCTATAAATGAGGGCATGAACAACGGAACCTGTTTTGCAGTCAGAACACGGTGAGAAATCATAATAAGCGAGAGTGAGGGAGACGAATCCATGAGGCATCCAGAATTGTTAGTTCCGGCGAGCTGTCTGGAGGTACTAAAGACAGCAGTCATCTTTGGCGCGGACGCAGTATATATCGGCGGCGAAGCCTATGGCCTGCGCGCGAAAGCGAAAAATTTTACGATGGCTCAGATGGCGGAAGGCATCGCGTTTGCCCATGAGCGTGGCGTGAAGGTCTACGTGACAGCCAATATTCTGGCCCATAACCGCGATCTGGATGGAGTCGAGGCTTATTTTCATGAGTTAAGGAAGTTGCGCCCGGACGCGCTGATCATCGCGGATCCGGGCGTTTTTATGATCGCGAAACGCGTCTGTCCCGAAATCGAGCGGCACATCAGCACCCAGGCAAACAATACAAACTTCGAAACCTGCCGCTTCTGGTGGGAGCTGGGGGCGAAGCGCGTGGTATCGGCGAGGGAGCTTTCGCTCGCTGAGCTGAAAGAACTGCGTGAAAAAATCCCTGCCGGGATGGAGATTGAGACTTTTGTACACGGCGCCATGTGCATTTCCTACTCCGGGCGCTGCCTGCTCAGCAATTATTTTACCGGTCGCGATGCGAATCAGGGTGCCTGCACCCATCCGTGCCGCTGGAAATACGCGGTCATGGAGGAAACCCGCCCGGGCGAATATCTGCCCATCGAGGAGAACGAGCGCGGCACCTACATTTTCAACTCCAAAGACCTGTGCATGATCGAGCACATCCCCGACCTTCTGGATGCCGGCATCGACAGCTTCAAGATCGAGGGGCGGATGAAAACCGCCCTCTACGTGGCGACCGTGGCGAGAACCTACCGACGGGCGATTGACGACTGCCTGAATGACAGGATGCTTTATGAGAAAAACCTGCCCTGGTACCGGTCGCAGATCTCCAACTGCACCTACCGGCAGTTCACGACCGGATTTTTTTACGGAAAACCGGATCAGGAATCCCAGATCTATGACAGCAATACTTATATCAAAGAATACACCTATCTCGGAATCATTGGTGAGCGCATAGCCGGGCGGCCCGCCGGGGTAGACAGGAAGGATATTGGGAATGACTGCGGTAAAATGGAAATGCGCCATAGCATGTGTTCAGATGCAGAACGCGATGCCGGAAGCACTTCACGTTCCGCAGCCGCCGGGGAAAATGGCTTCGGAAAAAAAGAATCAGGAGGCATAGAAGCCGACGACAGAACCAGGTGGTATCAAATCGAGCAGCGCAACAAATTTTCCGTCGGTGAGACCATCGAGGTAATGAAGCCGGATGGAAGAAACATCACGACTACGGTTCTTGGCATCCGTGATGAAGAGGGTAATCCGATGAAAAGCGCCCCGCATCCGAAGCAGGAGCTCTGGGTGAAACTGTCCTGCGAGGCGGAAGAGTTTGATCTGCTGCGGAGGGCGGAAGAATAAGCGGGTTGCTTGTCTGAAACCAGTTTTTTATCCCCCTTTTGGATGATAAATTCGAATTGTTGTATAATGAAAGCAGGTATGCGGATCAAAACCATTGTATCAATGCAGCAATTTTGAGTAGACAAATTTTGCCAGAAGAGGTTATAATCTGGCTAAATTATTTTAGAAGTCGTGATGGAACCTGTCAGGCATAAGCAAAGAAAAAGATTGAGAGGAAATTTTATGGGAGTGAGTGAGGAACATCAGGAAAAGTCTCAAGACATTTTGAATGAGAAGAACGCTGAGCGGCTGCATGCGTTCGCGGATAAGATTGCGGCATTTCCTGACCCGGTGCTGGTCATTGGCCTTGGCGGCACTGGTATTGACGCGATGCTGGCGGCGAAGAAGCTGATTTACGAAAAAATAGCCAGAAAACCAATGCCGAATCCATCAGCAGACCGACCGCGAAGCATCGAGTATCTGGGGATTGACACAGACGAGGCTTCCTTGCATAAATCCCGCCAGGAAATTGGCTTGAATCAGGAAGATGACGAGATCCTGATCTGTCCGTATGCAAATCTGTCTTCTGTCACTGCTCAATCTGAGAATCTGCCTGGGAATATTACCAGTTGGCTGGATCCGTCTCTGATTGATTCGGATAAAGACGATTCCCAGACTGCTCCGGTACGCCAGATGGGACGGCTGTCATTGATGCTGCATGTGGAAGAAGTGACAGCTGTTTTAGAAAGAAAAATAAATCGGGTCACAAAAGAATTTGCTCCGGACACGGTGCTATGGGTGTTTCTTATTACCGGCCTTTGTGGAGGAACGGGAAGCGGAATGCTTCTGGATGCTGCATACCTCGTGCGCGCTGTGACGTCTGCAAAATGCTCCCGGACGATCAGAACCGTTGGAATGTTTTTTCTGCCTGAAGTAAGCACAGGCATTCCGGGTATACCCTGGGCTATTACACAGCGTCTTACCGCAAATGGATATGCCTCTCTTAAGGAACTGGACCATTTGATGAGCGTAGAGAACGCAGGGAATGTGTACGCACATGATTACGGCTTGCCGAGGGAAGATATGCGGGTGGAAGACACCTGGAAGCCGTTTGACTTTTGTCTGTTATACGCCGATAGCAACAGGGATGGATGGGAAAAAGGGGCAGAGAAAGGATTTGCATTTCTGGCATATGATTCCAAACGCGGGATATCTTCTTATGATCTGGCAATATCTGCTGTGGCCGGAACTATACTGGTATTGATTACAGGACGCGAAGATACCGGAAACGAAAACAACAAAAACCCGGAAACAGGGAATGAAAGTACAGGTACTGATGATTGCGGCCTTGCACGAATTCATCAATGGGCAGCCAATGAATGTAAAAAGCAGTCAATATATCAGCAAAAGCAAAAGGAAGAATCAAATTCGGCAAGCTATGGCTATACACTGGTAAATCTCTCGTGTTTTGGATATGAGCATCTGGTTGAGAACAGAATGAAAACGGAGGCAGAGGCAGATATTCCGTATGTACGCTTCCGGAATATTGTCGGTATTTTCGGACGTGAATATAATTTTTATTATTTCGACGGAAACCGTTCTTTGCCGGTGGATGCATTGCCGGTGGAGAAACTGCTGGATTTGTATCAGGAAATTCTTAAGAAACAGATTAACTTTGCCGGGATGAATCTGCAAAAATTAGCGCATGTTCTGACTGACTATATAGAAACTGACTGCGCTGAGATACCTGAGAATCAGGAACACGAACTGCTTTACAGGAATTACGAATACGCTCTTCAAAAAGAATTGGAAAAATACAGAGATTATTTTTATAAATTAAGAGAACATCAGTCAAAACAGGCTGATTCCCTTCAAGAGCAGGAACCGGAAGCGCGCAATAATGCCGCGAAATGTAATTTCATTATCAGGAAACGCAGGAGGTTGGCTTATAAAGATTTAGTAGAGCAGCTCTACAGAGCGAAGCTGGATGTATGGATCTGTGAAGAACTTCTCAAATTCTGCGCATATGCAGGAAGATTGATAGACAAAAGATTTCTGGGGATGAAGAAGCTTCCGGATATTCCCGCAGATTTCTTTCTGGAAGTTTTTTCCCGCTTCCGGGAAATATCTATGGAGCAATATTTTTCCACTATGGTTATTGAAATATATGAAATGACCAGAAAACAGAATGATCTGAATTCTGCCACGCTGAATCCGGATGCACTGCCGGATACGCCGGCACTGTCAGGATCTCTGTACATCACGCTTCCGATGAATCCGTCCGGATGGAAAAATCAATTTGAAAAGGCATGCGAATCAATTAATAAAGAAAAGGCAATCAGTAAAGACGGTGATGGTATTTATGTAGAGGGCAGCAAAAGCATAGATGATATCCTGGCTGTGCATTTTCAGCGCGCTGTTCCATTCACTGTCCTGAAAAACATAAAAAAGTATGAGAATGCATACATGGAAATCCGGGACAAAAGCGCAGGTCTGCACCTGCATCGTGTGCCGCAGGAGAATGGAAAACCATCCTCTGCGCAAAAACCGGGGCATTCATCTGTCACATCCGAAAATGGAGCAGAATGATTTTGAGTATATCAGCCAATTTAAAAATACGTTATTCATGCTGAAATACGCATCAACCGAAATTTTGGAGGAGAGGCTATGAAAGACAGAAGGGAACGTGTGACTATTTTTGATGAAACGATGAAGCTGTGCCGGGCAAATCCCAAACTGGCCGATGCTGTCAGGAATTCCATCCGTGACCAGAGGATCTTCTGGCAGGAGGAGGAGACGGCTTATGATGCAGGCAGTTCGCAGGAACCCTTGCAGCTGTACCTGTCACATAAAAGATCCTTTGAGGCAGCCAGGAGCTATGTCCTGGAAGGAACACATAAGGTGTGTGTACTGAATTTTGCATCCTCTGTTACGCCAGGCGGAGGTGTCACTATGGGTATGTCGGCGCAGGAGGAGAGTATGTGCAGAATCAGCACACTTTATCCTGCTATCAGTGACAGGGATACAGCCGGCGGATTCTATGAAAAACACCGTCAGATGATCACGGACAGGACCATGGGAAGAGAGAACCGGGATGACTGTATTTATACGCCCGGAGTCATCGTGATGCGTGAGGATACCCTGGAGTGCGCCATTTTGCCGGAACAGGACTGGTATATGACGGACGTTATCACCTGTGCGGCGCCGGATCTGCGCTGGGCTGGTATCGGATATACCTTTCAGCCGACCCCGGATCTGCTGCAGCAGTACTTTGAGAGGCGGTTCCGCAAAATCCTCTCCGTGGCGGCACAGGCTCAGGTGGATGTTCTGATCCTGGGCGCATTTGGCTGCGGCGCTTTTCGCAATCCGCCCGAGATTGTCGTAAATGCGTTTAATCAGATTATTTCTGAGTTTGAGGGTTCTTCTATCCGACAGATCGAGTTCGCAGTATATACGGGCAATCTGGCAAATGGCAACTATCAGGCTTTTAAGCAGATAAGTGGGATTGTAGAAACCGATGAACCAAAGCAGGCCGGCGTGGGGAAGGAAACGAACCCGGCTGTAACGAAGCAGGCTGATGCGGAAAAGGAAGCCCGCACCGCCCGAACGCCGCAGGCTGATGCGGAGAAGGACGGAAAGACTGCGGAAGCGGCTGCTTCGTCTGAGGTGGAGACTGCCCCATCCGACGCTAAGAATTTTCCGGTTCCGGAAATCAATCTGGAGGCTGTAAATAAAACGCTTGCCTTTATCCATGAGAGAGGCTTTGGGCTTACGGAAGAAGAGCTTTCCAATCCGAAGCTTTCAGAGAAGCTGGACTATTATGGCTCCCGGCTGTTCGACGGAGGGACGTATGGCCAGTGCTTCTATAAGCTTCTCTGCTACCTGATGAGGTACATAAAGCCGGTTTTGGACGCCGGGCAATATCAGCATTCTGCGGCGGCATTGCTGGTGACTACCGGTAATTTTTTCTGTGGACCATACCGGGGTGACAGGAGCATTGAGGAATTCTATCAGATGATGCTGCAGGGAATTACACATATGGAATCCATCTCCTGGCACATTCTGCTGGATAATGAGGTGGATGAGAGAGTGTTCCGGGAAATCTGCGACTCCTATGGCCGTACAGGCTCGATTGAAACTGCTTCCATGCTAAAGGTTTTAAAGGCTTTGGAATGGAACGAGGACAGAATTGCAGGAATTGAGGAAGACATCTGGCAGAACAGGCTGGACTGGTAAAGCAGAAGCAGCTGGATTGGTAAAACAGAATCAAGCTGGACTGGTAAAACAGAATCAGTCAGACAGATGAAGCAGAATGACTGGCAGAGCGGGCAGGCGATCGATAAAGCAGAATTTGAAGGTCTGGTATACGAGCACGGACATATAAACCCAAAAAGCCGGGGAGGAAATGAGTATGAGATTGAGTCAGGAATACCGGAAAATAATCCATCAGTCGATGGATTTGGAAGAGGGCGGCCGTCTGCGGGCGATCGGAGAGAAGACGGCAGTGTCCGATTCCCCGGTGCTGGTGATCGGGCTCGGGGGCTCCGGCACTGAAGCGCTGCTGGGGGTGAAAAAGGAAATCTACGACTGGACAGTCCGGGAGAAGAGAGCGGATGGGATATATGAGGAAAAACCGCGAAACATTGAGTATCTGGCGATAGATATTGATCCGGTCTACATGCATCGCCGTTATCGCGGGATCGGCCTGAATAAGGACGAATTACAGATTCTTACCATGCCGGAAGAATGGTATAAGGAGGATCCTTTTCACGGTCCGGAACGCCGGTTTGGCCGTATGTTTCTGATGCAGAATATTGACCAGATCATTTCTGCTCTGGAGACAAAAATAAGCAGAATGGCGGTGGGGATTCCATCTACAGTTCCTCTATATGTGTATATTATCACCGGTCTGTGCGGGTGTACAGGAGGTGGTATGTTTCTTGATATTCCTTACCTGGTACGAAAAATTGCGGAGGAAAAAGGCAGATCTATTGTTCAAAATATCGGACTGTTCTTCATGCCGGATGTGAGCATAGCAAGACCCGGCATAGCGGGCGTCGAAATTTCTCACCTTTGTGCCAAAGGGTTTGCTGCTCTGAAGGAGCTGGACTATCTGATGAATATTGAGCAGGTCGGAGATACCTTCGAGCAGGCATACGGCCCGTACAAAGTGGGACTTAGCGCGGGCGGCCCGCCCTACGAGGTTTGCGTGCTGCTTTCCGCCAAAAATAAAAAAGGCGAGTATTTGGCCAAGGGCGGTGAGAATTATGAGCTTGCAGTGCAGTCAGCAGCGGAAATGATTTTTAATTTCGTCGTCCGGGATACAAGAGCAGGGAACAAATATGACATAGACATATACATAGATACTGCCGTTCAATGTTTAAGCATTGAAGGAAGGGGACGGTCTTATAAAACAATGCTAGGAGATCACAGGCGTCCGGTCTCGTACTGCTATACAACTGCGGGAACTGCCTTGGCGAAGCTTCCAATGGATGACGTGATGTGCTATCTTGCGTACCGGATGTACAAGGTGGTTGAGAAATTCTGGGATCAGTGTCCGACAGAAGAGGATATTGATACAGTCGAAAAGTACTTCCATCTCTCCAAAAGCGAGATCAATGCGGAAGCAAGGGCAAACCTTCCCTTCATACCTGCGGGGCAGGTTGATGCCAGGACGGCGATCAATTCGTTTGCGAAGGTCATCGCGCTCTACGAGGAAATGCTGAAACAGCAGAAAGACAAGGTGATCCAGAATCTGCAGACCATGCAGGATAAGCTGCAGGAGATGGTGGACGACCAGAATAACATCATGAACCAGTATTTTAAGGATCCGGAGATGGGACCGGTCTTTGCGCAGCAATGCCTTTGCTCGCTGACAGGCAGAAGCGTGATTGCGGATCTGCGGCAGTATAAAATTGATTTTTCCAGCAAGACTCCAACAGCTGAGACCATTAATTCCTATATGCAGCAGGTGTCCGTGGCGCTGGAAGATCTGAAATCCGCTCTTTTCAAAGGGAATAAGCTTCCGATCTTTCTTGATAAGCTGAACCAGCTCTACGCCGCGAAGCTGACGGTCTTTGTGAATGATCAGCTGCAGACCTTCTGTGAGATTGCAGATGCGATCCTGACAAGGAAGAATGACGAAATCTTTGAGGTCGCGTCAGATTTGCTCCTTCAGGTGATGCCGATCTTTGAAAGCTATGCTTCTATTAAGCTCGTTGCTGCCGGTAAAGCAGCGGAGGGGACGCCTTTCTTCTGGAATATAGTGGATACGCCTTCCTTCATCAGAGAACTGGAGGAATGGATGACGCAGAGCGATTCAGAACTCAATGTGAATTTTCCGGCAGTTGTTCAGGATTTTTATCAGTATCTGTTTGCCAATGTCGGCAAGTGGATGGATGAGAACCAGGATGCCCTCGAAGATCTGAATGCTTTTCTCTGCCGGCAGTTTTCTGCCGTTCTGGCTCAGAATATGGACTTCTTCCTGGAGATGATTGCAGAGTCGCAGGGGAAGACGGTGTCCCAGTTCTGCGACGAAATCTTAACGGAATTAATCAAAAAGGCGGAGGTGCGTTATCCGATTGACAGCTGCTATGCTTCCGGTATGATTGAGCAGCCCGGTTATTCTTTTATCTGCATCCCGGACAATTCACCACATCTTTTGACAGCCGCGAGAGCAGTTGTGAGTAGAAGGACTCTGGATGGATATGATCTTCCGGGGATTATAAAGACCAGCGGCATACCAAACCAGATCTATATGATGCGTTTTTTGTGCGCGACACCGCTTTGCCTGAATGCGGAATTGAAGCATTACTATAAATTATATATGCTGTCTCGGAACAGCGCGAAAGGGCTTCATTTATTTACTCCGTCATGGGAAAGGGACTCACCCTCTGATATAGACTGGCGCGACCTCCCTTCCCCCTATCCGGAGACGGAGTGGGTCGATTTTAAAGATCCCCTGGAGCATGAACGCAATGAACACTATCGCGAGGTGCTGCGCAAGGCTCTCGCGTATGGATACGTACACATGGATGATGTCGAGCGTACTATGACCCTGTACTGCGACAGCCTGATTGACCTGAAAGCGATTGCGCGGGAATACTCGATTGATCTGGACAGTGAAGAACAGATAGAGATAAAGGCGGCAAGGAATTTTATTTCACACGTCAGATGTCTCCTGAGCCTGGAAAGCATCTCATCGGATGCGCCTGGTCGATGTGTACGGTGCCTGCAAAGAATTAATTTACCGCTCGATGAGGAACAGAAAATCAAAAAAAGCTATGCGGAGATGGCCTTTATCCAGATGTACCGTCCAAGGCAGGAAATAAAGCGTCAGGTATTCAATCATGAGCAGGCATTGGCCGCGATGGAAGCTGTGGGTAAGCGCGTGCCGGATGACAATGCGATAGAGCATTTTGTACAATGCCGTATTGCCGGCCTGGTCGTTCGACATCCGAACGAGACGGATACCTATGCTTATTTTGACCGGGATGGCAAAGCAGTGGAGCTCTTTATCCTGAAGCGGGGGCAGATGACATATGCGGAGTACTATCTTCTGGACAGCTTCATGAAGCTGCCCGATCAGACAAAAAGAGTGATGGTGGAAAGAGCTATGGAAGTCATTGACTCTGATGTAGAAGGAGCCCGAGAACGACTGCTGTCTTACCGGGAGATGCTTAACGGAAAAATAGATATACTGAACTTTGATCATGGGGAAATAGAAAACGGAAATGAGATTCTGGATGTTTATCGTGGACTTTTACGATTTTCTGCAGAGTATCTGTATGTACTGGAACCGTTGGATCCTGATGACTTTAATGCTGATGGCTTTAATTTTTAGGAAACGTGTTTTACTGGTAGACAAATGCTGCCAAAATCGTTATAATTTTAGAGAATAAGGACGCATCGTGTCCGAAAATGTCGAGTGAAAAACGGCGAAAAAAGGACATTCAATGGAGGGAGTACGAGCTATGCCAAGAAAAAACTATGACGACAATCCATACACATCCAATGGCAGCGGAAATTATTCCGGGTCTTCATCCTCAAACGGTTATAATAATTATGGCGGAAATTATGGCAGCAACGGCAGATCCGGCCGCGGAAGCAATTCGGGTCAAAGCGGCAATTCCGGCTACGGCAGCAGTTCGAGTCAAAGCGGCAATTCCGGTTATGGCGGCAATTCGGGCTATGGCAGCAACTCCGGTTATGGCGGTAATTCCGGCTATGGCAATGGTTCGGATTATGGCGATGGCTCTGGTTATGAGACCGGCTATGGTCAGATGAGTCCGACGTCCGCCCAGGGACGGGGGATGCGCGGCAGGAGACCCTCCGGCCAGGGAAGTCCTTCGGGAAGCAGACAAAGAGCGCCGCGCTACAGAGCACAGAATGTGGCGGCTGCGCAAAAAAATGTGTATGTGATCCGAAGTATCAATGAAATTGATCTTTCCGCATATTCCTGGTTCCGTAAGCTGAGTGAGGGTATTCCTGTGAATTGCAACAACCAGTATATGGTAACTCTGGTTCAGCAGTACGGAGCGGCGCATGGAGGCGGCGGAAGGCTTGACGCGGTCATTTACGGAAAGATTACTGCCGCCAATCTTGAGGTACAGGATTGTGTGCAGGTGGATGGCAGCTATCGGCGCGGCAAATATGAAATTAAAAAGCTTTACAATGAAACTGGCGACAGAATCCGTATTGAAAAGCACTGGAAGCCTGTGGACGCCAGGTCTTCGGGCAAATCCGGAACAGCTTTGATGGTTGTGGTTGCTGTGATTGCGGCTCTGCTCCTTTTGGCATTTGCGACCCAGTTTGTGATGAACCTGGCCGGAAACGCAGGAGCTTCGGTCAACCTTTCACAGATATTGATGACAATAGCTGTAGTTGCCCTGATTGTGGTTTATCTGGTGGTCACAAGATTCAGGATACTAAATCACCCCCTGGTGCAAAAGATTTTTGTCTTTCTGATTCTGGCTCTGATATTCTTCTTTGTGCCCGGGGGTGAGAGTCTTTTCGCGTGTGCTCTTATCTTATGGGTATTGTGGAAAATGCTGACGGGGTTGTTTTGATAAAGAGGTAAAGAGGCTGAAATGACTGCTGTGTCGGCTTCTGTACTAGAGCGTTTTTTTAGAAGAGTATCTGGTTTTCAGAATTTCCGGATAATTCAGATAAATGAGGGATCTGGTTCTCAGAAGCTTCCGACAATTCAGATAAATGAGGGATCTGGTTTATGAAAAATATGGTGAATGGTGTGGAAAATGCTGGCCAGGTGGGCATGCCAGGCGCACAGGTACAGAAAAACGACTATAATAATCCGAAGTTCATTTTTTCGAGGAATCAGGCGCTTTGTAAGACATCTCCAAAGAATGGCATGGAATCCGCCAGACCTTTGCCGATTTCGCCTGAACCGATGTGCTTTGTGAGAGTGATGGGGATTACCCGTTTTTGGGACAGAAAAGAAGAACTGGATTCCAACACGCTGATGGCTGATATTTTATCCGGAATTCATGAAAATAACATGGGTTTTCTTTTCATGATAAAAGGCTGCGCGGATTCGGTTGAGATCTATCTCGGGACAGGCGCAAGCCACGTTGAGAGCCTGAAAAGTGCGCTTTCCTCCATGTTTCCGGCGATTGAACTGCGCACGGTGAAGGACGGCTGGCAGTCGATCGTGCCGGAAAATATTGTTTCTGGGGGCATTGCCTGCGGCAATCCGTCAAACAAGATGAGCGAAGGCAGCGGGCGTCTCCAGATGGACCAGCTGATCCGCGGAATGATCGGACAGAATTTCTTTTATGTGGTAATGGTCTCCACGCCGGATCCCGGCATGGTCATTGAGATGCACAGCGCGCTTCTGGATGAAATGTCCCTGACCTATGAATATATTAAAGAAAATTATAGCCGGAATATTGGTACCGCGATAGAAAAGCAGAGTTTTATCCATGCCAGATATTTTGAAAATCTGGAAAGCATGGAGAAAAATTATAATGTTGGAATTAACCGCGGCATGTGGTACACGACGACTTTTTTTGGGCTCTATGGAAATGGGGGAGGTTTAAAAAATGCCTCGGGCGAGGGGAATCTGATCCGTTCCGTTTTCGCCGGAGATGACTCCAGGCCTGAGGGCGTCAGCAAGACGATGGTTCCACCCCCGCAGCTTATGTCTTATTTGAAAGGTATGCGGACGCCGGGCACCATGATTCCGGATATTGTAAATCACCCTCTGGGAGAGGATGCTGCCTTTTGCTACTCTACTTTGCTGAATTCCAACGAGCTGGCAGTGATTACCGCTCTGCCGGGCAAGGAATATCCGGGATATTATATAGACGATTATGTGGAATTTGACCAGGCGAACCGCGTCCGGGATCAGCTGAAGGAGCCGGTGAAAATCGGCAGTATCCGGCGTGCCGGGCGCGGACAGATTCTGGATGAAAACGATGAAAACATCAACCCCTATTTTATTGAGAAGGACGATTACACGCGCCATTGCCTGATTATCGGCATTACGGGCGGCGGTAAAACGAATACTTCAAAGTCGCTGCTGCGCACACTTTGGCGGGACACCGTTCCGGCCATTCCATTTCTCGTGATTGAGTCGGCAAAAAGAGAGTACTGGGAGCTGAAGAAAATTAAGGGTTTTGAGGATCTGGTCGTCTATACGCTGGGATCGGACGATGACCGCACTTCTGTGAAATATCGGCTGAACCCGTTTGAGACATTTCCGGGGATCTCTCTCCAGACGCACATTGACTATGTTCTTTCTACTTTTAAGGCAGCGTTTGACCTGTTTCCGCCCCTTCCATATGTATTGGAGACCTCCGTTTATGAAATTTACGAGGATCGTGGGTGGAATATTGTAACCAGTGAAAATGATCTTGGCCTGACGCTCTATCCGACGATGGAGGATTTGTATGATAAAGTAGGATATGTAGTTGACAGTATGGGATATTACGAAGAGGTTGCATCAAATATCAAGTCAGCACTGGAGGCAAGAATCCATTCTCTGATGATTGGCGGCAAGGGCGCGATGCTGAACACGCCGAAATCTGTGCCGATCGGGGAGCTGCTTTCCGCGCCGACCGTGCTGGAGCTTGAGGACATCGGCGACGATGAGACAAAATCCTTTGTCATCGGTGTGCTGATGACGCAGCTCTATGAATACCGCAAGGCCAATATGGGGCAAAAGGGCGGCGCGAAAAAATTGAAGCATATCCTGATGATTGAGGAGGCGCACCGGCTTCTGAAAAACGTGGCGGCCTCCGGCGACGGCAACAGTACGCAGGCGAAGTCTGTGGAGTTTTTCTGCAATATGCTGGCTGAAATCCGTACCTATGGACAGGGCATTTTTATCGCAGACCAGGTGCCGACCAAGCTGGCCCCGGACACCCTGAAAAATACGAACCTGAAGATCGTTCACCGGACGGTAGCGCTTGAAGACCGGGAATTTGTCGGAAACGCGATGAATATGACGCCGGAGCAGATCAACTATTTAAGCTCCCTGCGCAGAGGCTATGCCGCAGTTTACGCGGAGGGTGATAACAGCCCGAAATATGTGAAGCTCCCCTATGTGCAGGACGACCCGGATCGGAAGGGCATGACCCGCCAGGAGGTGATCGCGCAGGTACAAAAGAGCGAGATCGTTCGCAAAACCAGTGTCTTTTCCGATTTTCAGCCAAAGCATCGCGGCTGTACCTACTGCGAGATGGCGCACAGATGCAAGCATTATGAGGAAATGCAAAGGCGCATCGGGAAGAACCTGGACGAGATTGCGAAATGTTACGCATCTCTAGCCTTTGACCCTGCAAAATTGAGATATATTTTTACATCCAGAGTAGTGAAACAATTTCAGTTTGATATCTGGGAAAAAAATTGTTTTCATGGTCTGATTCTGGAGCATTGTGATGGACTGACAAACGGCGCGCGGAAAAAGCTGTTATCACAATTGCTTTCGGCGGAGATCAAAAAGACAAAGGGATGACGGTGTTGGACGGACAGGGGTGTGACAATTCCCCCGTCCGATTTTAAGAAAGTTGTGGGGAACTATATGGCTGGATATTTCGTTGGTGGAAATCAGAGGAATTTAGAGAACAGGAACAATAACAGGGCTGAACAAACGGAAGTACCCTCAGACGCCGGGCAAGTCGAAAAAGGAGCTTCTGATTCCGATGCACTTTCCAGAGAGCTGGAGAATGCCGCTAACCAGGAAAAAGCGGAGCAGAGCAGTAATTATGAGCAGATGCAGCAGGCGGAAACAAACCGCCAGCTGGAGATGCAGCGCGAATCTGCAGAGGCAACGAGCGAGAGTATTGCCAGCGAAATGAATGAGGCGTATGAATCGGACAATGGTATTGAAAATACGGAAGCAAACGGAGCGGAGGCTTCCGAAGGGACCGAGATTACTGACGCGTCCAGCGACGAGATTGCCGGCGATATGATATCTGCCTATGAGATGGAAAATGGAATAGAGTCTCCGACGGAGGGCGGTGAGCCGGAGAGTGTAGAAGAGGACACCGAAAATACGGAGGAAGACTCCGAAGATA
>JAJQBS010000019.1 GCA_021203145.1 Lachnospiraceae bacterium | reverse complement strand
TGGTCTTCAAAGATTCTTCCTTCGCCTCCAGAAGTGCCTCGCGTTTCTTTGTCTCGGCCGTCTTCAGCGCGTCGTCGATAATCTGCCTTGCCTTCTCCTCGGCGCTGCCGAGCTTTTCTTCCATCGACTTTTTATAATGGCTGACGGAGACAAGGGAGGATATCGCGGCTGCCGCCAGAACCAGTATAATTACAACAGCAATTGTAATCACTGTAGGCACAGGAGCACCTCCTTATTCATTTTTCATTGTTCGAAATATATCGTTTGCCATCTGTTTTTGGAAAAAATGACCCTTTGCACCGCAAAAACGGGGGAAATTCATCCTTCCCACAGGAAATTTACCGGATAAGATGGCTCGCATGTCCAAACAACATCCTAATTTTATACTGTTTTCATAATTGTGTCAAGTCATTCTGACACGTTTTCGGAATTTTCGGAATTTCAGCTTTTCGGAATTTCAGCTTTCGGAATTTCACACTTCTGTTTTTCCGTCAGACATTTCTTTGTCACAGTATTTCTCTGGTGTGCTCTCTTTCTCTGTCACTCAGTTTTATACAAAAAGATCGGGGTGCGCTCTTCCATTTCATTATAAATGGTCTCTGCCACGTCGTAGGGCAGATTTACACAGCCGTGCGAGCCGTTGGTCTTATAGATGGTGCCGCCAAAGGAGGATCTCCAGGTCGCGTCATGGAGCCCCTGCCCGTCATGGAACGGCATCCAGTAAGTCACGTCCGTCTCCCAGGCGCTTGAACCAGTGCCGCCGCTTAAGGTGACGTCCGTCTGCTTGTAAGGAATCATGAAAACTCCGGTCGCCGTCTCTCGATCCTCGGTCGGTTTGCCGGTGACGCAGTCGCTCTCAATGATCAGCTCGCCGTCCTTATAATACCAGATATGCTGCCCGGTCAGATCAACCTCCACATAAGTGCCGCAAATGTCATCCACTCCATTGCGTGTGCGTCCCTTCGTTGAATAGGTCGGCTCTCGGGTGACCTCCGTATTCGCCGCAATATCGGCCAGAAGCTGCTCAATCTCCCCGCTCTGGTCAATCTGGTAGCCATAATCGCTGCTCTCGTACTCGATGGTCTCCCCATTGCTCGTCGTAAATGTGCGCGGCAGATAGAGGGTATTATAGGTTGCAGCGAGATTGTAGACGAAATCCTCCACCTGCTGCTCATCTATGGAGGAAAGCTCTCCATCTATGATAATCCAGTCCTGCAGCGTGGACCAGTCAAGGACGATCTCCTCTTCGCCAAAGGTCAGCGTAATCACGGCCTTGCAGTAGGAATTGTAGATATTTTTCAGCGTATTCAGGTCAAAATCCTCTGAGGTGACTGCAGGAATGTAATAGAACGACTCCGGTACGGCGATCTCGAAGTCCTCCTGCGGGCGGTCCTCGGCTACCAGGTTGTCCACATAATCCTTCACCAGAACCTGAAGATCCGCATCGTCAAACTCTGTGCCATAGGATTCCGATTCAATGTAGTACTCCGTGCCGTCATACTCCAGTGTCGCGTCCGCGCTGGTCGTCCTGGCAACAGAAAAATTCTCCGCCGCCACTGCAGAGGTAAACACGCTCTCATCATAATCGAACAATACCTCCACCTCGAAAGTATTGCCCCCGCGCAGGCTTAGCCAAAGACTGAGATTCTGCTCGCGCATGCAGGACTGGATGTCGACAAGCAGAGCCATCTCATCTATGGTATAGCCCATCTCTTCCAGAGTCAGTGTCAGCACCGCCTCGCCACCCTCCGTGATGGTCAGCGTCGGCGCGCTGTAATCCTCCTTCAGCACCTGCAGGACTTCCCTGCAGGACATACCCGAAACATCATATCCGTTTATCGTTGTCTCTTCAAAAAACAGGCCGCTGTTCACCTTCTTATAGAGATAATAGCCTCCGCCGCAAAGCCCCGCGAGTATCAGGCAGATAATCACAAGAATGGTGATCTGCAGTCCCCTGTGTTTATTCTTCATTCCTTCCCCTTGCCCTTCTATACAGTCATATATGTTATTCGAACAGGTGCGTGACCTCACCCTTTTCCGTCAGGTACAATGCGCAGCCGGCAAAGCAGCCGGAATAGCCTTTGCACCCTTACGCATCATAATAATCAGATATGTGTAATATTGCACTATCCACAGAAAATAGTCAAGTGGGGGAATATTAAAAAATTTTTAAAGTTTTTATGTTTCATGGTTTTTCAAACCAGACCGTTATCCTGGTGCCCTCTCCGACCCTGCTTTTCAGTTCAATCCGCGCGTTGTGTTGTGCAACAATATGTTTCACAATTGCAAGCCCAAGGCCTGTCCCCCCGGTATTTTTGGAGTGGCTCTTATCTACACAGTAAAACCGCTCGAAGACGCGCTCCTGGCTTTCCTCGGGGATGCCGATACCCGTGTCCGCGACTCGCAGCATGACCCGTCCGTCCTGCTCCTTTGCAGTGACCTCCACCGTCCCGCCGGGCTTGTTGTAGCGGATGGCATTGTCACAAAGATTGTATACGAGCTCCTCCAGCATGTTTCGATCGCCGTGGATCACGCAAGGGCTTCCGTCGCACCGAATTGTAATGTGGTTTTTCTGCGCGTTCATCCGGACGTTCTCCACACAGGAAGCGGCGACCGTGTAAAGGTCTATCTCGGCTGCCGCGATGCTCATTTTGTCTGAGTCCAGCTCGGAGAGGCGGATAATGTCGTTGATCAGTGTCAGCAGACGCTGGGCACTGCGATGGATTTCATGCGCAAAATGCTGCACCTCCTTTTCACCGGCGATCCCGGTCTCAATCAGCTCAGCGTACCCGGAGATTGACGTCAGCGGCGTTTTTAGTTCGTGGGAAACATTCGCGGTAAATTCCTGCCGCATTTTGGCGTTTTTCAGAATATCCTCATGCTGCGCGCGGATTGTCATGGCGAAAGGCACCAGCTCTTCATAAATATCTTCCGTACTGACACTGTCAATGTTTGCAGCCATCTTTTCAATCGGATCGACAATCCCCGCCGTAATATAGCGCGCCAGAAACATACACACCAGGAACATGATCACGGCTACGCCGAAAATGCCTCTCAGAGTATTGGTGAAAATCCCCCAGATGCTGGCCTCTTCCTTGCTGATGCGCAAAATGGAGCCATCCTCCCTGAGTATGGCATAATAATATTGTTCCGAATTCAGGGAGTCCGAATAACGGGTCGTCCAGCCCTCGCCGAATGACTCCGCCTCCTGCACTTCCTTCCGGTTCGCGTGATTTTCCAGGGTACCGTCCACGTCACTGTCATACACGACCGTCCCGTCCGCGTCAATCAGGGTAACACGCAGCCCCGACACGTCCTCCGTATATTGCTCAGAAAGCTCCGCCACAGAGGTCGTCAGGCTGTTGATGAGCGCTGCATAGGTTCGCATCTCAGAGAGCACCTGTTTTTTATACATATTACGAAAAATGGCAACCGCTATGATAAGCGTTGCCACAAGTGTCGCAAATACAGTCAGAACCAGGTATCTGTTGATTTTCTTTTTCATTCCGGGCATCTCCAAATTTACAATTATAGTAACGTCTGTGTGCATCCTTTATAGTGAATGGCAAAAGAATTTTGTCGTTCACTATAACAGCTCCGTACATTCACAGCTGCTTAAATTTCTTTTTTGCTGCTGCATGTCTTAACCATGCATAAGACTCTACTTATCGCTGTTCAGCATATATCCGACATTGCGCACAGTCCGTATCATCGCCCCGGTGCTGCCAAGCTTCTGTCGCAGAGTCTTGATATGCATATCAAGCGTCCTGGATTCTCCTTCAAAGTCCGTCCCCCAGACACGATCCAGAATCATTTCCCGCGATACCACAATGCCTGCATTTAAAAGAAGAAGCTTCAAAAGCTCATATTCCTTGAACGTCAGCTCGACCGGCTCGTCGTCGACAAAAACCGCCCGTTTCTCGTCATCCATAAAAATCGAATCCAACCGGATCAGGCGTTCCTCCTCCATATCCTGCGTGCGCCGCATCAGAGCCTTCACACGCGAAATCAGCTCCATCACGCCAAAGGGCTTCGTGATATAATCATCTGCGCCGATATCCAGTCCCTTTACCTTGTCAATCTCCGAGGTCTTTGCCGTCACAAGAATAATCGGAAGCCTGCGCGTCTGCGCGGAAAGCCGGAGCTTTCTGACCATCTCAAGCCCGCCCTCATCCGGCAGCATAATGTCCAGCAGCGCCAGGGACGGCTGCCGCTCCTTCAGCCGGGCATAAAACGCCGAAGCACAGTCAAATCCCTGCGCCTCATACCCTGCATTTTTCAGAGCGAACATTTCAATCTCCCTGATATTTTCATCATCCTCAACAATATAAATAAGAGCCATTCCTCATCACCACTGACATTCTATGAAAACGCAGGCAAAATTGCAAGCCTTTTCTTCCGATTCTTAAAAATTAATCCCGACCCATGTCTTCTCGCGTCTATATATAGTAAACGACGTAAATCGTTTTACTTTGCGCCAGACTGGCGCGTCCGGGAAGCATCACTGTGCATACACCCCAAACACATTATATACCTTCTTCCCCTGCCTGTGTACACCGGTCAGGGAAAATTCCACCCACTCTCCAATGTTAGTCGCATGGTCGCCAATCCGCTCATAGTATTTCGCGATCATCAAAAGATCGAGAATCTGGTCATTGCAAAACTGCTCAGCCGCAGCCGGCTCAGTCAATGCCCTGCGGACGTCCAGGAACATCGCGTCAAGCTTGTCGTCACTGTCAATGACCTCTTTCGCAAGCTCCAGGTCGCGGTTTACATACGCTTCAACACTCTTGTTTACCATGCCGACGGTGAACTCCGCCATCTGCGTAATCGCCACTCCCTTTACCGGCACGTCGATGCTGCCGGTCTTCATGATCTCCGTGATATCAGTCGCCTGGTCGCCGATACGTTCCAGATCCGTGATCATTTT
Organism: Lachnospiraceae bacterium; assembly: GCA_021203145.1. Lineage (GTDB taxonomy): Bacteria > Bacillota > Clostridia > Lachnospirales > Lachnospiraceae > Choladousia. Next base: position 42,742 of record JAJQBS010000019.1, on the reverse strand, counting down.
CATCGCCGCCGAGATCCGGCGCAGATCAGACGCCACTGGCTGCTGCCGAAGAAGCAGCTGGAGGCAGATGCTTTCTATCGACTGTTCTTTTCCGTCGATTTCATTTTCCAGGCGGTCAATTTCATCCGCGGTTTCATCCCGGCTCTCTGTGGAAATAAGCAGACGGTATGTCTTCATGATTGCTTCCTCACAGAGCATTCCCATTTCCAGCAGTTCCTTCTGCAGCTGGTCCAGTTTTTCTACATATCGATCTCTCATAATCAGCCAAACCTCCCCGTAATGTATTCCTCTGTTTTTTTGTTCTTAGGCATGGAGAACAATGTCGTCGTATCGTCAAATTCTATCATCTCACCGAGAAGGAAAAACGCTGTTTTGTCTGAGATCCTGGCTGCCTGCTGCATATTATGCGTTACCATCGCGATTGTATACTTCTCTTTCAGTTCGATGACCAGATCCTCGATTCTCGATGTCGAGATCGGATCCAGCGCGGAGGTGGATTCATCCATGAGAAGGACCTCCGGTTCTACCGCGAGCGCTCTCGCGATACAAAGTCTCTGCTGCTGTCCGCCAGACATGCCCAGCGCGCTCTTTTTCAGCCGGTCTTTTACCTCATCCCAGATCGCCGCATCGCGGAGTGCTTTCTCGACAATTGCGTCAAGCTTCGCCTTATTGCGGACGCCGTGCGTCCTCGGGCCGTATGCGACGTTGTCATAAATACTCATCGGAAATGGGTTTGGCTTCTGAAATACCATTCCGACACGCTTTCTCAAAAGGTTGACGTCCATATTACCATAGATATCTTCGCCGTCCAGCGTGATATCCCCGGTAATTTTACACCCCTCCACCAGGTCGTTCATCCGATTCAGGGATTTTAAAAGCGTCGATTTTCCGCAGCCGCTCGGACCGATAAACGCGGTGATTTTATTTGCCGGGATTTCGAGATTGATATTCTTGAGCGCATGAAAATCACCATAATATAAATCTGTATTCTTAATGTCGATTTTTCCCATCTTTTCTTTTCCTCATTCATCTGAGATCTTTTGGCCTGATTCTGTTCATTCTGATTCTGTTCATTCTGATTCTGTTCATTCTGTTTCTGCCGGCTCGCTTTTCATGCAGTCATGCCCGTTTTTATTTCTGTCCTTTCATCAGCAGACCCGCAAGCAGGGAGGAAAGCCAGTTGAGCAGCAAAACCAGAACAATCAGAACGACCGCCGTCGCGTATGCCTCGCCCATGTGGAGGCCTTCGTTGGAAAGCACGTACATATGGACAGCCAGTGTGCGCCCGCTTCCAAACAGGCTGCTGGGCACCTGCGCGACGGTACTGGCCGTATACAGCAGGGCGGCTGTCTCCCCGACGATTCGCCCGGTAGCAAGCACGACGCCGGAAAGGATTCCCGGAATACCGGTCGGAAGTACGACGCGGAAGATTGTCCGCAGCTTCCCCGCGCCCACTCCGTAAGAGGCTTCCCGGTACGCGTCCGGCACTGCAAGCAGCGCTTCCTCTGTCGTGCGCATAATCAGCGGAAGGATCATGATCACGAGCGTAAATGCGCCGGACATCAGGGAAAATCCCCAGCCGAGCGTCGTTGTAAAAAACAGCAGGCCAAACAGGCCAAATACAATAGAAGGAATTCCGGAAAGCGTCTCCGCCGTAATCCGGACCAGACTGACCAGTCTGCTCCCTTTTTTCGCGTATTCTACGAGGAAAATTGCCGCAAAAATACCGACCGGAACCGCAATGACCAGAGCCAGCGCCGTCACGATCAGCGTGTTGACCAGCGCGGGCATCAGTGAAACATTATCCGAGGTATATTTAAACGCGAACAGGCTCGGCTTCAGGTTCGGGATTCCCTTTACCAGAATAAACCCGACAATGAAGACCAGCACGACTGCCGTGACAAGGGCAGCCAGCCAGACCAGACCTTTTACAATCGCGGAGATCGGATGATGCGCAAAATAATCTATTTTTTTACTCATGCTCGCTCCTCCTCTTCAGAAGAGATACGCTCAGGTTGATGATCAGAATGAACACAAACAGCACAACGCCGGTCGCGATCAGCGCCTGACGGTGCAGTCCGGAGGCATAACCCATCTCAATTACAATATTTGCCGTCATAGTACGCACGCCCTTTAAGAGTCCCTGGGGCATCCATGTCTGGTTACCGGCCACCATGATGACAGCCATGGTCTCGCCGATGGAACGCCCGATCCCAAGGACGATGCCCGCGATCACGCCGGACTTCGCGGCAGGAAGGATGATGCAGAAGACGCTTCGCTCATGTGTCGCCCCGAGTGCGAGAGATCCTTCATAATAGCTGTCCGGCACACTGCGCAGCGCCGGCTCCATGACGCCGATGACGGTCGGAAGTATCATGATCCCCAGAAGGATGCACGCGGTCAGCATCGTGCTTCCGGAGCTTCCGATGATGGATTTCATTGTCGGGACAATCCAGACCATACCAAAAAAACCATATACCACAGACGGAATGCCGGCGAGCAGATTGATCATGGACTTCAGCGGTGAATAAATCTGTTTCGGACAATAAAAAGCCAGGAAAATGGCGGTCAGCATCGCGATCGGCACACCGATCACAATAGATCCGGCCGTGACATAGACGCTCCCCAGAATAAACGGCAGGATGCCATAGATATTATTCGACGGCTTCCAGGTAGTCCCAAGCAGAAAATCCGGAATTCCTATTTTGACCATGGTCGGAATACCGTTTGCAAAAAGGAACACGCAGATCAGAGCAACGGCCAGAATGGAAAAACATGCCGCAATCAGAAATACGAATCTCATATCCTGCCCCAATTTTCGAAGAAAATTGGGGACGCAGGCCGAGCCCCCATCCGAAGGATGATTTTTCAATGCGAGGCTCTCCTTATTTTTTTCAGAAAACTTCTGTGTCATACTGTCTCCTTCGTAAAATAATGGAAAAGCACCAGCCATATTGAAGAGTCCTCAATCTGACTGGTACTCCCGGCTATCGGCCACATTTTTTCAAAAGCAATATACTGTGCTGTGCATGTGGCCGACAGCATTCCCTGTTGCCTTCATGAGGCAGATCGTTTCTTCTGGTTTTTACTCGGCTTCGGTCTCTGCTGCCTGAAGCTCTGCGAGCTCCTCCCAGGTCGTAATCTCACCGGTATAGATCAGCATAACCTGCTCCGTGGTAAGATCCGTAATGCCGCTCTCATTGTTCACGATTACCGCGATACCGTCCTGCGCGATCATAGTAGCGGAAATGCCTTCCGCCTCTTCTTCTTCCTTCAGCTCACGGGAAGCCATTCCGATGTCATAATTTCCGTCGATCGTAGATGTCACGCCTGTGGTAGAATCACTCTGCATGACCTCAATCTCGAGATCCGCGTTAACCTCTGCATATGCCTCAGCCAGCTTTTCCATCACCGGAGTCACGGATGAAGAACCGCCGACTACAATCTTGCCTGATACACTGCCGCCCGCAAACGGCTCAGCTTCTGAAAGTGCGATGTAACCATTGTCCGAGATGACTGCCTGGCCTTCCTCACTCAGGATAAAATCAATGAAATCCTGTGCTTCCTCGCTGACCTCTTCCATTGTCAGAATGTTGAACGGACGTACAACCGTGTAATCGCCGGACTCCACGTTCTCTACTGTCGCCTCTACACCGTCGATCGCCACTGCCGTCACACTGTCATCCAGAGAGCCGAGAGAGATGTATCCGATCGCATTCTCATCGCCCGCCACCTTGGTCATCATCGCAGCCGTGCTGTTGGTAATCTCGGCCGCTTCCGTCGTCATATCTACCTTGTTGCCATCCTCGTCCTTCTGCTCTACACCAACCAGCTCAATAAACGCGCCGCGCGTACCAGATCCGTCCTCCCTGGAGCATACTACAATGTCACCGGATGCATCTGCCAGAGCTGTTGTCCCAAGGCCTGCTACCATCATTGCCGCGATCATTGCCGCAATTGCTTTTCTCTTCATAATTGTTCGTCTCCTTCTTTTTGCTGAGAATGTTTTTCTCACATGGATTATTTATTACGATGCTTATTTTAGTGTGGCTATGTAAAAAACATAATCCATCTCATGTAAAGAATCCGTAAAATGAGAGTAAAGATGCAATCGGACATTGCCCGGTCCTGCGCATAAAAAGAAGCAGGGGACGTTATGTCTTCTGCTTCTGGTATGATTCTGTCGAGCTATTGCTTATCGTGTTTATTTCTGAAATTCACTCCCATAGCCTCTGCGGATAAATTCCTTCGTCTTTCATGTCCTGGATCGCGGCCATCAGCGCGGGCTTGTCTTCCTTGTATGTCACCCCATACCACTTGTCCGGCGTCTGCTCAACTTTTACCACAGCTTTTTTCTCCCTGAGCAGCTCGTCAACAACAAAGGGAAGGAAATACTCGCATTTTAATGGATTTTTCTCCAGATTTTCTTCGAGGAAGGTATAAAATTTTTCTTTCAGGTGCGTGAGGATGTCCGCTGAAAACCCCCACATATTCAGAGACACGGTCGTATCGGCTACAAGTGGGTGCCAGGTCGCGCCGTCATCCTCCGTCCAGGCAATCTCGCCACCTCGTTTTTCAATATGCGTGCGCTCCGTGATCTTTTTCAGATAACCGCCGTTGTCCGTCTCGCAGACACCGCGCGCCACAGAACCGTTCTCCGTGAGTGTATTTTCCAGGCGATAGCCGACCATCATATATCGGCCTTTACCCTCCGAAGGGGAAGCTTCCAGGCTGCTTAGCCCATCGGATTCCCGCGCGAGAAAATTGTATGCCAGCGTGAAAGCATTCCTTCCATAATAATCGTCCGCATTGATGACCGCAATCGGCCCATCTGCCTCACCCAGACAGGAGAGTACCGCGTGTCCGGTTCCCCACGGTTTCACTCTTCCTTCCGGCACAGAAAACTCTTCCGGAAGGTTAGCCAGATCCTGATAGACATAAGCAACCTCAAGATGGCCGCTCAGCCGATTGCCGATCGTGGAGCGAAAATCCTCCTCATTTTCTTTCTTGATGATAAAAATTACTTTTTCAAAACCGGCACAAACCGCGTCATAGATAGAGAAGTCGATAATAATATGGCCTTCCTCATCAATGGGATCAATCTGCTTAAGCCCGCCATACCGGCTCCCCATCCCTGCAGCCATCACTACTAAAACTGGTTTTTTCATATTGCATCCTCCTCATATTATAGTAAACGACTTTAGTCGTTTTACTTTGCGCCAGACGCGAGGCTGCGCAGGCAGACGGCAGCGCAGTACTCGCCTGAGGATCCGAGACGATACTCCTCAAATTCATATCGTTCCTGATCAACCTGCTGCGTAATCCGGATGTCTGATCCCCGCCTGGCAGATACCTCGCCCTCGTCTGCCGCCGGGCTGACAGAAAAGCAAAACGAATCCAAGGGCAGATGAAGCCCCAGACCAATTGCCTTTACAAAGCTCTCCTTCAATGTCCAGAGACGGTAAAAACGCTCTTTTTGCTCCAGCTCATCCCCGGATTCTTTCATCCATGCATATTCCTCAGGGCAGAAAAACCGTTTTGCCAGTTTCTCATTTGCCCGTTTTTGGTATTCGACGTCACAACCGATCTCCATGTCAGCAAATGCTGCCATAGCCATCTCTCCAGAATGAGACAGGCTAAAATGAATCTTCGGAAAATCCGGAAGATACGGTTTGCCATATTTGCTGTCACAGATTTGTAACCCAGAAGCGTCCAATCCATATTCCTGAAGCCCAAGACTGAGGAGGATTCCCGCCGCAAGGGAAAGCCTCTTATCCTGCTCCATTCCGGTTCTGTCAATCTTCCTTTTCCGTTCTTCCGGCATCTGCTGATAATACCAGGCAAATAATTCTGGATCGGAAAGCGATTCCGTAGTCATCGTATACGTCCTGAATTTTATGTCCATCTTTGTCCTCAAGCCCGATATCATTCATGAAGCAGAGAGCATCTTTTTTAATTCACACAGCTCCTCGCTATGATGCTGCACCGTGATAACCAATACACCTACATCGTCCCGCAGCTTTCTTCTCTCTTCTTCGGCCTTCTCATAGTGCTGCGCGGCCGGAAGATAATTCTCTGCGAGAATTCTGATATCCCTTTTGATTTCATTTTCCAGGCACAACTCAATTGCTTTCACACGATATTCAAGCTGTGTGACTCTGGCTTCAAGCTTTTTAACAGCTTCCTTGAGAATTTTGACTTCTTCCTTAAGCATACAGACAGCTTCCTTGAGTATTCCGACATCTTCCTTGAGTATTCCGACATCTTCCTTGAGTATTCCGACATCTTCCTTTACAATATCTAAATCAGACCGTATTTCCTCAATTTTCTGCTCAAAGCCATCCAATCGTCCGTCAATTTTTGTCATATAGCCATGAATGGGCGAAAGTTTTTCATCAAGCTTCCCGTCTAACAGTTTCGAAAACGCCATTAAATCATTTTGTGTTAAAGCCATGTCAGTTTCCTCCTGCACTTTTTATTTTAATAATATCTTATATTGTATAAATTGTCAAGTGCATTTCGCAAAAATTTTCACGGTATCTTTTTTGTATTGCAAAAGTAATATCATTGTCAGCAATATGATCGTCCTTACTGCAACACTCCATCTTTTTCCCTGGCGAGCTGTTCATAGGTGACTCCATATTTTTGGGCAATATCCAATGCGTAAGATTTTCCGCCGGGAGGCGCGACCTTTACGCGATATGAGCGGTTCCCCTCCTCCGTCTCAACGATCAGGCTCGCGATCTGGCTGTCGGACTCGCCCTCCTGATTAAGCTCGTCCAGCTCCATGGCAAGTTTATGCATATGCGTGTTGTAAATTGTTCTCACGCCAAGGCGCCGCAGAATCCTTGTGACGTCTCTGGCGATAAAAAATCCCTCCTCAAAAGATGTCGTTGAAAACGACTCGTTGAGCAGCAGCAGACTCTGTGGCGTCGCCGCCCGGAACAGATCCCGGAAACGGCTCGATTCCTCGCCAAGCCGCCCTAAATCCATCGTCTGGTTTTCATCCGCAGGATAGTGCGTAAAAATATTGTCCGCAGGTGAGAACGCAAAGGACTGTGCCGGGACGTACAGTCCGCTCTGCGCGAACAGAAATGCGAGACCAACTGCCTGTGTGATCGTGGTCTTGCCGCCGCGGTTTGCACCAGTCAGAATGTAAATCCGGTGTCCGCCATCAAAATCAAGATCATTCGGCACGATCTGCTCTGCCGGTTCTTTCTTTTCAAAAAATGACTGCGCAAGCTTAAAATTGTACAGCCCTTTCGCCTGCATGACACGCTCATCCGATGCCAGAATCTGCGGCTTGCAGAAAAAAAAACCGGCCTTTTGCATGTTTTCTATGTATTCGGCCCAACGGATATAAAACATAAACTCCGGAATCAGGGCAGAAATTGTTTGTGTGCTGACCGACACGTGTTTTGACAAAATAGATTTGAGCTTCTTCACGGTACGGGTGAGCATCGCGCTGATCGCCCGGTCCAGCGTCCGGATCACGTCGCCGCCCCGGCTGTCATCGGCGACTGTCGCCATTCCCGGCGCCAGGATAGGATTCGCCCGCAAAAGCCCCACTTTTCCCATCTTTTCCGTCGCTTCGTCCAAATCAAACCCGGCCGTGCGGAAAGTCATATTGCCCTTCCAGTCTGTATTCTTCTGCGTGTCATCCCCGCGGTTTAAAAATTCACAAAAATTGGAAATAACATTTGATTTCGTAAATGCCTTTTCATTGATGGAAACAATCCCCGTCTCGACCGGCTCAAACCGGTCATTCAGATTCACCCCGAGCGTCACACTTTTGACCTTGGCAGCGTCCACCTTCAAGGCGTCGATATCCTTTTTTAATTCCTCAAAACCGCTGTCCTCATAAAGCTTCCGCACATATTCCTTCAGGTTCCGCAGTCCTTCCGATGTAATCGCGTTTTCATTTAATACCTTGTAGATGGACTGCACACACTGAATATACTCATCCATCTCATCCAGCCGGTGTACCAGCTCCCAGACTCCCGCAGCATCAGAACCTTTGTCAAAGCTTCCATAGGTCTTCAGAAAATCAACCCGATCCAGAAGCTTCTGCATCTGCTCCCGCAGCGACGGGAATCGCAGAATATCCTCAAATACGTCGCAGCGGTACTGCACCACGTCCGGATCTCCCGATATGCGATGCATCATCCTGCGCAGGATGGCACGCTCCGGCTCCATTTCAGAGAGCGGCTCACATACTGTTTCCACGGACAGGTCGTGGTACGTCGCGTCCGGCAGCTTCTGTTCCTGCGCGGTTTTCCCGGGCGGATAAAACAGGCTCAACTCTTCTGCCATCACTAAGACCTCCCTTTGTGATAAATCATGAGTTTTATCCGGTATCATTATAATATAAACGCGTCAGATTCTCAACATTTTTATGTGTCCCACCGGATGCCGTTGCAGACCACAGCTGCAGAGGCAGAAACAACGTAAATTTGGTCAGGGCATAACCCGGAGAGAGTGTGACCTGTAACAGGTTGTGCCTGCAACGGCAGAAATCAGGTTGTTATTCCGGTATCAAAGCATGTTTCCGATAAAAATTCCGTAGCCTTTTGTCGAATCGGCTACGAATACGTGCGTGACAGCTCCGATCAGTCTGCCATTTTGCAGGATCGGCGAACCGGACATGCCCTGCACAATCCCGCCGGTCAGTTCCAGAAGCTCTGGATCCGTCACTTCAATTACCATTCCTTTGTTTACATCACTTCCGTTTAAACGCACTTCCCGGATTTTGATATCATACTCCCGCCTGGTTCCGTCCACCGTGCACAGGATCGTAGCCGGACCTGTCTCCACCTCCTGCCTGAACGCTGTCTCATAGAGTGTCTGATCCTGTACGGCCAGCGAAAACCCGGTCACACGTCCGTAGATACCGTTTTCATTGTTCTCCTCAATGATTCCGATCTTATAGCTTTCACTGTAGTGGATGATCCCGGCCAGCTCTCCGGGCGTTCCTGCACTGCCCCTGATGACGGAGACCACTTCCGCGCCATACAGAATGCCGCCCTGGATGTTCAAAAGCTCCGCCGTATCCACGTCACTGATGCCATGGCCGAGCGCTCCGAAATAGCCGTCCTCATCGACCCAGGTGAGCGTCCCGATTCCCTGGGTATCATTGCGCACCCAGATCCCGGCTTTATACTCGCCTTCCGAATCCCTGACCGGAGTCACCTTCAGGCTGATCTGCTCACCCTGGCGGTCCACATCCAGAATCAGCGCGTCCTCACCGTACTTTGCAATACACGCGATGAGCTCCTCCTTCGTGTTGACCAGCTCCCCATTCACCGCCTGGATATAGTCGCCGGACTGTATAATGTCCTTTGCCGGGCAGCAATCCGTGCCATCCTCGGCCGTGATTGTGCCGGTATCGACCACAAACACGCCGTCCGTCTCAAGGTAAATACCGATGGGCGTTCCACCAAGATAGACCTTTTTGCGCTCTGTCACGGAAGCGCTGCTCTCTATCTGGCTCTTTTGCAGTTCCATATTCCGAAACACCGCCAATCCACACACAATCAGTGCCAGTACGCTGAAAAACAGAAGTACGCAGACAAATCTTCTGTACCTTTTTCTGACATTCATCATGAGCACCTCATTAAAAATAATGCAGAGACCGGCTGCTCTGCGCAAATCCGCGCAGGCAGCTCCATTTGTCTCTGCATTTAAGTATGTGGGATTTTGTATGTTTCACACTGGTATGTTGCTGTGCCTTTTTCCATCCATTTCCTGTTTTTAATTAAATTATAGGAAACGGTTGGGTTACTGGCTGCAAATCGCTTCTTTTTTCCTGCGCGAGGCCAGCTCCTTCATCTCACGGGCGCTTTGCATCACCTTATCTGTGATCTTCGCGCCCCCTAAAATCCGGGCGAGCTCCGCCACGCTCTCTTCCTCTGTCAAAATCGAAATGTTTGTCACAGTCTTGCTGTCGGCGGGCTTTTTTTCAATGATAAAATGCTCGTCCGCCATCGCCGCGATCTGGGCCAGGTGCGTGATGCAGAGTATCTGGTGGTTTTCTGCGATCACAGCCATTTTTTCTGAGACCTTCTGCGCAGTCCGCCCACTGATACCGCTGTCGATCTCGTCAAAAATCAGGGTCTCAATGTGATCCCGGTCAGCCATGACGGCCTTGATCGCCAGCATGATGCGCGACAGCTCGCCTCCGGATGCCACGCTGCCCAATGGACGCAAAGGCAGACCCGGATTCATCGAGATCTCAAAACAAATGGCGTCCAGGCCGTCTTCGCCAGGTTCCGGAAGCTCTTCAAACGCAATCTCGAACCGCACATCCAGAAAGTTCAGGTCTACGAGCGCGGCGCGGATTTTTTCAGCCAGAACCAGGGCGGCCTTTTTGCGTACGCCTGAGAGTTCTTTTGCGGTCTCCCTCAGACTTTTCGTGCTCTCATCCAGTGTGCGCCGAAGTCCGGCCATATATTCCCCGTAATTCATTAAAATCTCAACACGTTCTTCTTTTTCACGACAGGAGCTCAGAATTTCTTCTATTGTATTTCCGTACTTTGATTTAAGCCCATTGATCAGATCCAGGCGCTCCTGCGTCTCGCGCAGCTCTCCCGGATCGTAAACCAGATTGTCCATGTATTCGGTCAGGCCGCGGTTAAACTCCCCGACCAGGCTTTCGATGTCTTCCAGGGTCGATCCCAGCTCTTCAAGCGCACTGTCATACCCGCGCACGGACGAGAGGGTGCGCGCCGCACGCCCAATCTCATCCTCCACGCCGCCATAACCGCCCACGCCGGTCAGATTGCCCGTCTCAGAGAGTGTCTCCATGATTTTCTGGCCATTGACCATCACACGATAGCTGTTCTCGAGCTCCTCATCCTCCCCCGGGCGCAATGCTGCAGACTGGATTTCCTGTATTTCATACTGCAGGAAATCCAGCTCCTTCGCCCGATCCTTTTCTGAAGCAGACGCCGCCTCCCATTCCCGCTTTGCCTTCTGATAGCAGCGGTGCCGCTCCCGGCAGGTCTGCAAAAGGGGCGCTGTCTCCTCTTTCGCAAACGAGTCGAGAATCGGAAGATGATTTTTCGCATACAAAAGCGACTGATGCTCATGCTGACCGTGTATATCAATCAGCTCCTGAGCAAGTGTGCGCACAAAGGAAATCGGGACAGTCTCTCCATTGACCTTGCTGGTACTCCTGCCTCCCTTGTATCTGCGTGTCAGGATCACCTCCTGGTCCTCACAGGGCAGATCCTGTCTCTTAAGTAGCTCCAGGACATGTGGATTTTCTGTTGTAAAAATCAGTTCCACAAGCGCATAGTCCGCGTCCTCGGGCACATAGTCTTTGAAATTCCCGGTCCCGAGCGCAATATTGACTGAGCCGATGACGATCGACTTGCCCGCTCCCGTCTCTCCGGTCATAATATTCAGTCCGGGGCCAAATTCCACCTCAGCCTCCCGGATCAGCGCCATATTCTTTACATGTAAGCCTGCCAGCATAGTATCCCCCCATATTCCTCTGCCAGTCTCTCCCGGATATTTTCATGTTATCATGTTGTTATACTGATCATCACCTGACCTTCTCATCCTCCACAATCCGGCGGATTTTCTCCATGACGAGCAGCGTGTCATCCGTGCTCCGATTCGCACACATAATTGTGTCGTCCCCGGCGATGCATCCCGCCACCTCCTGCCAGCTCATCGCGTCGATCGCCGCCGCGACTGCCATCGCCATGCCGGCCACTGTCTTGACGACCAGGATATTCTGAGCCATCTCCATTGAAACAAATCCTTCCCTGAGAACCCGGATATACCGCCTGGACTCTTCCGAATCCTGCGGCTGCGGCAACGCATATCTCTGCCTTCCACCCTGCAAGGCGACCTTCGTCAGCTTCAGCTTGCGGATGTCACGGGAAACGGTCGCCTGCGTAACCTCGAAGCCTTCTTTTTTCAGGTACTCCGCCAGCTCCTCCTGAGTCTCAATCTCATACTTTCCGATCAACTCGATAATTTTCGCGTGACGTCCGGTCTTCATACCACACCTCTTCCTTAATCCGGGTAAACCAAGATCAGAAATTTTGCCATTTCCCGGCTTTGGCAGCCATCTTATTTATTCATTTTCTCCCGCAAAAGCTCCAGAAAGCTCGTATTTTTCGTCTTGATCAGCTTCGTCCTCCGCGCAGAGCGTGAAATCACAATCCGATCGCCCAAGATCAGCTTCACCGAAGTATCCCCGTCAAATGTCGCATCTGCGCCATCTGAGTCTGAGCCGTGGCCGCATCCGATCTCCACTACAACCTCGACATCATCCGGCAGGACGATCGGTCTGGAATTCATCGTGTGGGGCGCAATCGCAGTCAGCAGGATCATGGAGGACGCCGGAGCTACAATCGGGCCTCCCGCAGACAGACTGTAACCGGTGGATCCAGTCGGCGTCGAGACGATAATCCCATCTGCCGCGTAGGAATATAAAAATACTCCGTCCACGTAAATATTAAAATCTACGACGCGCATCCGGCCTCTTCTGGTGATGACGATATCATTAAGCGCAACATCCTCCATCAGCTTCCGATTCTGATGCCAGGCTGCGCCCTTTAGCATCATGCGCTCCTCAATCAAAAAGTCATCCGAGATCAGCACATCCAGAGCCTCCGGCAGATTTTTTCTTTCAACCTCCGCCAGATAGCCGAGCGTACCCATATTGACACCCAGAAGCGGCAAGGATCGTTCCACCAGGTCGCGCGCCGCCTGCAGCAAAGTGCCGTCGCCGCCGAGTACGAGTACACACTGGGCATCCTGCGGAACCAGGCCAGCGTCGGTGTAGCGGTAGCGGCCGGAAGCATCATCCGCACAGTGTTCTCGCAGATAGCATTTCCTGTCCCGCTTTTCCAGATAAGAGCGGATAAAGCATGCCGTATCCGCGCCCGGATCCTTCTGTTCATTTGAAATTACATAAAAGACGTTCACAGGAGCTCCTTTCTGAGAGTGCCGGGGGCTCTCAAAGCATGTTCTGCCTTTCGTCCAGCTGTCTGTGGGCCTCGGCAACGGTTGTCTGGATTTTTCCGTCATCTACAGCCGCAGGTTTTTCAATTACATTAGAATCCTTTGCCAGCCACACCAGGTACTCAATGTTTCCCTCGGGGCCTTTGACAGGCGAATATGTGAGCGCCCGGGCACTCAGCTCCATTTCGGAAGCGTATGTGATGACTTTGCGGATGACCTCCTCATGTACCTTTGGGTCACGGACGACCCCTTTTTTCCCAACCTTTTCCCGGCCGGCTTCGAACTGTGGTTTGATCAGGCAGACGATGTCTCCCATTGGGGGCATCAGCTCGCGTACGGGACCTAAGACTTTCGTCAGGGAAATAAAAGAGACGTCAATGGAGACGAAGGACGGCGGCTCCCCGATGTCCTGTGGCTGTACATAGCGGATGTTGGTCCGTTCCATGCAGATCACGCGCGGATCATTGCGAAGTCCCCAGTCCAGCTGCCCATGTCCAACGTCTATGGCATATACCTGGCGGGCGCCGTTCTGAAGCATGCAGTCGGTAAACCCTCCGGTGGAGGCTCCGACGTCCATGCAGATTTTCCCATCTGGCGAAATCCCCCAAAAGACCTGCATGGCCTTCTCCAGCTTCAGCCCGCCGCGGCTTACGTAGCGGAGCTTTCCGCTCTTTATGGTGATCTCGGCTGTATCGTCAACCATGGTGCCAGCCTTGTCCTCCCGCTGCCCCGCGACCAGCACCTCGCCGGCCATGATCAATGCTTTCGCTTTTTCCCGGGAGGGTGCTAATCCCCGCTGAAAAAGCAGTATATCCAGACGTTCCTTCATAATCCATCCACTCTCATATACCATCCGCTATATTCCGCTGCCCCGGGCGTTCTTCGTGTCTGCCGTTAAGAATCAATCACTGATCACACGTCTTTACGGCAGATATTCTGCCACGATTTTTTTGAAGATAGATTCCGCGTCGATGCAGGTCTCGGTTTTCAGCACATCCACGCTGCCATGCTCGATATAATCATCCGGGAGCGCGATCTGCATCACACGCACCCCGGTGCAGGTATCATTATAGTAAGCAAGCACTTTCTCTCCGAAGCCGCCGCTTTTGACATTTTCCTCCATCGTCACGATCAATCGGTGGTCTCTGGCAAGATAGGCAAGCAGTTCTTCGTCGACCGGCTTTACAAAACGGGCATTCACGATCGTGCAGCTGTAACCGAGATTCTTCAGCAGCCCGCGCACCTCGAGTGCCGTTTTTACCATGCTCCCGACAGCCACAAGCGCCAGCGAGTTTTCATCATATATAATCTCGCCCTTTCCGTAAACGATCGGCTCACGGAAGTCCTGCAGTCCGTCAAATGCCTCTCCTCTCGGATAGCGCAGGGCGATCGGCCCATCATACGCAATCGCGAATTTGAGCATGTCCGCGAGCTCCCATTTGTTTTTAGGCGCCATCACGCACATGTTCGGTATCTCAGAAAGATAAGAAAGGTCAAAGATTCCCTGGTGCGTTTCCCCGTCGCTGCCGACCAGCCCCGCACGGTCTATCGCGAAGACGACCGGAAGATTCTGAATACAGACGTCATGAATGATCTGGTCATATGCCCGCTGCAGGAAAGAAGAATATATCGCCACCACCGGCTTCAGACCTCCGGCGGCCAGCCCCGCTGCAAAGGTTACCGCGTGCGCCTCCGCGATTCCGACATCAAAAAAGCGGTCCTTGTACATATTGCGGAACCGTTTCAGCCCGGTGCCGTCCGGCATGGCGGCTGTCACTGCCACCAGACGCGGTTCCCTGGCTCCCATTTTGCACATAACTGTTGAAAAAACGTCCGTATACGCAGCTTTTTTCCTGCGTGTTTTCGGCAGTCCGGTCTCCAGATCAAACGGCTCCGCGCCGTGGAATCTCGCCGGCATACGCTCCGCCGGCTCATAGCCCTTGCCCTTTTTGGTGACCACATGGACGATCACCGCGCCATTCACACGCTTCGCACTGTTCAGTACACGCTGCACCTGATCGATATTATGGCCATCCACCGGTCCTAAATAGGTCAGCCCCATCTCCTCGAAAAACATTCCCGGCACCAGCAGCTGCTTGATGCCCTGCTTGGTCCGGCGGATGCCGCGAACCAGCGGATCCCCATAGAGCGGGATTCTGTTCAATTTGTTTTCGAGATCGGATTTCAGGCTGGTATAAGACTCGGCCGTCCGTATTTTTCCAAGATAAGCCGAGATCCCCCCGACGTTTTCTGAAATCGACATATTATTGTCGTTCAGGACAATGATGAAATTTGTATTCAGCTGCGCCGCGTTGTTGAGCGCCTCGTAGGCCATACCTCCCGTAAGCGCCCCATCGCCGATCACTGAGACGACATGGTAGGCCTCCTGCCGAAGATCCCTGGCACAGACATATCCAAGTCCGGCCGAGACGGATGTGGAGCTGTGCCCCGTATCAAACGCGTCGCAGTCGCTCTCTGCTCTCTTCGGGAACCCGCTCATGCCACCGTACTTGCGCAGCTGGTCAAACCCGGCCTTACGCCCGGTCAGAATCTTATGTGTGTAGGACTGGTGGCCGACATCCCAGATCAGCTTGTCTTCGGGAAAATCCAAAACCAGATGAAGTGCCATCGTCAGCTCCACCACGCCCAGATTGGAAGCGAGATGCCCGCCGGTCTCACTGATTTTCTGAATCAGGAATTCCCGTATTTCCTGCGCGAGAGCAGGCAAATCTTTCCGGTCTATCTTCTTTATATCATTTTCTTCCTGAATCTGTTCTAAAAAAATACCCGCCGCCTCCCTTATCTGGCCGCAGATTCCTCATCTGTAACCTTCTCCTGCATCAAAAAACAGCTTGTTTCAGACCGTCCGGTGTATGAGGTTCAGGATCAGTTCGTCCAGAAATTCATTTTCATACGGAAGCTCCTTAAGCAGGCTGACCGCCTCTTTTGAATACCGCTCAACGTCCTTTTTAGCTGCGTCCAGCCCGAGGAGCGTTACATAAGTCGTCTTTTTATTTTTCTCATCACTGTTGACTGATTTGCCAAGCTCCTCCGCCTTACCCGTCACATCCAGTATATCATCCTGTATCTGGAACGCGAGCCCGATGCACCGCGCCGCACGTTCTACCTTCTCCACTTCCTCCCCGGAAGCACCCGCAAGGATGGCGCCGATCATCATCGACGCTTCAATCAGCGCCCCTGTCTTTAATCCGTAAATAAAATACAGCTGCTCTTCTGTCAGCGGTTTCCCCGCGTTTTCTACATCCACCGACTGACCGCCGAGCATCCCTCCCTCGCCGGTCTTTTGCGCAAGAACCTGCAGGGCACGCAGTACATTCGGATCCGCGGGAGCCTCCATAAATGCCTTTGCCGCCGTCTCGTAAGCGAGGTTCAAAAGCGCGTCGCCCGCGAGGATCGCCATCGCCTGCCCATATACCACGTGCGTGGTCTTTTCCCCGCGGCGGTACTCGTCATTATCCAGCGCGGGCAGGTCGTCATGAACCAGTGAGTGCGTGTGAATCATCTCGATTGCCGCCATAAACGGACCGATCGCCTTCGACGTCCCGCCGAACATCACGAAGGTCTGCTGCATTAAAAGAGGCCGGAGCTTTTTCCCTCCGACAAGCATGCTGTAATTCATCGCCCCAAGAAGCGTGCTCTGGAACCCATCCGTCTCCGGCAGGTAGCTCTCAATCACGCTCTTGATCTCTGTCACGCGCTTTTTCATCTGATCGTTAAAAGTCGTCAAATCCACCATCTCCATTCAAAACCAGAATTTTCTTTTCCACCGTGTCAATTTTCTCGCTGCACTGCTGTACCAGCTGCAGTCCCTGCTGGTACAGGGCAAAGGCCTCTTCAAGAGGAAGCTCTCTGTCCTCAAGGCGGGCAAGCAGCCCGTCCAGTCTTTTAAAGCCCTCCTCGACGGAAAGCTCCTCCGATGCTTCCGGCATGTCCGGGCCGGGCCTGTCTGCATCGGTTTTTTCGTTCTTTTGATTGTCTGCCATAATTTCCCGCCGCCTTTCCATTTTATGCAGTCACCGTTCCTGTATCCTCAGCGATCACTGTCCGTCCATCCTCTGTCATTTTCTGTGTACCGATCACTTCCGCCCTGATGAGGCCGTCGGACACATAAATATTTAAGATGTCTTTCGGAGATGCCTGAACGATAGAATACACTTTCTTTCCCGCCGCGTCCGTCACACAGGCATAGCCCTGCGCGAGCTTTTCCAGCGGAGACGCGTTCCGGAGTCTGACCGCGTACATTCCGAGCGTATGCTTTTTCTGATCCAGCAGCCACGACATCTCACGCCTGAGACTCTCTTCCAGATCCAGCAGACGTCTCCGCTGCTGCCTCGAGGTCTGTCCGGGGGACAAATAGCCCAGACGTACACGAAGCTGACCCAAAACGGCTCTGCGATCGGAAATCACATCATGCATCTGTTTCTCCAGCATGGCGCGGCATGATGCCAGGCGCTCCCTGGCCGCCATCGCGTCCGGCACCGCGTAAGTCGCGGCGGCAGTCGGCGTAGGTGCGCGCAGATCCGCCACAAAATCCGCGATTGTCGTGTCCGTCTCATGCCCGACAGCAGAAATGACAGGCGTCCGACAGTCAAAAATCGCCCGCGCGACCACTTCCTCATTAAAAGCCCAGAGATCCTCGATCGAACCGCCGCCGCGCCCGACGATGATCACATCCACCCCCAGCGCGTCCAGAGCCTTTATACCTTCGGCCACACTTTCCGCCGCGCCCTCACCCTGCACCGCTGCCGGATAGAGAATAATCTGTATGCCGGGGCTGCGCTGCCTTGAAACATTGATAATGTCATGCACCGCCGCGCCGGTCCGGGCTGTCACCACACCAAGCGTTTTTACATAAGCAGGGATCGGCTGCTTGTATTCCGGAGAAAACATCCCCATGTCTTCCAGTTCCTGCTTCAGCGCCAGAAATCTCTCATAGAGCAGCCCCGCGCCGTCCTGGCGGATTCTGGAAGCATAGAGCTCATATTTCCCGTCCCTCCCGTAGACATCAATCCTGCCGTCTACGACCACCTGCATCCCATTGGACATCCGGAAGGGGAGCCCGCCTCTCGCACTGGCAAACATGACGCAGGAGATCGTCCCCGTCGCATCCTTCAGGGAAAAATAGATGTGCCCCGAGGTGTGGTATTTGCAGTTGGAAACCTCCCCGGAGACACTGATACGGTTCAGCACAAAATCCTGTGCGAACATGTTTTTAATATAGCCGTTGATCTGGCTGACCGAATATACCTTCTGCGGCATCTGTCCTCCTTTGAGCCGATGGGCTGAACACCCGGCCTGCATCCGGGTAAGTCTCGCCATGCTTAATCAGCCTTGCGGCTGATGGCCCGGCCTGCATCCACGATTTGCCGGGCAAATCGTGGACATTCAGGCGAGCCTGGCAAGAATCCCATTTACAAAAGATGACGCGTCTTCCCCGCCATATTTCTTTGCCAGCTCCACCGCCTCATTGATAGCAACTCCCACCGGGATCTCGTCGTCATAGAGCATCTCATATACAGCGAGCCGGATAATCGCCAGCTCCGCCTTCCCCATGCGGGACGTCTTCCAGCCTCTGGCAACCTCATTGATCCTCGCGTCCAGCTCAGGAATGCGGTCCTTTACCTGCGTAAACTTCTCCCGGATAACAGCCTCGTCTTCCTCTCCAAACACCGTAAGCCCGATCTCCTCATCCGGCAGCGCGGTTTCCTCAAAAAAACGGTCTACCTGCTCCGGAATCTCCTTCATACTGTGAAAATCTCCACAGAACACAAGCTTAAAGACGTTCTCCCTGACCTCGCTTCTCTTCATCATCCTGCGATTCTCCATCCTGATTTTCTGGCTTTATTCGTTCTCACTCATCTGAACATTCACGATCTTGACGTTGACTTCCGCAACGCTCAGCCCTGTCATCGTCTCAATCGCCGTCTTTACCTTTTCCTGAATCTGCGCGCAGGTAGTCGGCACATTGTAGCCATAGCGGATATTGATCGCGAGCGCCACGGTCACCGTCTGATCCTCTACCGTGATGCGCACACCCTTCGAAAGGCTCTTAAAGCTGAGCTTATTAATCAGGTCGCGCGTCACATTGCCCGCCATGGAGGCGACGCCTTCCACCTCTGAAGCCGCAAGCCCAGCGATGATCGCCACTACCTCGTCCGCGATGCGGACCTCCCCGAATTGCTCGTCATTTTCCAATTTATACGTATGAACCTCTGCGTTTTCCATAAAACAACCTCCTGTTTTTGCATAATTATGTTATAAATGTCAGACAATCATCTGTCAACGGTTTTCTGATTGCTTTTTGCAAGGCAGAATTTTAACGCCCAAACTCCGAAAGAACCAGCCCCTGATTCCTCTCCATCACCATTCCGACCGACCAGCTGTTGACAAACAAAAGCAGCGGGCGTCCTTTGAGATCGCGGATTTTCTTCATGTCCGAGGTTCCGACCAGGTGCTCCAGGTCAATCTCCTCGTTTTCAATCCAGCGAATGTACTCATAGGGAAGGGCTTCCAGGCGGATGTCCACGTTGTATTCATTCTCCAGGCGGTATTTCAGCACGTCGAACTGGAGGACGCCGACGACCCCGACGATGATCTCCTCCATACCGGAGCTGGATTCCTGAAATATCTGGATCGCGCCCTCCTGGGCAATCTGTGTGACTCCCTTGACAAACTGCTTGCGTTTCATCGTGTCGATCTGCCGCACGCGGGCGAAATGCTCGGGCGCGAAGGTCGGGATGCCCTCATAGGCAAACTTTTTCCCCGGCATGCAGATCGTGTCGCCGATGGAAAAAATGCCCGGGTCGAAAACGCCGATGATGTCCCCGGCGTAGGCCTCCTGCACGACATGACGCTCCTGCGCCATCATCTGCTGCGGCTGCGAGAGCCGCTGTGTCCGGTCTCCCTGCACATGATAAACCTCCATCCCGGCGTCAAATTTCCCGGAACAGATCCGCATGAACGCTACCCGATCCCGGTGCGCCTTGTTCATATTCGCCTGAATTTTAAACACAAATGCGGAAAAATCCTCTTTTACCGGGTCTATGATGCCGCAGTCCGCTTTTCGCGGCAGCGGCGGGGTCGTCATCCGCAGAAAATGCTTCAGAAAGGTCTCCACGCCGAAATTTGTCAGCGCGGATCCGAAAAATACCGGTGAAAGCTCTCCCGCGCTGACCAGATCCTGGTCAAACTCTGCAGAAGCCCCGTCGAGAAGCTCTATCTCCTCGAGAAGCTTCTCCTTATTTTCGGCGCCGATGAATTCCTCCAGCTCAGGCGCGTCCACATCAATCCGCGTCGCAACTCCGGCCTTCGTCCCCTTCTGTGTATCTGTAAATGTCAGCACCTGGCGGCTTTCCCGCTCATATACGCCTTTAAAATTTTTTCCGGAGCCGATCGGCCAGTTGATCGGGCAGGTCGCGATCCCCAGCTCTTTTTCAATATCATCAAGCAGCTCAAATGTATCATTTGCGTCGCGGTCAAGCTTATTAATAAAGGTAAAAATCGGAATGTGCCGCATCACGCAGACCTTGAACAGCTTCCGCGTCTGCGCTTCCACACCCTTGGATGCATCGATCACCATCACCGCGGAATCCGCCGCCATCAGGGTGCGGTAGGTATCCTCTGAAAAATCCTGGTGTCCCGGCGTATCCAGAATATTGATGCAAAAGCCGCCGTAATTGAACTGCAGCACCGATGAGGTCACCGAGATTCCTCTTTCCTTTTCGATCTCCATCCAGTCCGAGACCGCATGGCGCATGGTCGCCTTGCCCTTTACGGATCCGGCGAGATTGATTGCGCCGCCGTATAGCAGGAATTTCTCCGTCAGTGTCGTCTTGCCCGCATCCGGGTGGGATATGATGGCGAATGTGCGCCGCTTTTCTATTTCTTCTGCAATTGTATTCATGATAAATTCTCTCCTGTTCTCTGCTTTCCGTTAAACTGCATATCATTCGAATTTCCATTCCAGATCCCTGATCCGGCAGGCAGACCGGAAACCTGGCTTAAAAAGCAGATCACGTTGGAATCTCCGTCAGAATCTCCAGCTTGAATCCGTCCCACATTTTCGCGGACACATTCCAGTCCCGCAGATCCGTCACTACCCTGTGGTAGAGCGCCTGGCCGCCCCGCACGATATCGTAGGTGCGGGCGTCGCTGCGCGCCTCCAGATGCCGCCCGAAGCTGCAGTTTTCCACATCCTCGGGGCCGAAATCATCAACGTCCCCGCCCGGCCAGAAAATATAAAGTCTCGGAAAATCCGCCGCACTGAAAGAACTGCCCTCCGACGATGTAAAGGCAGGATTATCCCGGAGCCGCGCCAGCAGCTGCCGTCCGACCTCCTCATAGCAGGTCAGCACATGGGCGTAACGGCAGACCGTCCGTGTAAAATCCGAGACGCGGAACTGCCCGAGCCAGTCCTCATCCATCATCCCGTCCTCATCCTCATGGGAGATAATGATAACGATCGGGAAATTCCTGTCTGCATCCTCCAGAACACCCTCCAGCTCCTGAATATCTTCGGAGCGGATAATCCTGCGGCGGTTCGAGCAGGGCAGGCCATTAAAAATACCGACCGTGTCCACGATCGTTTTATAGTATCCCGGATAGCTGAAAAAAATACCCGCTCCCTCGTGTACCGGGCGGTCGTCCTTTCTCGCCTGCGCGTATCCGTTCGACACACAAAGCCAGACCTTCCCGGCCTCATCGACTGAAAGGGCTGCTTCAGAATACCAGATGCGTCCTCCTACTTCCGGGCCCATGTGCCGCACATGCATATTCATCCGCCCTCCGGCCCGGTCCAGATTGACCGCCACATGATAGGCCAGAATATCCGCATGGTAAGTCGATGGCTTCTGCGGCATATTTTTGAACAGCTGACCGTATTTTTTTACAATCCAGTCATAAATCTGCTCCACGCAGGCGTCGAAAATCTCATCGGAGGATACTCCATCGCCGTCATCCTCCGTCCTTCCCCTCAGCCGGCTGCCGTCCACCTGGGTGCGCATCTGGAATACCGTCTGCCGCGTCAGCGGACGCAGCTCGTAATGGCGGGACTCAGCCAGGCTCTCCTCGCGGCCGTCATTGTAGACGTCATGCTTCCGGAAAATCGCGGTCAGGCGGCTGTCATGAAAGACGCCGTCATTGAGCAGCGCGATAATCGTATTGACATTGATCGGCACCCGGCGGCTGCGCTTTAGCAGCTGGTCAATAAGCACCACCCGCTTTGTCTTATAAAGCTTCTTCGCCAGCTTGTCGCCTTTCTCCGTATCGTCGTCCAGCAGCTGGGCCACCTCCGGGTACAGCGGGGCATCGCTCATCTTTACACGAAAATGGCTCTTTATCATATCGCTCCAGCGCCCGGCCTTATAAAGGGTATGTCCCAGATCCTCAAACAGCGTCACCATCGATTTGTCACAGAGCTCCAGCGTCGCCAGAATGCTGTTCAGGTAGCGGGAAAAGCCCTGATAATTTCTCCAGAGCTCTTCGCCCTTGTAGCGCATGTCGTGCTCAATCTCGTGCCAGCCCTCAAAAAACATCGTCTTGATCTGAATCTCGAAGGTGTCATCGATACACATTTCCCAGGTGTCCGTCGAAATCTCATCCTTTAAATATTCCGGGAGCCGAAACACGCCATTGAGCTTTGTCGGCTTAAATTCATCGTCACTTCGCTCCGAGGTGGACCACTCCAGCACCTCGAACGTCTGCTCCATAATATGCCGGCAGATCTCCACGTCATCGTCAAAGTAGAGATTTACCCGCACACCGACCAGATCCTGCAAAAACCGGTCGCCGCCGTACTCCTTCTGCTCGAACTTGCGTGCCATGGAATCCGCTGTCTTTACACGTGAAAAGACGCGGAAATACAGGCCGCACTGCTCCATCCGGTCCGTAATAATCTGCTTCAGGTCAGACTCCACGACAGGCGAAACGCGCACACGCTCCGAGAATTCTTCCTTTGTAAAAATGACCCGATCTGTTTCTTCCATCTATCAACACCGCCCAACAGCTTTTCTAAATCAGACAGGGAGGCTCCCATCCCTGTACAGTATAAAGCGGCATCTGCCGCTTCACATATAGCAAACGCCAAAACAGGCAAATGCGATCCGCACATATCCCTGCGGACATGGCCGCCTTTGCCAGCTCTTTATCATAACCTCTATACCCGGATAATCCGCACGGTTTCCGGTTTTCCTCTTTGATCTTCCCTATCATACCTAAAAACGGACAGGAAGTCAACGACAGAAAATCGTTTTCCATAAAAATTCCTCTTGAAATTTCTCCGCTGATAGAGTAAGATAGCTCCGGTTGTAAAGACAGTGTAAAATGATAGTAGCAATTCAGAAGGAGGAACCCATGAGACACCTGATGAACCCTTTGGATTTGTCTGTGGAAGAGCTGGATCAGCTCCTCGATCTCGCCAATGATATCGAGGCCCACCCTTCCCGATACGCCCATTCCTGCGAGGGGAAAAAATTAGCCACTTTATTTTATGAACCAAGTACACGTACCCGCCTCAGTTTCGAAGCTGCCATGTTGAATCTGGGCGGAAGCGTACTTGGTTTTTCTTCGGCCGATTCCAGCTCCGCCGCCAAGGGTGAGAGCGTTTCAGACACCATACGCGTCATTTCCTGCTATGCGGACATCTGCGCGATGCGTCACCCGAAGGAGGGCGCCCCGCTTGTCGCGGCCATGAAGTCCTCCATCCCGGTCATCAACGCCGGCGACGGCGGCCATCAGCACCCGACCCAGACGCTGACCGACCTTCTGACCATCCGCTCCCTCAAAGGGCGGCTGGGCGATTTCACGATCGGCCTGTGCGGCGATCTCAAATTCGGCCGCACGGTTCACTCGCTGATCCAGGCGCTGATCCGCTATCCGAATATCC
Source organism: Lachnospiraceae bacterium (assembly GCA_021203145.1). Taxonomy (GTDB): domain Bacteria; phylum Bacillota; class Clostridia; order Lachnospirales; family Lachnospiraceae; genus Choladousia. Next base: position 18,861 of record JAJQBS010000019.1, on the reverse strand, counting down.
GGTTCGTGCTGATTTCCCCGGAAGAGCTGAGACTGCCGGACAGCATCCGGGACGGCGTGCTTCGCAAAAACAACCAGGTTTTCCGCGAGGAGGTCCGACTGGAGGACGCGATCGGGGAGCTCGATCTGCTCTACATGACGCGCGTCCAGAGAGAGCGTTTCTTTAACGAGGAGGATTACATCCGCATGAAGGATTTTTACATCCTGGACCGGGAAAAAATGCAGCTTGCCCGGGAGGACATGCTCGTGCTGCACCCATTGCCGCGTGTCAACGAGATCTCCACGGAGGTCGACGACGACCCGCGCGCCGTTTACTTTAAACAGGCCCAGTACGGCGTATATGTCCGGATGGCGCTGATTCTCACACTGTTGGAGGTAGAGGTATGTTAAGCATCGGAGGTTTAAATGAAGGAGTTGTGCTCGACCACATCGAGGCCGGAAAGAGCATGGATCTCTACCGGTATCTGAAGCTGGACCGTATGGACTGCTCTGTCGCGATCATCAAAAACGCGCACAGCAATAAGATGGGCAAAAAGGACATCATCAAGGTCGAATGCCCGATCGACGACCTGGATCTGAATGTGCTGGGGTATATCGACCACCGGATCACGGTCAATATCATCCAGGACGGAAAAATCGTCGAGAAAAAAAGGGTGGAGCTGCCGGAACGCCTGATCAATATCATCAAGTGCCGCAACCCGCGCTGCATCACCTCCATCGAACAGGAGCTGGAGCATATCTTCTATCTCGCCGATCCGGAGGAGGAAATTTACCGCTGCCTGTACTGCGATGAAAAATACCACACCTCACGGAAGAAAAAAATCGGATAAGGGAACGCCCTTCTCCCCTCTCCTTCGGCGTGGAATGCCCACGCCGGCTTTTTAATTGAATCCAACAAGCTTCTGCGCCAGCTTATACGCGCCGACGGAGATCTTCCGCCCGGCCTTCCCGGGCAGGTTCATGAAAACGCCGAAAATATTATGCCGGAGCGAGGAATAGTCTTTCTCATCCTTTTCTCTGAGATAATTCCAGATATCCTCCTTCTTTGCAAGTGCTTCCTCCGTGCCCGAAAGGATCAGCATAATGGACGTCACCGTCATAATCTTCGAGAGATAATTCAGCATATATTTTTTCAGCTTCGGGCTCTTGTCTGAGAAGTCTTCCCCGGCCATCACGTCGATCATGATTTTATTCACGCGAATCTGCTGGTCAATCCGGCTGATCATCACCTTTTCATTCACCGACTGGTCTTCCCTGCCGATAAAATAATGGTACAGATTCACATCCATGTAATAGAGCTTTTCCACCTGCAGAAGCGGCTGGAACGCGAAAATATTATCCACATAAAAGGTATGCTCCGGCAGCTCCATGCCGGATTCCCGCAGCATCTGTGTGCGGTAAAAGACATTGTGCATCAGAATGTATTTTGTCTGAGGCATATGCCCCATATCGTCCCAGGAAAAAATCTGATCCGTAGAAAAGATCCGGTTGAAGCGCATCAGCCTTTTGTGCCGCGCGCCCGCCTTGTCGTAGACAAAATTCGCGAGCAGCATGTCCACGCCGCCTTCCGCTTCAAGCTCCCGCATGAAGTTCACAATTCTCGCGAGATTTTTTGTGTTTACCCAGTCGTCGCTGTCCACAACCTTGTAATAGAGGCCTGACGCATTGCGTACCCCGGTGTTCACCGCACCTCCGTGACCGGCATTTTCCTGATGGATGGCGCGGATGATGTCCGGATATTTTGCAGCATACCGATCCGCGATCTCCGCGGTATGATCCTTAGCGGACCCATCGTCCACAATCAATATCTCCACCTCATTCCCGACCGGGAGGATGGATTTGATACATTTTTCCATGTACTCTTCGGAATTGTAGCACGGGATGGCTACTGTCAAAATCTTCATAACGGTTTCCCTCTGTTTCCCTCTTTTGTTTTATTTATGAATCAGACTCTGTTATACGATGGCGTCCAGGCTGTCATATGCGCAGAAAAGATATTGCCGATACGCCGCAAATGCGCTCGGTATCGGGTAATCCCTCCGGATCCGCTCCGGTTCGAGAAAGAGTATGTCCGGAACGCCGCCGTCCTTCCGGGATACGGCCGCAACACTGCCATTCTTCCGGGATGTGGCCGCAACGCTGCCGTTTTTCCGGGACATGTGGGATGCGTCCGCAGCGCTGCCGTTTCCTCCGGCCTGACAGGGCGCATCACAATTCTCCACAACCACCAGATAGCCCGTCATATGCCACTCTACATGACTGAAAACATGTTTCGCCTCCGCGAGAGGCCTGATCCGGATGGGTGAAAATCCATCCCCGGCAACGCAGGAAAGCGCCTCATCCCGCGTCAGGCGGCCCTCCCGGGAAGGCAGCTCGTAAAGCCCGGCCAGCAGTCCCTGCGGCGCCCGGCGGCAAATAGCGGCATGCGTCCTGTCGCGGATCACCAGAACTGTGCACTCCTCGATGCGGCGCGGCTTTTTCCCGGCCTTCACCGGAAAATCCGTCTGCCGTCCATCCTGGCAGGCGCGGCAAAAGCAGCGCAGCGGACACCGCTCACATGCGGGCGGACCATTCGGCACACAGACAAGAGCCCCCAGCTCCATCAGCGCCTGGTTAAACGTGCCGGGGCAGTCCCGCGACATCACACGCTTAAGTGCCTCTTCCACCTCTTTTTTCACGGACTGTTTCGAAATATCATCCTCGTTTTCCGTAAGACGGCTGACCACACGCAGCACATTTCCATCCACCGCGGGCACAGCCTGACCGTACGCAATGGAAGCGATCGCCCCCGCCGTATAGCTGCCTATCCCGGGAAGGGCAAGCAGCTTCTCATATTGCCTGGGAAGCTGTCCGCCATATTTTTCCACGACAAGACGGGCCGCTTTCTGCATATTCCGGACTCGGTTGTAATACCCCAGTCCTTCCCAGAGCTTCAGCAGCCGATCCTCCGGGCAGGCCGCAAGAGCGCGGATGTCCGGGAGTGCCTTCATAAACCGCGCATAATAGGGCTTTACCGCCTCCACTCTGGTCTGCTGCAGCATGATCTCTGAGACCCAGACATGATAGGGCAAAGGGTCTTCCCGCCATGGAAGCACACGCGCGTTTTCATCAAACCAGGCCGTCAGAAGAGCCGGTATCTTATCTGACAGCTCTGCAGCTTTATCTTCTGAATCCATGATTCTCACTGTCCCAAAGGTTTCTTTTCATCTGTCCTGCCGGTACACCCGCCAATTTCCCGGGCGTCCAGGCATTTCATTGTTTCACAGGTTTTCCTTTTCCCGCACAGCTACGTCGTAAGAAACGTCGAGTATCCCGCCCGGCGCAGGGCAGCCTCCATCTGCACCGCATTATCCAGCTGCGCGAACGCGCCCACCTGCACCTTGTAGAGGCCATCCTCGTAGAGAAGAAACGCCGGATAATTCTGCTGCTGCAATCGATAGAGCAGATCTTCCGCATAGGCACGGTTGCGGTAAGCGCCTGTCTGTACCCGGTAGAGCTTTCCAGAGCCGGGGCTTCCCGCGCCGGAGTCCGGGCTGTTTTTTCCTGCCTCTTCCAGGGTGCTTAAAACTCCCCCCGCGATTGCCTCCGCAATGGCGGCAAACTCACGGTCAAACAGTTCATTATCCGCGTCCGTGTTCAGAAACCCGACCTCCACCAGCACCGCGGGCATCTCGGTCCGTTTCAGCACGATCAGATCCGGACGCTCCTTTACTCCGAGATCACGGAATCCGACCTCAGCCAGCTCGGCATTGATCGCCTCCGCGAGCGCAGCCTTATCTCCGGAAAGGTCATAAACCAGCGTCTCTACGCCTGAATACTGATTATCCCGGGGACTGGAGTTTCTGTGAATAGAAATGAAAAAATCCCCGCCCTGCTCATTCGCAATCTGCGCTTTCTGAAGCGGAGAATCATACACGTCCTCCGTCCGGGTATAGGCCACTTCCACGCCATTTTCTTCCAGAATATCTCCAACCGCCAGAGTCAGCCGCAGAGTGTCATCCTTCTCATTGCGCCCTTCATATACCGCGCCCGGCTCGTAGCCGCCGTGCCCGGCGTCTAAAATCACCTTCGTCATAGCATTCTCCATACCTTCCTCATTCATACAGCTTCCAGATTATAGTATGAAATGCCGCCGCCAAAGGTGCTTCTGATTATTTGTCAACCGTTGTCATTATACAAAAGGATTTCTCTCTTGTAAAGTAAAAATGCCAGGTGAAAAGTTCCCTGGCAAAAGTCTGGAGCGAAAAACCCTGTAAACGATCTCCCAAGTAGTCTTATATGTAAAAACGCAAAGTGAAAAATCCCCTTGAAAAACCAGCATATTTGTGTATAATCGTAACTGTTCAGGATCGTACTTCGCACTTACTGCGAGGTACGTATGAAAACATATATTTTACAGGGAAAAGCCCCATCGTGAAGCAGAGAAACCTGCGTTATTTCTACAATATGGAGATTTTATTATGATCAGTGCAAACAATGTAACTCTTCGGATCGGCAAGAAGGCTCTGTTCGAGGATGTCAATATCAAATTTACCGAGGGCAACTGCTATGGGCTGATCGGAGCGAACGGCGCCGGAAAGTCAACGTTTCTGAGGATTCTCTCCGGACAGCTGGAGACCACAAAGGGGGATGTGTCCATGACCCCGGGGCAGCGCCTGTCCGTACTGGAGCAGGATCATTTTAAATACGACGAATTCCCGGTGCTTGATACGGTAATTATGGGGAACCAGCGTCTGTATGACATTATGAAGGAGAAAGACGCCATCTACATGAAGGAGGATTTTTCCGATGAGGACGGCATCCGTGCCAGTGAGCTGGAGGGCGAGTTTGCCGAGATGAACGGCTGGGAAGCAGAGTCAGACGCGGCCACGCTCCTGAATGGGCTCGGCATTGACACCGATCTCCATTACAATCTGATGAAGGATCTGAACGGCAACGAAAAAGTCAAAGTCCTCCTGGCGCGTGCGCTGTTCGGCAATCCGGATATCCTGCTTCTGGACGAGCCGACGAACCACCTGGATCTGGATGCGATCGCCTGGCTGGAGGAGTTTCTGATCAACTTTGACAACATCGTCATCGTGGTCTCCCACGACCGCTATTTTCTGAATAAGGTCTGCACGCAGATCGCCGACATTGACTATGGCAAGATTCAGCTGTACGCCGGAAACTATGATTTCTGGTATGAGTCCAGCCAGCTTCTGATCCGCCAGATGAAGGAAGCCAACCGCAAAAAAGAGGAAAAAATCAAAGAACTGCAGGAGTTCATCTCCCGCTTCTCCGCAAACGCCTCCAAATCCAAACAGGCGACTTCCAGGAAGCGCGCGCTCGAAAAAATCCAGCTCGATGAGATCAAGCCTTCGAGCCGCAAATATCCATATATTGATTTTCGCCCGAACCGCGAGATCGGCAATGAGGTGCTCATGGTGCAGAACCTCTCCAAGACCATCGACGGCGTAAAGATTCTTGACGACCTGACCTTCACCCTGGGGCATGACGACAAGGTCGCGTTTGTCGGCAGCAACGAGCTCGCCAAGACGACATTTTTCCAGATTCTCATGGGCGAAATCGAGCCGGACGAAGGCACCTTCAAATGGGGCGTGACCACCACACAGGCCTACTTCCCGAAGGACAGCTCGAAAGAATTTGACAATGACCTGACCATTGTAGAGTGGCTCACCGGCTACTCCGAGATCAAGGACGCCACCTACGTGCGCGGCTTCCTCGGCAGAATGCTTTTCGCCGGCGACGACGGCGTGAAAAAAATGAAGGTGCTCTCCGGTGGCGAACGCGTGCGCTGCATGCTCTCCAAGATGATGATCTCCGGCTCCAACGTCCTGATTTTCGACGAGCCGACCAATCATCTGGATATGGAGTCCATCACCGCCCTCAACAACGGCATGATGAAATTCCCTGGCGTGATTCTTTTCTCCTCCCGCGACCACCAGATCGTGCAGACGACCGCGAACCGGATCATGGAGATCCTGCCGAATGGCAGGCTGATCGACAAGATCACGACCTACGATGAGTATCTCGAAAGCGATGAAATGGCCAGAAAGCGCCAGATCTACACAACAGAGGGGAATCCGGAGGAAGACAATCTGTGAGAAACTGCTGAGGCGAAATGAAAGACTTTAGATTGAAATCTATTGAAGTAAAAACTTTTCTCCCTCCTTATCGGCGAGGTTTTTGTCCATACTCACATTGCGAATACGAACATGTTCCGTCCGAATCATCATCTTCGGCCATTGTTTCTGTCAATCCATCTGCCTATGTACATCGACACAATATTAGCAGTGATAGAAATCAGAAAAGATAGTACGGTATACATGCTCTCACCTCCCTTCTGTTACCAGTATAGAAGGGAGGCAACATAATTAGTATGCCATTTCTTTCTGTTTTTGAAAAGTAATATTTATTTGATTTCAAACTTAAAAGAGCGTTCATATTATATGAACGCTCTTTCCGTTTCTAAACTAATTCAAATTATCAGTACTGCCACTCCTGCCTTTTCGCAGAAACCCGGATTCACTGAAATCGATTAATTAATTACAGCTGCGGGCCTGCGGCTACGAGTGCCTTGCCGGCCTCGTTGGTCGTATACTTGTCGAAGTTCTTCACGAAGCGGCCTGCCAGATCCTTTGCCTTCTCTTCCCACTCGGAAGCGTTTGCATAGGTGTCACGCGGGTCGAGGATTGCCGGATCTACACCCGGAAGCTCGGTCGGTACTTCGAAATCAAAGTACGGGATCTTCTTGGTCGGCGCGTTCAGGATGGAGCCATCCAGGATTGCATCGATGATGCCGCGGGTATCCTTAATGGAGATACGCTTGCCGGTGCCGTTCCATCCGGTATTTACCAGATAAGCCTTCGCGCCGCTCTGCTCCATTCTCTTTACCAGTTCCTCCGCGTACTTGGTCGGATGCAGTTCCAGGAACGCCTGGCCGAAGCATGCCGAGAAGGTCGGGGTCGGCTCTGTGATGCCGCGCTCGGTACCAGCCAGCTTTGCTGTGAAACCGGACAGGAAGTAATACTGTGTCTGCTCCGGAGTCAGAATGGATACCGGCGGAAGTACGCCAAACGCGTCTGCGGACAGGAAGATGACCTGCTTTGCAGCCGGTGCGGAGGATACCGGGCGTACAATCTTCTCAATATGGTCGATCGGATAGGATACACGGGTATTCTCGGTCACGCTCTTGTCAGCGAAATCGATCTTGCCATTCTCATCCAGGGTCACGTTCTCGAGAAGTGCATTTCTCTTGATCGCGTTGTAGATGTCCGGCTCAGAATCCTTGTCGAGGTTGATCACCTTCGCGTAGCAGCCGCCCTCAAAGTTGAACACGCCGTTGTCATCCCAGCCGTGCTCATCATCGCCGATCAGCAGACGCTTCGGATCGGTAGAAAGGGTGGTCTTGCCTGTACCGGAAAGGCCGAAGAAGATCGCGGTATTCTCGCCGTTCATATCGGTATTCGCGGAGCAGTGCATGGAAGCGATGCCCTTCAGCGGCAGATAGTAGTTCATCATGGAGAACATACCCTTCTTCATCTCGCCGCCGTACCAGGTATTCAGGATGACCTGCTCACGGCTCGTGATGTTGAACGCTACGCAGGTCTCGGAATTCAGACCCAGCTCCTTGTAATTGTCAACCTTTGCCTTGGATGCGGTATAAACCACGAAATCCGGCTCGAATGTCTCAAGCTCCTCTGCAGACGGCTTGATGAACATATTCTCAACAAAGTGAGCCTGCCATGCCACCTCCATCATGAAACGGATCGCCATGCGAGTATCCTTGTTTGCGCCGCAGTATGCGTCAACGACAAACAGTCTTTTTCCGGAAAGCTGCTCCTGAGCCATCTTCTTTACCGCTGCCCAGGTCTCTTCGCTCATCGGATGGTTGTCATTCTTATAACCCTCGGTCGTCCACCATACGGTGTCCTTCGAGTTCTCATCCATAACGATATATTTGTCTTTCGGGGAACGGCCGGTGTAAATACCTGTCATAACGTTCACCGCGTCAAGCTCGGAAAGCTGTCCCTTGTCATACCCGGTCAGCTCCGGCTTCATCTCCTCCTCAAAAAGGAACTCATAGGAAGGATTGTGTACAATCTCAGTAACTCCGTTGATACCATACTTTGTCAAATCAACACATGCCATATTGCTCTCTACCTCTTTCTTTCATATTCTGCTGTATTCTTGCCTGAACAGTTGTAATTTTGAATTGCCTCAACCGTAAATTATATAACATATATCTATATATTTACAATCGAACAGCAACCAAATTCCATCACTATTTATATAATACAAATTCGAATCTGTCAAGGAAAGTCCACGGAAAATTCACTTCTTTTGTTACAGTTTTAACTATCTTCCAAATTCCGGCACCTGCTCACCATTTTTTTGTGTTTTATTACAATAGCCGGCAGAGACTTCCCTTTGTATCCTCCGTGTCCCCGCATGGCGACAGCATTTTCATTCTGGTTTATCCAGGTTCGGTGACAGGATCCTTATATGGCCTTCCAGAGCAGCTTCCCGGCTGATCCCGTCGTCCTCGTACAGCTCGTACGTATCCCCCGCATCCGCAAAATGCAGGCAGGTAAGACCGCCCCAGTCCATCCTCTCCGTATTGCCCCCGCCCGGGCAAAGAGGCAGGATATGATGCCTGCGAATAAAAAACACCACCTCGTCCAGAGCAACCGGGATGTAATGATGCCCGGCAGGAAGCGGGCTTTCCTCCGTAAGAGCGCTTCCCTTAAAGCGCACCAGCTTCATCTCTTCCGGAAGATAGACGACGCGCCCGGCCGCGTTCTGCTCACATACCGGCGCGATCATGATGCTCCCGCCGATCATCAGCTGGTCTTCCACCCTCCGGGCGATCTCATCCCGGATCCACACAAAACCGAGAGGAGCCGCGTACATTTCATCTCTGAGAGCTGCCTTCATGAACTCACTGTAAAGATAAGGAAGCAGCCGGTAGCGCAGCCCGATCATACCTGCAAAAGCGTCGGTATGTTCAAATGCATAAGGCTCCTGCCTGCGCGTCCCAAGCGCGGAATGGTTGCGCATCAGCGGAGTAAAAATGCCCAGAGCCAGCCACCGCAGAAGGAGATCCTCGGTCGCGTCACAGCCAAATCCCCCGATATCCGCTCCCGTATAGAGAAATCCGCACATATTCAGAGACGGCAGCATTTTCAGATTCATCAAGAGATGAGACCACCAGGAGCTGTTATCCCCCATCCAGATCCCTCCATAACGGTGCATTCCGATACAGGAGGAACGTGAAAACAGCAGAATCCTGCGCTCCGGAGAGAGCTCCTCAAACGCTTCCTGCGCCGCCCGCGTCATATAGCAGCCAAAGAGATTGTGTACCCTGTCATGGCGAACCCTCCTGCCCCGGTAATTATGGTAAAAGCTCTGATAGTCTTCCGGATTTTTCTCCATCTGCTCGACCATGGTCTTAATCTCATAATAGGCGCCGATATCTGATGGCCTCAGATCTCTCTCGCCGATCAGGACAGCCGGTTTTCCCAGACCGTCTGCGGCAACCGGGCTTTCCGGCTCTTTTGGACTGTCCGTGGTGACCAGACCGTCCGGCTCCTTTGGACTGTCCGTGGTGCCCGGACCGTCCGGCTCCTTTGAGCTGTCTGCAGTAACCGGATCGTCAGGCTCCTCTGCCCCGCCTGCAATGACCGGACCGTCCGACTCCTTCGGGCTGTCTGCGCCGGTTCGTCTGCCGGCTCCGGCCATTTTTTCAAACAGCCGCGCAAGCCGCCGTCCGGAGTAAAAAATCGCCGGCTCATTCATGTCATTCCAGAAACCATCAATCCCCTTATCCAGCAAAAACTGATACTTACGGCCGAACCAGCGCGCGGCGTCCTCATTGAGCATGTCCGGAAAATAACAAAGCCCCGGCCAGACGCCCACGGTAAAATTCTCCCCGTTCTCATCCTTGCAGAAATACCCGTTCTTTACGCCCTCCTCGCAGACCTCATATCCCTCCTCCACCTTCACGCCGCCGTCAATAATCGGCACAAGGTGGATTCCCTGCCGCCGCATTTCGCTCACCAGCTCCTCAAAATCCGGAAACCTCTCCCTGTTGATCGTGAAATCCCTGTAGCCCTCCATATAGTCAATGTCCAGATAAATACTGTCAACCGGGATATGATTCTCCTGAAGCTTCGCCGCCACCTCTCTCACCTCATCCGAGGAAAAATAGCTCCATCGGCTCTGCCCATAGCCAAACGCCCACTTCGGCGGAAGATACGGCTGCCCAATGATCTCGCGGAACTCCTTTACCACCGCGCCCGGCGATTCCCCGTCGATCTCATAAATTTCCATGTCATCGCAGCCTGCGCGGATTTCCAGAATATCTGATCTCGTATATCCGACATCATAAAAAACCTGGGAAGGAGTATCCACAAAAATCCCCACCGGGCTGTGCCCATATCCGTCAACGAGCAGGAAATTATGTGCGCCGTACAGCGACACAACTCCCTCATTGTGATGTGGCTCATCCGTACAGTTGCTCACATATCTCCAGCCACGCTTATTGATACCGCGCACATTCTCGCCCAGCCCGTATACAATATCGTCTTCGGTCATCCGGAACGTCAGCACATTTCCATCCTTTTTAAAATATAGCAGCTCCCCGTCAAAGAGACCCGGCTTGTGAACCACCGAACCCGTCTCCAGCGGCGAGCCAAAAGCAAATCTTCTGATCATAGTTTTCTCCCGTCAAGTATAGTAATGTCAGAGCCAAAAAACGTTCAGCACTGCCTGTCCATTATAGCATCAAACAGAACCCGTTGAAAAGCAAATAACGCAAAAAACCATTGACAAACATTCACTGTGTGCTATAATGGTCTCATCATATGAATAATTGTTCATATGTTCATTGATTCATGCAGAGCAATGCCAGCCCATCTCTGCGCTTCAGATTAATTGTAAGCGACATCCCGGCATGCCGCTTATCCCCCAAAATAGAAAGGCGGACAAGACTATGAAAAAGACCTACAAAATCGACGTAGACTGCGCAAACTGCGCGAACAAGATGGAAGAAGCCACGAAAAAGACAGCGGGTGTAAAGGATGCGACTGTCAGCTTCATGACACTCAAAATGATCGTGGAATTTGAGGATGGGGCCGATCCCAAAGCCGTGATGCCGGTCGTTTTAAAGAACTGTAAGAAGGTAGAGGACGACTGCGAGATCTTTTTCTGATGAGGCTGTGGGGTATCCGTAATGAATAAAAAACAGAAAAAAATGCTGATCCGCATCCTTGCCGCGGCAGCCATGATGGTTCTTCTGGCGGTTCTGCCGGTCGACGGGTATCTTCGGTTCGGCCTGTTTATGATCCCCTATCTCGTGATCGGATATGATATCCTGAAAAAAGCCTGGAAGGGCATTCTGAACAGGCAGGTGTTCGACGAAAATTTCCTGATGGCCGTCGCCACGCTCGGCGCGATCCTCCTGGGCGACTACAGTGAAGGTGTCGCAGTCATGCTTTTCTACCAGGTCGGCGAGCTGTTCCAGAGCTACGCAGTGGGCAAAAGCCGCAGGAATATCAGTGATCTGATGGATATCCGTCCGGATTACGCAAACCTGGAGCGGGACGGGGTGCTTGAAAAGGTTGACCCGGACGAGGTCGAGATCGGCTCTGTGATCATCGTACAGCCTGGCGAGAAGGTTCCCATCGACGGTATTATAATAGAAGGAAAAACCGCGCTGAACACAAGTGCCCTGACCGGCGAGAGCCTGCCGCGTGACGTGAGCGTGGGCGATGAAATCATCAGCGGATGTATCAATATGACCGGCCTGATCCGGATACGCACGACAAAAGAGTTCGGCGAATCGACTGTTTCTAAAATTCTGGAGCTGGTCGAGAATTCAAGCTCCAGGAAATCAAAATCAGAAAATTTTATCTCGAAGTTTGCACGGTATTATACCCCGGCGGTCTGCTATGGCGCGGTCGCGCTGGCAATTTTGCCGCCGTTGGTACGGATGCTGTTCCTGAGTCTTTCTCCTGAGTGGGGCGACTGGATTTACCGCGCCCTGACCTTCCTGGTCATCAGCTGCCCGTGCGCCCTTGTTATCAGCATCCCCTTAAGCTTTTTCGCCGGCATCGGCGGTGCGAGCAAGGCAGGCGTCCTCGTCAAGGGTTCCAATTATCTGGAAACGCTCTCGCAGACCAGAACGGTCGTGTTTGACAAGACCGGCACCATGACGCAGGGTGTGTTCGAGGTGAGTGACGTACATCATGGGACAATAGATTCTGACCTGCTGCTCGAATACGCGGCTCTCGCGGAGAGCGCCTCCTCGCATCCGATCAGCAAAAGCCTGCAGCGGGCTTACGGAAAACCGATCGACCGTTCCCGCGTCACGGATATTGAAGAGATCAGCGGCAACGGCGTGACCGCGAAGGTGGATGGCCACCTCATCGCAGCCGGAAATGCAAGGCTGATGGAGCGTCTCGGTGTCACTTATAAAGACTGCCACCAGGCTGGCACCGTCGTACACATCGCGATTGACGGCACGTACGCCGGACACATTCTGATCTCCGATCTGATAAAGCCGACCGCTGCAGAGTCCATTCAGGCTTTAAAGCGTTCCGGAGTCAAAAAGACAGTCATGCTTACCGGCGACGCAAAACGGGTCGCAGACCAGGTAGCCGCCGGGCTTGGATTTGACGAGGTGTACAGCGAGCTGCTCCCGGCCGATAAGGTAGCTAAGGTCGAAGAGCTTCTGTCCGGTAAAAACGATTCCGAAAAGCTGGCATTTGTCGGCGACGGCATCAACGACGCGCCGGTACTCTCCCGCGCGGACATCGGGATCGCGATGGGCGCGATGGGTTCTGACGCTGCAATCGAGGCTGCCGACATTGTACTGATGGACGACGACCCGCTGAAAGTAGCCAAAGCAATCCGCATCTCGCGCAAATGCATCCGCATTGTTTACCAGAATATCTGGTTCGCGATCGGGGTCAAGGCCGTCTGCCTGATACTGGGCGCGTTCGGCATTGCCAACATGTGGATGGCCATCTTTGCAGATGTCGGCGTCATGATCCTCGCCGTGTTAAACGCGATCCGGGCGCTGTTTGTAGAAAAACTCTGATGTATTATATCCGGCTGATCCAGTTTTTCTGGTCAGCCGAATATTCCGGTTTACTGCAGCAAAGCATTACCGGTCACACTCTGACCAAATTTACGCGGCAAAACATCAAAAAACATCAAAAGTTGGGTATAACGGTTGACATTGTTTACCATATCTGCAAAAATATAGTATACGGAGGTAAGGTATGTCAGAAAAAATAACTGTCAATGATTGCTGCGGCTGTGACGAATTTGAAGTCCATGAAAATCTGCTGAAAATCGTGGACGAAACGCTCCCGGACGAGACAAAGCTCTATGACCTCGCCGAGCTGTTCAAGGTATTCGGCGACTCCACGCGCATCCGGATTCTGTATGTGCTGTTTGAAGCCGAGGTCTGTGTCTGCGACCTCGCGTCGGCTCTGAATATGAACCAGTCCGCAATCTCACATCAGCTGCGCATCCTGAAGGCGAACCGTCTCGTAAAAAGCCGGCGTGAAGGGAAGTCCGTCTTTTATTCCCTCGCGGACGATCACGTGCGCACCATCCTCGCGCAGGGAGAAGAGCATCTGGATGAAGAATAAATCATCCTGATTCATACATCTTCGTAATAGACCTGCACAAAAAGGAGCAGCAAATCCAGTTCTACAGCGGAGGTTCCCTATGATTGACAGAAATGATATGCTCGAGCTGACCCGGCGCATGACGCTCACACGATCTTCCGTTGGCCGGATCGCGGGCGCGTATTTTGACGAGGAAGGGTATGTAGACGGCACCTTCAACACACACTTTCTGAAGCTCTCCGCACCGGAGCGAGGCAGGCATCTCCAGATCGCGAAGAATGTGATCTTTTCTGAAACAAATGTCCATCTGAAGGATTACCGGATTTCAAAAGACGCCAGAAAGCCGGGAGGTCTGTGGCAGCTTCTGGACGGAATAAAGGAATGCGGCCTGAAAAATGACGCGCTTCTGGATGTGCTGTATGAAACGATCGGCGAAGCGCATCACCCGGGATCTTCCTATGCGTTTCTTGCATTTCACGGGTGCTATGACGTCCCGCGGAAGGGAACCGATCATGAGTGGATAGAAGATTCCGAGGAGGTTTATGAGTACCTGATCTGCGCCCTGTGTCCGCTTTCCGGAGACTACGAGGCGGGCAGCCCGGAATTTGGGTTCCTCTATCCCGCCTTCCGTGGCCGGAGTTCAGATGAGCGATATACCAATATTTTTGAAAAAAACACACAGCAGCCTCATACGGAACTGATGCGGCTGCTGTGTCTGCACTCATAAGATCCCCTGCCATGTCCCCTGCAAAGCTGTGGGGCATAAATAATCCGGGATGCTTTTTTATTTTCTCAGCCCCTTCTTCACTGCAGGCGCGATGGAAACGGACGGCTCATAATACGGGATCAGGGTCGCCTGCAGCGCGTGGTAAAGGTCCGGTTTTCCGGGCCACACGGTGCCGATTACCTGATTACCGCGGTCAAGCTGGTGGAACCAGGAGCCGTTCACAGGGTCGAGCACCTTTTCATCCAGATACTGCAGAAACTGCGCGTAGTCAGCGGCATATTTTTCTTTGCCGGTCGCACGGTACAGCACTGCGGAGGTATTGATTGCCTCGGCCAGGGTCCAGTGCATCCGGTCGTGAACCACCGGTTTCCCCTCCCAGTCAGTCGTATATACGATCCCGGGCGCCCCGTCCGCATTCCAGGCGTCTGATACTGCGCGGTTATAGAGTTTTTCCGCCGCCTCAATGTATTTTGCCGGCTGCCTGTGACTCTCTCCGACCACACCAGTGCGCTCTTCGAAGGCCGGTACAGAAAGTGCCCACTGCGTGACCAGCCGCGCCCACTCGATGCCGTGGCCGGGCGTCGCGCCGTAAGGCTTGAACTGATCGTCCGGGCGGTCCTTGTTGCACTCCAGGTCCGGGATCCAGTCCTTACTGAAATGCTCCGGAATCCGCCAGTCATTTTCGGACGCCCATCCAAGCACATGGTCAATGATACGCTCCGCTCTCACTCGGTATTCGTCATTCGGAATCACATCCGCCGCCGCAAGAAATGCCTCAACCGTGTGCATATTCGCGTTCAGTCCGCGGTAATCGTCAAGAACCGTCAGTTCCGTGTTCCACGTGTCGCAGGAAAGCCCTTCCTCCTCATTCCAGAAATAGGAGTCGTAAAAAATCAAAGCCTCCTTCAGCAGCTCCTTTGCGCCAGGCCTGCCCGCCAGAGTCGCGGAAGACGCCGCCAGAATCACAAATGCATGCGCATAGCACTGCTTATCCGGCAGGATCTGTCCGTCTGCCTTCAGCCCCGCGTACCATCCGCTGTTTTTTGCATCATGCAGCTCTCCCATCAGGCCATTCAGAGCCGCGTCAACCAGAGCCTCGCTGCCCTCATGGCCCAGGAATGTCCCCAGGCTGTAGACATGCGCCATACGGCTGGTGATCCAGGTCTCCCTCGGGCGGTCCTTCCACGGTGTACCGTCATCTCCCAGGTAATAAGAGCCGCCTCCCGGCGATGGGAACTGATGCCCGAACTTCAGGAGCCCTTCGCGGATCTTCTCCAAAAAAGCTCTGTTCTCATCCGTGTCAATCTGGTATTTTGCGTTCTTTTCGCTCATGGTCTTCATTCCAGCTCCTTCTATATTTTTTGTAACAGGCGGTTTAAGACCTGTTATATTCTGCCCACCCCGGATAAACCGGAACCAAAATTTTGCCATATTGTACAAGATGCTGCGCAGGGCCGGGCAAGGTGTTTTGCGGCCGAAGCCGCATCCGCCCCACGCTCTTTGGCCCGTTTCATTTCATCTCAGAAACATCCGTATCAATCTGTCATACGCTTTTTTATATGGCTGATAGCGCATCGGCAGATCAAGCCAGAGCTTTTTGTCCACGATGCTCTTCGAATGAGAAAACGTGTCAAAACCCTTTTTGCCATGGTAGGACCCCATCCCGCTCTCACCGAAGCCGCCAAATCCCATCTCGCTCGTCGCCAGATGGATGACCGTATCGTTGATACAGCCCCCGCCGAAGCCACATCTGGACATGACCATCCGGGCCGCGCCCTTGCTGCGAGTAAACAAATACAGAGCCAGCGGATGCTCCATCTGGTTGATCTTCGCGACGGCCTGATCCAGGGATTCGTAGGTGAGGATCGGCAGCACCGGGTCGAAGATTTCCTCCTGCATGATCGGATCCTCAAACGTGACGCCGTCGATCACAGTAGGCTCGATCTGCAGAGTATCCGCGTTCGACCGGCCGCCGGCCACGATCCGGCTGCGCCCGGCTTCTGTTCGGCTGCAGGCAGCCGAATGGATGTCCGCTTTCCTCTGTTCGCCAGTACCCGGGATGCTGCCGGCAATTGATTGCTCGCCGGTATTGGAGGTACTGCCGTCCGTCAGCCCGGCGTCCTTCTCCGGTTGATCCTTCACCGGCGCGACTGTATCGTCAATCAGTCCCCGGATCCGGTCGAAATGCTTCCGGTTAATGATTTTTCCATAATCCTCATTCTGCAGCGGCTGCTTCCCGAACTGTCTGCGGATCTGCAGCCGAATCTGCGCGATCAGCTCGTCCTTGATAGCCGGATCGCAGTAAACATAGTCCGGCGCCACGCAGGTCTGTCCGCAGTTCAGGTATTTTCCAAATACAATCCGCTTTGCGGCGAGCTTCAGATTCGCGGTACGATCCACGATACAGGGGCTTTTGCCTCCCAGCTCGAGCGTCACCGGAGTCAGATGATCCGCCGCGCGGCGCATGACCTCGCGGCCTACGGATTTGCTGCCGGTAAAGAAAATATAGTCAAAATGCTCCTGGAGCAGATACTGATTCTCCTCGCGTCCGCCGGTGACCACCGCCACATAGGATTCATCAAAGCACTCCCGGATCAGCTTCGCAATCAGGTCGCTTGTGTGCGGCGAATAGGCGCTCGGCTTGAGGATCGCCGTATTGCCCGCCGCAAGCGCGTCCACGAGCGGCTCCAGCGTGAGCATAAACGGATAATTCCACGGACTCATAATCAACACCACTCCGTAGGGAGATGGTTTGGTAAAGCTGTGTGAACAGAACTGCGCCAGCGGCGTCCACACCGTTTTATCCCGGGCAAACGCTCTGGTATGTTTCTGCATATAGCTGATCTCGCTTAAGGTCAGCCCGGTCTCGCACATATAGCTCTCGGACGGGCTCTTTCCAAGATCTTTTTTCAGCGCCTCGGTGATCTCCTTCTCATACTTTCTGATGCAGCTTTTCAGGCGTCCGATCGCATTCAGCCGATGCTCCACGTCCAGCGTCGCCCCGGAAGCAAAATACGTGCGCTGCTTTTGTACAATTCCCTGAATCTCTGTTTCGGTCATTCTATCGCTCCCTTCATTGTCTCAATCCATGCTTAATCATTTAACGTTGTTAAAAGCGATTACGGCATCACTTTATAATAAAATTTCTCCAGCTCCTTCGCGTCCATCAGCACCGGCACCGGGTAAAGCGGATTCGCCTCCTTGTCCGCGTAGCGCGCCATCTTCGGAATATCCTCTTTCCAGATCTCCGGCACCGTATCTCCGATGCCAAACCGTTTCTTCATATCTTTTATCGCTTCAATAAATGCTTTCGCCGCCTCCTCTTCAGAATGTGCAGCCCCGGAAGCCGTCCCCGTCCCGCAGGCTAATCCGGCGGCGGAAGCCAGTCTGGCGAGCTTCGGGTAAATGCAGGAACCATACTCTTCCAGGACAAACGGCAGCAATATCGCATTTGCCAGTCCATGCGGCACATTATACTGCCCACCCAGAGAATGCGCAACTGCGTGGACGTAACCCACATAGGATTTCGTAAACGCACAGCCCGCGTAATAGGAAGCCTGGAGCATGTTCCTTCTTGCCTTTAAATTCTTTCCATTTGTGTACGCTTCATCCAGGTTTTCAAAAATCAGTTTCACAGCCTGCTCCGCGTTTTTCCGGGTGCCGTGTGTCGTCGTATTGCCTATATAGGCCTCGACCGCATGCGTCAGCGCGTCCATCCCGGTCGTCGCGGTGACGAAGGGCGGCAGACTTAAGGTCACATTCGGATCCAGCACAGCATAGCGCGGAATCAGGCAGAAATCGTTGATTACATATTTATGCCGCGTATCAGCGTCCACAATCACGCACGCCAGTGTCGTCTCCGACCCGGTACCCGCGGTCGTCGGCACCGCAATCAGCAGCGGCAGCCGGGCATGCACATGAAGAATGCCCTTCATCTTTTCCAGAGACTGTCTCGGCTTCGAGGCGCGAGCTCCCACCGCTTTCGCGCAGTCCATACTGGAACCTCCGTCAAAGCCAATGATCGCCTCGCAGAACTGCGCATGGTATAGTTCCAGCGCCTCCGCCACATTTGCCGTGGTCGGATTTGCCGCTGTCTTATCATACACAGCATAAAAAATACCGTTTTCTGTAAGAGCCCTCTCCAGCTCCCCAGTCAGGCCCAGTAAAGCAATCCCCGGGTCTGTGACAATCAGTACCCGCGTGAGCTTCTTCTTTTTCAGCAAGTCCGGAATCTGTTTCACAGATCCAAGGATCCTGGGATTGCGATAGGGCAAAAACGGCAGGGCAATTTTAAAAACCGTCTGAAAAGTACGGCAGTAAATTTTTTTCAGAAAATTCATATAAGACTCCTTTTCGGGCAGTGTCCACTTGCGTGAGGCCATTGGATAAATCCTGATGATTATACTACCTCATCGTCACATTTTCAATTCCCCAGATAAAAATCCCAGGGTTGTTTCACGAACATTTTTTACCACGATTCCTTGCCTGGTGCAAA
>JAJQBS010000001.1 GCA_021203145.1 Lachnospiraceae bacterium | reverse complement strand
ATTTGCACCAGGCAAGGAATCGTGGTAAAAAATGTTCGTGAAACAACCCTGAAAATATGGTTTTTATACTTGTAATAAGAGCGAATTCTGTGCTAAACTAGAACATGTTCTTTATCGTATTCTTATGCGTGGTATATTCTGCGGCGAGAGGGGGCTTTGTCATGCATATTGCCATCGTTGAGGATTTGAAATCAGACCAGGACAATCTGACCAGGCTGATCCGGGAATATTCTGCCGGGACGCAGGAAGCGGTGGAGCTCTCCGTATATGGAAGCGGAGAAGCTTTTTTAAAGGACTTCCGGCGCGGATTCTGCAGCGCTGTTTTTCTGGACATCATGCTCGGGGAAGGACTGACCGGCATCGACACTGCCTGGGAAATCCGTGCGATTGATGAGCAGCTTCCTCTGATTTTTACCACATCAGAAACTGGGTTTGCGCTGGACAGCTACGGAGTGCACGCACTGGATTATCTGGTGAAGCCCGTCAGGGCTGACGCTCTGGGCTGGTGCATGAAAAGCCTGCAAAAGGTGGTGGCCGCGCCGATATGCATTACCATACGCTGCCTGAGCAAAGATGGAGAAGCGACAAACCGGGTCATCCCGATCCAGAATCTGGTCCGCATTGAGTCGTTCCGCAACGGCGTCCTGCTCCACACGGTTTCCGGAGAGCTGCACAGCAGCCAGACCTATTCCGACGTTGTCCGCCAGCTTCCCAAAACAGGGCGTTTCTGGGAATATGGCAGAGGCGTGACTGTCAATTTTTCTTTTGTCGACGCGATCCTGGATAACGGAGAAATCCGGCTTACTGTGGAGGATCAGGAGGCTCTTTTCTGCAGCAGAAGAAAGCTGAAGGATACGCAGGCAGCCTTTACCGATTATCAGTTTACGGTTCTGCGAAATGAGGGGGTGGGCTGATGCCGACAGGCTTAGCAGAGTTTTTAACCGCATTCCTGTATGAAATTATCTCCACGATGCCCTACCGGATTATCGCCTATTACCCATTCCGGAATCATCTGCGTTATTCCATCGGCATTACCGCGTTTGTCGTAGGCTTCACGCAGGTTCTCGAATCCGCGCTCTATGCATGGCTGAGCTCTCAGAAT
This sequence comes from Lachnospiraceae bacterium, assembly GCA_021203145.1. Taxonomy (GTDB): domain Bacteria; phylum Bacillota; class Clostridia; order Lachnospirales; family Lachnospiraceae; genus Choladousia. The sequence goes on along the minus strand of JAJQBS010000001.1, from coordinate 9,872 downwards.
CCTGCATGGGGACGCATTTCCGAATTCGTATTTGCCATCGTGTGTATCCTGATCTTCATGACCAATGTGAAAATTGATCATTGGAAGGTTTTGTTTATATACATCTTTCTCTTTGATTACATTATCCTTGTGCGTGGAAGCGCGTACTTTATCGAGGCGCGCCTGTTTTACAGCGCCGACCTTACCTTCGATTCCCCGCGCAGCCTGCTTTTCAACCTGGTCATCCTGGCAGTCACCATGCCGTTTATGATCCTCTATCTCCAGCGCACGAGGAATATCGCTTTCCAGACAGAAGCGCCTTCTCTCTGGCGCGTCATATGGATTCTGCCAGGATTTACCACGCTGATCGTCATGATGTACACCTCTGACATCACTGCGGAAGCCGTCTGGCAGTTCCGGTTTTTCTTTTCCCGCGTGCTGCTGATCGTGGGTATGCTCGGCGCTTTCAGTGTGCTGCTTCAGACGCTCTCTGTCATACAGCGTGAGGCCGCGGTCGAGGAGGAACGCATCCAGCAGGAGCATCTCCTGGCGATCCAGCGGACACAGTACAGCCAGCTCTCCCGCCATATGCAGGAGACACGGCAGGCGCGGCATGACCTCATCCAACACCTGCGCATCATCAACAGCTTCATCAGCACCGGAAGCCAGGATGCTCTGCGCGAATATGTGGAAAACTACGAGCTGAGTCTCCCTCCGAACACCAGCCGCTCCTTCAGCAAAAATTACACGGTCAACACGCTCGTCAGCTACTATGCGGAGGAGGCAGAACACTCCGCCATTGATTTTACCGCACAGCTGAATCTGCCGGAGGTACTGCCTCTCAATGAAGCGGAATTCTGCTCGATGCTCGGAAACCTGCTGGAGAACGCCCTTCTCGCCTGCAGGGAAGTAAAAGAGACCGCCCCCTATATCCGCATTCTGGCAAAACAGGACAACCAGCGGATTCTGCTCACGGTTGACAACACCTGCCAAACGGAGCCCGTGTTAAAAGACGGACAGTTCCTCTCCTCGCGCCATGAAGGATATGGCCTGGGAACCGCCTCCATCCGCACAATCGCGCAGCGCCATCACGGAACGGCCAGCTTCCGGTACGAGCGCGGCATGTTCTATGCCTCCGTGGTACTGAATCCCTCCCTGTGAATGAATCCTTCTTTCTGCCCCACATTCATCATACCATCTTCGGAACACGCATTCTCCCTCACCGTCCACAGAAGGTGACGCACTCGGTCTCTTCCGAGCAGCACGCGCCCGCGCCGGAGATGTCTACATGTTCCGCGCGGCAAATACATTCCTGATTATATTCGCAATTCACCGCAGCACACCGGATACCAATGGAACACTCCGGGTGGCCGCAGTCACAGGAATCTCTCATGCTTCCGCCCTCCCTGTCATAAAAGCTCTCACAGCACGTATCCTCGCAGATCTGCGCCCGCTCTCCTCCTACCTCAATTTCTCCCTTGCAGCAGTACATGGAATCATTGTACCTGCAATTTTTTGCAGAACATACTAAAGCTGGCATAAAAACACTGTCTCCTTTCAAGTAATCGGATGCAGCTGTTCAATTGTAAGCGATATAAGTCGTCTTACTTTGCTGCAATCCATGATAACCTACAGGAGACAGTGTCTGCGATTTTCATAATTTTATACATGGAAACATCCGTACCAGACGGATTCGCGCATCAGCTGATACCGGATTGTCCCGTAAATGTGCGGCAAATCCTTAATTTGTCCGGATCTCCTGACGCATAAATCCGATATAGGAGCATCCGAACGCAACGATCATCTCCGCGATCATACCCACCAGATGCGGCCATACAAGCAGCAGGCTCTGCCCGAGCGACAGGTAGCTGCTGATCGCGCCGACCAGCTGGCTCGTCGTAACAACATTGACGGAGCGGACGGACGGATTCATGATCGTCGTGACCGCCTCACTGTACAGATAGTAAGGCGAAATCCGGTTCAGGTTCAGCTTCAGCGTATAGTAATTCAGCTGATTAAACATCTGCCCATAATACGTGTTGATCGGGTACACCGCCCCCGCAATGATCGTGGCCAGCAGGCTCATGAAGATCGAGAAGAAAATCCACAGTGCGATCGTCACGAGCGCCGAAGTCGCCGAATGGCGGCAGACGGTGGAAAACAGGATCGCCAGCGCCAGCCAGAACGCGATGTACACCACCGTGAAGGTCAGGAAAAAGAAAATTCTCAGAGCCTCCTCGCCGTCCGGGGTCAGGCCGGTCGCAAGCACACCCACCGCGCCGAGCGCCAGACCCATGGAATAAATGACAATCGCGATCACGGCCGTCCCCGCCAGAAACTTTCCTATAATAATGGAGTCTCTGTAAATCGGCTGCGCGACAAGCCGGTTCAGTGTGTTGGACTGCCGCTCACTGTTGATCGCGTCAAAGCCGAGCGCCAGGCCGACGATCGGTCCCAGCAGCGCGATAAAGGACATGAAGGACGGAATCGAGCTGCCGCTGGAGGTATACAGCTCCAGGAACATATAATCGCTCGTCGATTCCGACAATTCACTGATCGCTCCGTACAGGCTCGCAAAGCTGGTCCCGCCGATCAGAATCAGCAGGATAAAAAATCGTCTGCTTCTGAGCTGGTCGGCCATCTCCTTGCGGAACAGCGCATACAGGCCGGTAAATCCGCTAACTCGCTTTCTGCTTCTTTCTGCCGAATCTGCCGCGCTTTTTGTTGTTTTTCTCATAACTGCTTCTTTCATCTGCCTGCCCTGCCTTTTCAAAATAAACTCTGTAAATCTCATCCAGATCGCCGCCGCGCTGGTGCAGATGGTAGACGGTATAACCGTTTTCTCCTAAAAACTGCGTCAGCTTCGGGCGGATATCCTTTTTCGAGGTGATCATAAACTTATCGCCCTCTTTTTCAATCTTTTTCACGCCATCCTGCTGATACAGCATATCCAGCAGCTGGTCATCCAACGGCTGCACTGTCAGCTCCAGCAGATAGTTGCCTTCCTTGCGGATATGCTCCTCCAGCTCGCGCAGCGTACCCTCGACAATCAGGTTTCCTTCGATAAAAATGCCGACTCGGTCGCAGATCTGCTGAACCTGGTACAGCTGGTGGGAGGAAATCAGGATCGTCCGCCCGTCCTCCACCGCCAGATTGCGGATCAGGATCAGGAGCTTGCGCATTCCCTCCGGGTCAATACCCAGGGTCGGCTCATCCATGATGATGACCTCCGGATCCTTCATCAGTACATCCGCCACACCAAGCCTCTGGCGCATACCCTTCGAGTACGTGCTGACCTTCTGATCCCCGGCGTACTCAATATCCACTCTCTTGAGCAGCGTCTCGATTCGATCCTCCAGCTGCTGCCCTTCCAGGCCGTTCAGCCGCCCGGTAAAGCGCAGGTTCTGGCGTCCCGTCATATCTCCGTAAAAGCCCGCGTTGTCAGGCAGATAACCGACGATGGATTTGACTCCGATCGGATCCCGTGTACAGTCCATGCCCTCGATTGTCGCCTTCCCGCCGCTCGGCTCCGTCAGCCCCAGCAGCATCAGGATCGTCGTCGTCTTCCCGGCTCCGTTCGGGCCGAGCAGGCCGAACACCTCGCCCCTGTGAATCGACAGCGTCAGATCGTTCACAGCCACCTTTTTGCCGTACCGCTTCGTCAGGTGCTCCATTTCGATCACGTCCGCGCTCTTTTTCTCATCGGCGGCCGCCGCTTTCCCATCTGTTTTTTCACTCACTGATCCGGTCTTCGCCGCATCGCTGCCCACCGTTTTCCCATCTGCTTTTTCGCTCACGGGTTCAGTCTTTGCCGCATCGCCGCCCGTCACTTCGTCCGTGCTCTTTCGATCATCGTCCCGGACCGCTTCCGCTGCAGCGACGCCCGCTTTCTTTTCCTTTCCATTTACACTCATTTCGGCCATATTTATCTTCTCCCGAATTTCCTAAAAATCAGCGCCAGCGCGATTACCAGAAGGACGACAATTCCGATCGCGACAAACCCCCAGGTCGAAGATGTCTTTACCGACACACGGAACGCTACCGTGTCCGACGTCTCGCTCGTGCTGACCGAAATATCCGTCTCATAATCACCCGTGATCGAATCCTCGCACGGCGTCACATACGCGGTCACTTCCACCGAAGAGCCAGCCTCAAGGGTATCAATCGTGGACTCGCTGAAGGTCACATCCCAGTCTGTAGGCGCGGAGGATGAAAGCGTCACATCCGTCAGATCCACATTCCCGTTGTTCGTGACAACCAGCGTCACAGAAGAGGCCTTGTTCTCATACGCGTCAAAGCTCAGCAGTCCGTCCGAGGTCGAAAGAGAAATGTCATAGGTACCGGTAATATTGATGGAGAGCTCCATCGAAAGAGTCTCATTTGCAGAGGACGCCGTCACCGGGATCGTATAGTCACCCTGCTCTACCATCTCCGGAGGCGTCACAGTAATCGTCAGCCCCTGGCTGCTCTCCGCCGCCACATCAATGCTCGCTACCGCCGTGGACGTATCATCCGAAGGAACGATCGTCACGGTCCACCCCGTAGGAGCCTGTGTCGAAAGGCTGTAGGTCTGGTCCGTCGTGCGGTTATTCACCAACGTCGCGTCAAAGCTGAAGGAAGTGCCGGTCGCGCCCTGCTGCTCAGGATACTCTGAAGTAAAGCTGCTCTCGCCGCGCACCTCCGCCGCGACTGTCAGGGTCAGGGTCAGCGTATCCGTATCGCCTGTGTCCGACGTCGCCAGAAGGACGACCTCATATTCCCCGTCCTCCTCGTCATCCGGAATGGACAGACTGTAGGTCACCAGACCCGAATCCTCCGAAGAATTTCCTGTAATATGTACGATCGAAATCTCCGTACTGCTTCCCTTAAAATAACCTTCCCAGCCATCCGGAAGTGACTCCGTCGTCAGGGTAATGTCATGCCCTGATCCGTCTGCACTGACAAAATCCAGGGAATAGCTCAGCGTATCGCCCGCCGTCGCAGACATCCCAAGATAGTCTGTATTCATCTCAATCCCGGTCGACACCGACACAGACGATGAGACTGACGTCGTCACTCCCGTATCATCATCCTCCTCGGCCGCAAAGACCGCTGACGAAGAAAGCAATGCTCCTGCCGCAATGAGCGCCAGGCAGACGCGAAGCGTCCTCTGATTCAAATTTCCTGCACAGTTCATAGTTAAACTTACTCCTTTCGTTGGGTTGCCGGATCTGGTATTTCTGCATTTTTGCGGATCCGGCATACACTGCGGTTCAAAAAGCCGTCCGGGTCAGCTTTTAAAGTGAAATATCACAATTTTCACCCCGGAAACGCCCTTTTTCCTGTCAAGTTTAACCTGTAACTGTGTATGAATTTTGATAAAAATGTGGCTGACAAATGATAGAACTGTGAAGAAACAGTGAATTGCTTACAACTATTGTGCAAACAGCCTTTCCCGCGCGTCCGTGAACGATTTATGCAAACAGCCCTTCTCCGCGCGTCCGTGAACATCTTTTATAGTGGATGGCAAAAGGATCCTGGCATCCACTATAAAAAACAGATATAATAAATGACAAAAGAATTTCGCCATCCACTATAAAAAGAACAGACTCAGCGCGTCGACTACACTCTGCTCCGCCGCCATTGCGGCATCCTTATCCGCAGCGCTGATCGAGATATAAGCCTTCAGCTTCGGCTCAGTCCCGCTCGGGCGCACCACCACCGAGCAATTTCCGTCAAGAATAAATTTCAGCACATCCGACTTCGGCAGGCCGTCCAGCCCCTGGCTGTAATCCAGCACCTTCCGCACCTTCTTCGACCCGATCTCACTAAAATTCCCGCGAAGCTTCGCCATGATGTCCTGCATTTTTTCAAAACCGGCAGACCCTTCAAAGGTAAAGGAATGCAGAGTATTCAGGCAATAGCCGTATTCCTGATACAGCTCGTCCAGCTTCTCCAACAGCGAAACGCCCCGCGTCTTGTACCAGGCGAACATCTCACAGATCAGAAACGACCCATCCACGGCGTCCTTGTCCCGGACGTAACCGCCGCTCAGATAACCGTAGCTCTCTTCAAAGCCCAAAATATAAGAATCCTCTTTTCCCTGCTTTTCCAGCAGCCCAATCTGCTCTCCGATAAATTTGAAGCCAGTCAGGACGTTCTTCGTCTTTACCCCATACTTCGCGGCAATCCGCTCTGCCATATCAATGGTCACGATGGTTTTGACCACCACGGGATCCTCCGGCATTTTCCCATGTCTGGTGCGCTGCGCGCAGATAAAATCCAGCAGGAGCATTCCCGTCTCATTGCCGGATAACAGCTCATAATCCCCCGCCTCATTTTTCACGGCGATCCCCACGCGGTCACAGTCCGGATCTGTCGCGAGAAGCAGGTCCGCATGGCATCTCCTGGCATACTCCATGCCGAGAGCCATTGCCTCCTTTACTTCCGGGTTCGGATATGGGCAGGTCGGAAAGCTGCCGTCCGGCTTCTCCTGCTCGGCGACAACCGTGATATTGGAAAATCCGCTTTCTCTCAAGGTCCGCAGCACAGGCTTAAGACCCGTGCCGTTCAACGGAGAGTAGACAATAGAAACATCCCTGTCTACCGCGTCTCCATATAGCACCGACTGCTTTTTGACCTCCTCGACAAACCCGGTATAAACCTCGTCGGGAATATAGGAAACGAGACCTTCCCGGCCCTCCATATCCAAAGAAAGCTCCGATCGCGCATCTGTTCCACAGGAATTCCACCCTTCTGGTGCATCTTCGGCCACGCGGGTATTCCACCCTTCTGGTACACCCTCAGCCATGCGGGTATTCCACCACCCATCTGGCGCGCCCTCAGCCATGTGGGTATTCCATTTTACATCTTCAAAAATGTCCAGCTTCTCAATTTCCGCCAGAATCTCCGCCGCCGCCCCCGTCGTAATCTGGCAGCCATCCGCGCCATAGACCTTGTATCCGTTATACTTTGACGGGTTATGGCTCGCCGTAACCATAATCCCCGCCGCGCATCCCAAAACCCGCACGGCATAAGAAAGGCATGGCGTCGGCATCAGCTCCCTGTAGATGAAAACACATATCTCATTAGCTGCAAACACATCGGCAGCCACCTTCGCAAACAGATCTGATTTGATACGGGAATCGTAGCTTATCGCGATCCTGCGCTGTCCTTCCGGGAAATTTTTTCTCACATAATCAGCAAGTCCCTGTGACGCCTTTGCCACTGTATAAACATTCATACGGTTCGTGCCCGCGCCGATCACGCCTCTGAGGCCGCCCGTCCCAAATGCAAGATCCCGGTAAAAAGCATCTTCAATTCCGGCATCCGTCATGGCTTTCAATTCTTCCGCGAGGTCTGCGTCCGCCGACGAACCATCCGCGCATTTCTCCACCCAGCGGCTGTATTCTTTTCTGATCGCATTCACCTTATTTGTATTCGCTGTATCTGCGCTCACCATATTTGTACTCATTGCATTCTCCCCCACTGTATTTATATTTTCTGTATTTACGCGATCCTTCCTCTCACCGCGCCAGCTTCTTCGATAGCTTCCGGGCGAAGTCCCCTCAAACTTATGGAACAGCCTGCTAAAATAATTTTGATCCTCAATACCAATCTCCTGGCTCACGCGCTGAATATTATCTTCCGAAAACCGCAGCAGCTCCTTCGCCCTTGTGATCCTCACCTGCTGAATATACGTCGTAACCGTCGTCCCAAACTGCTCTTTAAAACAGCGGGCAAGGTAATGCTTGCTCATAAAAAAATGCCGCGCCAGAGCTTCCAGCGTCAGCGGATCCTTATAGTGGGAATCGACATAATCCCTGATCTCCAGAAGATCAATCTTCTGCTGCCCGCCGCCAGTCATCTGCGCTTCCGGATGCCAGGATTCTTCCATTAATAATGTCATAAGCTCCGTAATTCTCAGATTCAGCTGCATGTCCTTCGTATAGCTGTCCGAAGAGGCCGCCGCGTAGATCTCATCCAGAAGTACCCGGTAGCTGTCCGCACAGGCCGGCCGAAATACATTATATCCCCCGCGTTCTTTATATTTGCTGTACAATGCGCCGGCATTCGGTCCATAAAAATGACACCACTTCAGACTCCACAGATCCTCCGAAGAAGACTGCGAATACGTCCTGCGGCATTCAATAATCGCCGCGTCGCCAGTGCTTAATTCATATCTCACTCCGTCATATTCAAGCCATCCCGAACCATCCGTCACAATAAAAAACAGGTACGACGCCAGGCTGGAACGAGAAGAAACATGCGGGCAAATTGCTTTGAGCTGCCCACATTCCTGCAGATGTAACAAAGAGGTCCTGGCAAAAGTGGACGGCGTATAGATAATCCGGTTCGACTTTGACGTGGGACCGGAGTAAAAAAGCTCCCCCTGTTTTTTCTTCTCGCCCTTACTCATATACTCCCTGCTTCCCTGACCCGGACAGGCCAGTCTGATTATTTCATGCATCAGTTTATCACAGAAAATTCCCGCTCACAAGCGTTTTATGGAAAATCACTTCACAGGCAAATCATTTCATCTGCAAACCATTTCACCCTGCAGCCTCAGGCCATGCCTTTCCAGTTCTTTATGCCGCTTCCTCGCCAAGCTGCTCCGAGACCCATCTGTGGAATGTGCTATGCGAAATCCCCAGCTGCTCTGCCGCGCGCCTTCCGCTGATTTCCCCAGCCAGATATTTTCCCATCAGGATAAAGAATTCCTGTGAACGCTCCTTTGGCGGCGCCCCAAACCTGACGCCCCTCGCCCTGGCCGCCGCGATGCCTTCCTTCTGACGCTCGTGGGTCTTTTCCCGCTCCAGCTGTGCGAAGCAGCACAAAACCTCCAGAAAAATCGCGCTGATCAGCTTTGCCGTCACTCCCTTGATGCCACGTGTGGTATTCAAAAGAGGCATGTCCAGCACAACAATCGCCACATCCTTTGTTCTTGTAATCAGGCGCCATTCATCAATGATTTCGTCATAATTGCGTCCGAGCCGGTCAACACTCTTGATGACGAGTGTGTCGCCGGCATTCAGCTTCGTAATCATATCCTTATAAGCCGGCCGGTTAAAATCCTTGCCGGAAAAACCCCAGTCAGAGAAGATGTTCTCATCAGAAATTCCATATTCACGCATCGCGATCATCTGCCTGTCCAGATTCTGCGACTGTGAGCTCACCCTTACATAGCCATAAACAGTTCCCATTATGTGTCCTCCTTTTTTTGGGATTTGAGTTATTATCTCATAAGGACACAATCCTGTTTTTTCATATCGGCCTTTTCCTCTCTGCAAATACCGGGCGAACTCTCATCGCTGCATACACTCGCTGCATACTTCATTGCTGCATGCTTCATTGTTGCATTGCAAAATCTGCTTCATTGTTGCATTGCAAAATCTGCTTCATTGCTGCATTGCAAAATCTGATTGATTTTATCGGCAAAATATATTATATTATCAACATACTTATTCCAGGTTTTTCAGAGTATATTTGTAACTATTCAGCATCTGCAGCTTTATTTCTGTAGAACTTAACCGGAGGAAATTTTATGACGCAACACGATTATGAAAGCCTTGGAGGAAAAATTAAACAGCTTCGCATACAGATGAATCTGACACAGGCGGAGGTTGCTTCGGCGCTGGACGTCACGCCGGGCTATATCAGCAACGTGGAAAACAACCGCTCGGCCATGTCCCTGCGGATCTTAATCTATTACGCAAAACTAATGGGGATTTCACTGGATACGCTGATTGGTACAATTGATTCTGAATACAAGCCTGTAGCGCTCGACCGTGAGATTATGAACGAGCTTTCGCAGATGAGTACGGAAACAAAGGAAAAACTGCTTCAGACGATTCGGTTGTGGAAGGATTCGTGATCTCCGGTGCTCCCCCCCCCTTGCCATGTTTTCCCGCCCT
>JAJQBS010000059.1 GCA_021203145.1 Lachnospiraceae bacterium | reverse complement strand
TGTTCCTGAAGCTGCTGGGGATTTGAGGAATCCCCGGCGGCAGGGGATTTGAGTGTAGGTTTCCCGACTTTTAGGTTATAATATTCTGCTGACTGATCATCATCCCATACGTCCGGCAGACGGTCTCTGAGACTTTCCAGACTGCTCAGATGTGTATTCAGCTGCGACGCGTATCCTTCCAATGCATTCAGTTTCTTCTGATATACATTCGCACTATAATTTAAAACCAGGTTTGCCATTTATCCAGTCCTCCTTATACATTCGCGATCTTGGAAACTAATTCCTTGACTCCGCTGACCTTTTCCTCAATCGTGTTCTTCCACTGATTGATGACCTCCTGTAACCCTGATACCGTTTTGTCAAACTGATTGCTCAGCTCTGTCCAGGTGCTCTCCATTTTCAGTCCGGCTTCATAGAACGCGTTCAGAAGCGTATCGTCATCCTCGGGTCGCTCCTCACACTCCTGATAGACATTCCTAAGAAGTACCTTTACATCTGCCAGCTCCGCCTCGACCTCCGATTTCCAGGCATTTGCTTTCTCAATGTCAAGCTTTGTGTCTGCCATTTTCCATTCCTCCTTTTTCCCTTTTTCTTATTTATTATAAACGTTTGATAACGCTTATCTCCTCAAAACCGGCTTCCTGCTGCATTCATCATAGAATCCTGCTTTGCGGGATCCCCGTTCTGCCAATACTCTTGATCTGTTTTGTGAATCAGCATATCATCCACAGGAAAGGATTTTTTTGCGGATCCTTCTTGCCACATCCATCTCCAGATCCATACATTTCTGGTATTCCACAAGAAGATCCCCCTCCAGAGCCTCCGAGAGCTCCTCCCTGTCCTGCTCAAGCAGCTCCAGGAGTCTGTCACATCGGTAGATTGCCTCTGATACATCCATGCAAAGCCGCTCCCTTCCCCGTGCAGTATCTCTTTTCACGCAGGTTCTCTTCAGCTGAATATCGGCCGGTCATCCTCCAGAAGAACCTCCTCCGGCTTCGGCCCGCAGGGCATCAGCAGCGGATACAGCTCTCCCCGATAATTCATCAGACACCGATTGTATTCGGATGGCTTCTCTGCGCTGCCCATGTTATGAGGCACCCTGACAAGACTTTGCCTGTTCAGAGAGCCGCCGAAGAGCATGCATAGTTTTTCCTTATTAAAGCAATCATACAGCTTATTGCCCATCAGGATTGCATTTTCATCCGGGTAAAAACAGCCGACGATATAAATCTGGCACCGTCTCGCCAGCAGGTAGATCACGCTGAACACCCGCAGCAGCCCGTCCATCTCCTCTGTGGCGGCGCACAGATCCGCATAACGCTCCATTACCACCAGAAGCGGCGGCACCTTTTCGCGCATATAGCTGTAAGCATCGAGGTAAATGTCCTCTTTTTCCGCATCCAGATGCTTTTCATCGCAATAGGCCTGAAAGACTCCATATCGTTCCCGAAGCTTTCCCATGACGGAATTATAGAGGTTCTCGATCCCCGCCGCGTCTGCCTCAAAAATCTGCGCTGCACCGATATGGTTTAGCTGATCCAGCACACTGTCCCTCCTGTTTTTGAGAAAAAAGACCTCCATCTTTCCCCATTCCGCCGCATAAAGGAGGTTGTCCAGCACCGGTGTACCGCTCTCCGGGTTGCCAAAATATACAGAAAGCATCGAAAACTGCTTCAGCGGCAGCGCGACCGGCTTATGATCCTTCAGAGAATAGCCCAGCGGGATCCTCCCGGAATGGAACTGCCGGACAAAGCTCTCATAGGTCTCCTCACCGGAAATCAGCGGCAGTCTTCTGGCCGCATGAGCATCCCCATACCGCCTGGAAATCTCCTCGATCCGGAGCTTGAGCTCTTCGGTGCGCTGCTGGTCTTTTTTCTCCGGCTCAAACATGGCAAGCTGCATTTCCAGCGGCTGTCCCTGATAAAGATACAGACCGCGCCCGCCATAATCCGGAGGCAGATAGCTGACCCGGACTCCCAGAGCATCCGCGAAATCATATTTATCCTTCATATGAAGCACAATCCGCTCGGTCAGCTCCTGCTTGACCCGCGTCGTGGCTTCATTGAGATAACTGAGCGTCATTACAAAACGGATCCCGTAATTTCCGCAGTTTTTCATGTATTCCGGAAGCCTTTCCGCATGTGCCTGGCCAATGCGGCTCGCCTTCAGTCCGGCAAAATTGTCGATCACCACCAGGATCAGCGGCAGTGGGCGCAGGCGGCTCGCCGCCTCGTAGCTGTCCACCTCAAGCTCCGAAAACAACGCCTTTCGCTCCTGCACGATCTGCATGATCAGCTGGAAAAACAGGTTCAGAGCCTCCTCCTGCTCCTCCGCAAGGACTGCGCCACAGTGCGGAAGCTTCTCAAACAGGCGCAGCAGGCGGCTCGAATAATCCAGTATGTAAAAATTCACCCTCTGAGGAGAGTAATTGGATGCCAGGGAATACAACAGGGTCTGCAGAAATGTTGTCTTACCCGTCCCCGGCTCTCCGGTCACGAGAATGTGTCCGCATGTTTCCAGATTCAGCGTCATCCGATGCTGCTTCTGCGCGGCGGGATCATCCAGCAGGCCACAGCAGACCGTCAGGGGCGCCGCGCCGGCAAGTGAAGACGGTTCGCCCTGGCTGTCACACCGGATCTGAGGCATCCAGGATAGTTCATCTGGACCGCTACTAACGCCCATCCGTGACGGTTCCTCCTGGCTGCCAAAACCGACCGTCCGCAAGGGCTCATCCTGATTTCCGCTTCGATCTGTCCGTGATGATTCTCCATAAATTCCCAGCCGTTCAACATCTATCTGATTTTTCAGAGCGGGCAGCCAAAGAGATCTCTGCGGAATCCCCATCTGGCGCGCAAGCTCTGTGATCGTCTTTACAAGCACGACCAGCTGCGATTTGCCGGTGCTGCTCTTTTTTTCCTCCGGCTTTATCTCAAGGATGGCGGAACCGGTATCGTCAATCACCTGGACGCTCTCATCGCGCTTTGCTACCACCTGATCCTGCGGTTCATACTCTGCCCCGCTGTAGCCGGACTGCCCCAGAATGAACAATTCATTGTTTCCCACCTGCAGATAAAATCTGCCCGTCTCCTTCAGTTCGCTCGCTTCCGGCCTTTTCAACATATCCATACTGTCCGAACGGTCCTGCACCTTCAGGCAGACGCGGAACTTTGTATTGCTGACAATCTGGTCCGTCACGACACCCGCCGGCTTCTGCGTCGCCAGAATCAGGTGAACCCCCAGGCTTCGTCCGATACGTGCGATGCTGACCAGCTGGTCCAGAAACTCCGGCTGCTACTGCTTCAGCTCGGCGAACTCATCCGAGATGATAAACAGATGCGGCATCGGCTCCGATACAGCCTTATTCCGGTACAGCCGCTGATAGGTATAAATATCCATTGTGCCTTCGCCGCTGCTGCTTTTTGCCTCGTTGAATACCCGCTGCCTGCGCGTCATCTCACTCTGAATAGAAATCAGGGAGCGAGAAATCGCTGATCCGTCCAGGTTCGTAATTGTGGCGATCAGATGCGGAAGGTGGATCCCGTTTGCCGGATCGTCAAAGGCGCCCGCGAGGCCGCCGCCCTTGTAGTCAATCAGCACAAAGGCCACCTCATCCGGGTGAAAATTCAGTGCCAGAGAAAGAATATAGGTCAGCAAGAACTCACTTTTGCCGGAGCCGGTCGTGCCGGCCACCAGGCCATGCGGCCCCTGAAATTTCTGATGCAGATCCAACATCACGGTCGACCCGTCTGTCCCGACACCTACAGGTACGGCAAGGGACTTGACCGGGTTATTCTCTCTCCAGTTTTTCGCGATATCCAGATGCTCGATCCGCCCGACGCCCAGCATTTCCAGAAAGGTCAGCGTCCGGGGCAGGGCATACGCACGCGATACCAGGCCGATGCTCGTATTTGCCAGCTTCCGCATGCTGCGTTCGGCAAGTGCGTCATCATAGGAATCCAGCATAAAGGAATCCTCTTTTTTCTCCGGCTGCTTCAGATAAACCACGGTATGCTCTGCCGGATGTTCCACGGTGCCCTTCGGGCTCATTTTTATCAGAAGAGAGCATTCCTTTGGCACATTGTCAAAGATGGCAAAAATGCCCACACCGCAGTTCCCATCCTGCTGCATGGCGCTTTTAAGCATTTCCATACCCTCAAACAGTCTTCTGTTCAGTGCAAACACCACATAATAAGGGTGCTGCTTCATCATATCCGAAAATTTCCGCGGTTTTTTCAGATCCTCCCCCAGAGACTTTGCAATATGTTCCCCAATCCGGCTGGTTTCCGGAATGTCCGTCGCCAGAAAACGGATGCTTCTCTGGTCGTCCCACAGATGCGGCAGACAACGCACAAACTCCATTTGCTTCAGTTCCCCCGGCTCCGCCAGAAAAACAATTTTCAGCTCATCATAGCTGTAAAGAAACGACAATCTCATAAGCATCGTCCGCGCAAACTGCAGAGCCATTTCCCGGTCTCCTGTCACACCCCATACCGGGTCTTTTTGCAGATCCTGCAAAATCGGAACATTATCCAGGAAGACCTCTTTTTCCGTGAGCGCGTACATCTCGTCCCGCAGCTTATCGCTCTCCATCTCAAATCTTCGCTTCGCACATCTTAGCTGCGCCTTCATGGGAATGCTTCCCTTCCCGATGCGCAGCGTCAGGAAATCATCGTCTGTTTTCCTGCGTTCCCAGAGCTTTTCCCCAGCCCCCGTCCTGTCTCCTGCATAAGAGAGGACTTCCGGAAATGGCGGGTAATTCGCATTCAGCACCGTCTCCTCGCTCTTCTTTTCATCCAGAATTTCCTGCCACTTGAGATCCAGATATTCCCGGTATTTCTTCTGCCGTTTCTTCTCGTATTCTTCCTTTTCTTCTTTTGTATACTGCCGCGACAAAACAGGCAGCAAAAGGGATGTAGCCAGCATGGCGACATTTCCGGTCAGCGCGGCTGTACCGCCCATGATCATCGAGTTTCCGGAACGCATCAGGAGCGGCATTCCATCCTGACTCATCGCTGCCGGGGGCGACTCAATATCAATTTCCTTTTCTTCCAGAGCCAGACGATGTCTCGGAAAACGATTGAACAGCTCCGGTCTTTTCCTGAACGGATCCGGAAAAACAAAGGGCATCACATCCTGTGTCACTTTGACTCTCATCAGCTTTTCTGGTGAAAGAGAAAGCCTTCCGTTTCCGTCATTGACAGAAAGGAACCCGCTCCCGATAATCATGCGCAGACCCATGATATGAATCACATCGCCTGCGGCGGGAGAGCATTCCTGTACTCTTTTTCCATTGACATACACGCCGTTTGCAGAGCCGACATCCTTTATCCGCCATTTTTTTCCATCAAAAAACAGACTTGCATGATACCGCGACACCATCGTCTCCGGGCAGACAATGTCGTTGTCCTGTGCCCTGCCGATCCGAATCTCGGTCGATGCAAGGACGATATAATTGTGATAGGCGTAGCTTTCCCGGTTGACCTCCTCCGCGTACAGCATATAAGTACCAGACCGGCCCTGAACCGGCAGCATACACTGATTGTATACACGTACCCCCTCGGTTTTAGCGCGTCCGGAATTCCCCGTCAGATGCAGGCCGTTGCCGGAAGGATAACCCATTCCAGCTCCGGTTCCAGAGCCATACAGTACCCAGCTGCCTTCGACGGCTTCCAGATACGCGCAGCCATCCGCCCCCAGAGGGTATCTTCCTCTGGGCGGATAAGGAAGGTAAAAGTTCTGCAGAGACCCGTCATCTGACATCAGCATCAGATTCATCCCGATCGGATGCTCCACCCGAAAGCTTTCACCCCCGGAATTCCCGGGCGACAGGAATCCCGGCGTGCCAAGCGTCGTATTCAATTGCGCCCCTGATGCCGTATCATACATTTCCTGTTTCCTCCGTACCTGGCGATCCCTGGCTGATCTCTGGTTGTTTTCCGGCGCTGTCCTTCCATTTCGCGCATGATTTCGTTCTTAAGATTCTAACAGAAACATCCTGTGTATCCGAAGCTCTATGTATCGGATCATCTGCGCCTTCGTCACTCCTGCACATATACCGCCACGATCGTCACATCATTTTCCGGCATCGTAATCACAAGCTCCTCCGCAGACGCATCAATTGAATCCGGATAGCCGGTGATAAACCAATACGCGAAGGTCATCCCCGACTCCGGGGTATTACAGGTGACCGTAATGGTCTCCCCCACCGCGTACGTTCCGCTGCCGCTCCCTCCGTTGACACTTAGTACATAAGTCTCTGCTGATGCGGCGGCGACCGTTTCCGCTTTTTGCTCCGCATAAACCGCAGTCAGAGTGACATCCCCCGCAGGCATGATAAAACTGATTTCAGGCTGTGTCAGATCAATCGGCGATGTGTCCAGATTTGTGCCGTCCACGCTCCATGAAGAAAAGGCATATCCCTGGTCATTCACAGAATCCGCGCTCACTGTGACAGTATCCCCCACCGTGTACATCCCATTTCCGGAGCCATTTGTCACCTTTACCGTGTATTTTTCAATCGCGTAATGCGCACTTAAAACAAGATCCTCCGCGGGCATCGTGAATGAAATATTCAAAGCCGTCAGATCGGAAAGCTCCAGCGAGCCACTGTCAACCGACCAGTAGGAGAAGGTCATGCCATCCATCTCTGAGTCAGCCGAAATGCTGACAAGATCGCCATAATGATAGCTGCCGCCCCCGTCTCCGTTATTCACCGTCAGCTGATAATCCACCTGCTCATAGGCAGCGGTCAGCTCGATGTCCTCTTCGGAATCTATTACAAAGCTGAGACTCTGTGCAGTTGTATCCGTGATGGACGGAGAGCCGCTGTTGATCTGCCAGCCGGCAAATACATACCCCTCCTCCGGCTCGTCAGCTTCTATCGTGACCGTATCATCAAAAGCATAATCTCCCGAGCCGCTGCCGCCATTCACAGTAACCTGGAAGGTAAGCTGCTCGTAAACTGCCCTCAGCACGACCGCATTTCTTGGCATTTTAATCGTAATCTCATCCACGTACAGATCCTCATTCTCCAGATCAATTCCTTCTGCCTCCCATTCGAAGAACAGAGCGCCTTCCATCTCCGGAGCAGAGACTGTCACACTCGTCCCGGAGGTATAGGAACCGCTGCCGCTGCCGCCTTCCACCGTCAGGGTAAATTCCTGTGCCATCAGACGGGGAAGCACCAGCGCGAGGACGATCGCCAGAGCTGCTATTGCAACCAGAAGCTTTTTCACGTCAAAACGCTTCGGTTTTTCTGCGGAGTCCTCCTTCTCTGGCAGCGTATAGCCCGGGCGCAGGTTATACGGAAGCTTTCCGTCTCCCCCTGAGGAAGAACTCGAATCCGCAGATTTTTCTTCTTTCTCCCCGGTCGTGCCGGAAACAGGCGGTTGTTCATCCTTCTCTCCGGATGAGCCTGCAGTGTCCTTCCCCAGCGAGCCTGCAGCGTCGTTCCCCAGCGAGCCTGCAGTGTCCTTCCCCAGCGAGCCTGCAGCGTCGTTCCCCAGCGAGCCTGCAGCGTCGTTCCCCAGCGGGCCTGCAGTGCCCTTCCCCAGCGAGCCTGCAGTGCCCGCAAACACAGCCCTCGTCAGATTACCGGAATCTGAACTTTTTATGCTGTCAGAGCGGGCTGCTTCGCTTTTCTGCCTGAGCAAAACAACCTCATCCGAGGGCGCAATTGCCTCAAGCTCTGCAAGCAGCTGCTCTGCGCTCTGATACCGGTCTTCCGGGCGGTATGCGCACATTTTCAGTATGATGCATCCGAACTCCGAAGAAGCCAGCGCCGGCAAGGGCATTTCCTTTTTGCCGCTCATCCGGCTCTGCAGAGCCATCTGCTGTTCCATCGCAGTATAATTCTTATCTGTCGGGTAAAACGGAAGTCTGTTTTTATTCAGAAATTTATAAAGAATAAGACCCAGAGAATAGATATCAACAGTATTCCCATATGACTGCGCGAAATAAACCTCCGGCGCCATATAATTCTCCGTGCCGGCCTTTGACAGGGAGCCGGAAGCTTTGTCATTTAATATGGCAATGCCAAAATCGCCGATCTTAAAATCGCCGTACTCGTTCACGAAAATATTTTCAGGCTTGATATCGCGGTGGAGAATCCCGCGCTTTTCAAGCAATATCAGGGCTTTCGTCATCTGAAGCGCCAGCTTGTATACATCCGCCTGCGTGAAATCATTTTCCATCAGAAACTCTGAGATGGGCTGCAGCAATTCCATGCGAATCAGAACTTCCCACTGCCCGGAATGAGGGTCATAAATCTTTTTGTAATCCTCGCAGCTGACAATATAAGGGGATCCCTTCAGGGAAGCCATAATCCTGATCTCTTCGATCAGCTCATCCACAATACCGGAAAGATAAGAAGAAATGCTTTCGTCGTCCTTCCCCTCGCGATGCAGAGAATCTATGACAGACAGATCCTGCGGTATCCGCATCACCTTCAGAGCAGACGAAAGGCCGATATTCTGGCCTTTTTTGCGTATTTCATAGACTACGCTGCTGGCTCCGCTGCCAATTCTTCAGACGATTTCCCAATCGTCAAAGACACTTGTCCCGATCTGATATTCCATACTCACGCCCCCCCCCCAGATTTCTTTTATATACAAATATACAGAACCTGCCTTTGCAATAATAGCATATTTAGAACTATTTGACAATATAATTATAAAATTTCCCTTAAGTTCAGCTAATTCTGGCAATTCCGAAATGCAGCCCGAATTTTAATTCCTGCTTGCATAATCCCGCCAGTTGCGGTATATTTGTCAAAGCACAAAAAATGAAATCTCGTGAAGGACACTTCCATATGCAGGATGCGGGAATGAAACGGAGGAGGAAAATCTTATGAAGGAAAAAGTAGTTCTGGCGTATTCGGGCGGGCTTGACACGACGGCGATCATCCCGTGGCTGAAGGAGAATTTTGATTACGACGTCGTGTGCTGCTGCATTGACGTCGGGCAGGGGAATGAGCTGGACGGCCTGGAGGAGCGGGCGAAGCTCTCAGGCGCTTCCAGGCTGTATATTGAGAATATTATTGATGAGTTCTGTGATGATTTTGTCATGCCCTGCGTGAAGGCAGGCGCGGTGTACGAACATAAGTATCTGCTCGGCACCTCGATGGCACGTCCGGCGATCGCGAAGAAGCTGGTCGAGATCGCGCGCAAGGAGAACGCGGTGGCGATCTGCCATGGCGCGACCGGCAAGGGAAATGACCAGATCCGTTTTGAGCTGGGCATCAAGGCGCTCGCACCGGACATCAAGATCATCGCCCCGTGGAGAATGACGGACGTGTGGACGATGCAGTCCCGCGAGGATGAGATCGCCTATTGTGAACAGCACGGAATCCATTTGCCGTTCGCGGCGGATTCGAGCTACAGCCGTGACCGCAACCTCTGGCACATCAGCCACGAGGGTCTGGAGCTCGAGGATCCGGCAAACGAGCCGAATTACGATCACATGCTGGTGCTCGGCGTGACGCCGGAGAAAGCTCCGGAGCAGGGAGAATATGTGACCATGACCTTTGAGGCCGGCGTCCCGAAGACATTAAATGGGCGCGAGATGAAGGTGTCTGAGATCATCACCGAGCTGAACACGCTCGGCGGCAGGCATGGCATCGGTATTGTAGATATCGTGGAGAACCGCGTGGTCGGCATGAAGTCCCGCGGCGTCTACGAGACTCCCGGCGGCACGATTCTGATGGCGGCCCATGAGCAGCTGGAGGAGCTGATTCTCGACCGTGAGACGCTCGAGACCAAGAAAAAGCTGGGCAGCCAGTTCGCGCAGGTCGTCTACGAGGGCAAATGGTTCACCCCGCTTCGCGAGGCGATTCAGGCATTTGTCGACGTGACGCAGGAAAATGTTACCGGCGAGGTGAAATTCAGGCTCTACAAGGGCAACATCATCAAAGCCGGGACGACCTCCCCATATTCCCTGTACAACGAGTCTCTCGCTTCCTTTACGACGGGCGATCTGTACGACCACCACGACGCGAGCGGCTTTATCACCCTGTTCGGCCTGCCACTGAAGGTGCGCGCGATGAAAAAGGCGGAGTTGGAGAATAAAAAGTAAGCCTGCGCTCTATATGAGCGGGTGGTTTTACAGCCAAACCATCTTCTGGCTTCCAGGGAGACCCAACCGATGAACATTCAAGGTTTACAAAAACTGACATTACTGGATTTTCCCGGCCGGGTCGCCTGCACGGTGTTCTTTGGCGGCTGTGATTTCCGCTGTCCATACTGCCATAACAGCGAGCTCATCGGTGGGGTTCCTGCTGCCATCGTCTCTGCAAAGGGCCGTGGTTTGCCTGTACCCACCATCGAAACTCATACAGTGAAAAACACCCCAATCTCCCCGGAGACGATTGCAGAGAATGCTCCGCTTTCTCCAGAGGCATTTGAGGAAAATGCCCCGCTCTCTCCGGGGGCGATTACGGAAGAAGAATTTTTCCGGTTCCTCGAAAAGCGGCGCGGCCTTCTGGATGGCGTCGCGGTAACAGGCGGGGAGCCCGTTCTGCACCGTGATCTCCCTGATTTTCTCGCAAGGATCCGTGATATGGGGTTTGCCGTCAAGCTGGACACTAACGGGAATCACCCCGGGATGCTCAGCCGGATTCTCGACGGCGGGCTCGCCGACTATGTGGCGATGGATATCAAAAATTCTCCCGGCCGTTATGGCAAGACAATCGGAATCCCGGAGTTTGACACCGCAAACATCAGCCGCAGTATCTCTCTTCTGCTAAACAGCACCATAGAATACGAGTTCCGCACCACGGTGGTCGCGGAGTTTCATGACGAATCGGTCTTTCCCGCGATCGGCCAGTGGATACGCGGCGCGAAGCGTTATTATCTGCAGTGCTTTGTCGACCGGGACACGGTGCCGCAAAAAGGGCTGCACGCGCCGTCACATGCGGATATGCAAAGGTACGCAGAGCTTGTAAGGCCCTACGTGCAGCATGCAGAGCTTCGGGGCGTGTGATCAGCCGTGTGATGTTTTAACACAGCGTGTAAATCAGCCGTGTGATGTTTTAACACGGCGTGTGATCGGGCGTGTAATGTTTTAACGCGGCGTGTGATCAGCTGTGTGATGTTTTACCACATCTTGTATACATTTCCAAACATTCCCAGGGTTGTTTCATGAAGAAATTTTAAAATTGAAAAAACGTAGATTTTATC
>JAJQBS010000121.1 GCA_021203145.1 Lachnospiraceae bacterium | reverse complement strand
ACATTTCTGGCAGTCTCTGTCACTATGATTCCTACAGTAAATTTACGCCGTCTTTCCTGACGTTTTTCTTGAAACGATGAGAAAAAAATGCTATGATAGCAGCGCATGTACAGCAGTAATCGGATTAAAAGAAACGAGAGGAATCTTCATGACTGAAGAAAAAATACAGGAGCTGATGCCCCAGCTGACGCCGATGATGCAGCAGTATCTGCAGACGAAACTGCAGTATCTCGACTGCATCCTTTTTTACCGTCTGGGCGATTTTTACGAGATGTTTTTTGACGACGCGCAGATCGCCTCAAAGGAGCTGGAACTGACTCTGACCGGGAAGGACTGCGGGATGGCGGAGCGTGCGCCGATGTGCGGGGTGCCCTATCATGCGGTGGATAATTACCTGAACCGGCTGGTTTCCAGAGGATACAAGGTCGCGATCGGGGAGCAGATGGAGGACCCGAAGCTGGCGAAGGGTCTGGTGAAGCGGGAGGTCATCCGGGTCGTCACGCCGGGGACAAATCTCGACGCACAGGCGCTCGATGAGACGCGCAACAATTACCTGATGTGCGTAGTATCTTTATCAGACCGATATGGCGTGTCGGTCGCCGACATTACGACCGGCGAATACCTCATGACTGAGCTGGATTCGGAGCGGAAGCTTTTTGATGAGATTGTGAAATTTTCCCCGTCTGAGCTGATCTGCAATCAGTCCTTTTATATCAGCGGGATTGATGTGGAAGATATGAGAGAGCGTCTGGGCATCACAGTCTTTTCCCTGGAGCCCTGGTATTTTGACGATGAGATGTGCTCCAGGGTGCTGAAGGAGCATTTTCATGTCTCCGCGCTGGAAGGCCTGGGGATTGCGGATTACGACTGCGGCGTGATTGCGGCAGGCGCCCTTTTAAAATATCTGATGGAGACACAGAAGACCTCCATCGCGAACCTGACGAGGCTTGTGCCTTATTCGATTGGGAAGTATATGGTGCTTGACAGTTCGACGAGACGCAATCTGGAGCTCTGCGAAACACTTCGTGAGAAGAAGAAGCGGGGCTCGCTGCTCTGGGTGCTGGACAAGACAAAGACCGCCATGGGCGCGCGGCTCCTGCGCAGATATGTAGAACAGCCGCTGATCGAGAAGGATGAAATCAATGCCCGCCTGGACGCGGTCGAGGAACTGAAGGATAACGCGATTACGCGGGAGGAGCTGCGGGAATATTTAAATCCGGTCTATGACCTGGAGCGCCTGATCAGCCGTGTCAGCTATCAAACGGCCAATCCGCGCGATATGATCGCGTTTAAGACCTCCCTTGCGATGCTCCCTCACATCAAATATATTATGAAGAGCCTGGCGTCCCCGCTGCTCCACGCTCTGGAAGAGCAAGTTGACGAGCTGACGGATGTACATGACCTGATTGAACGCTCGATCATGGACGAGCCGCCGATTACCATTCGGGAGGGCGGGATCATCAAGGAAGGATATCATGATGAGGTGGACCGTCTGCGCAGCGCAAAGAGCGACGGGAAAAGCTGGTTGGCAAAGCTGGAGGCCGAGGAGCGGGAAAAGACCGGAATCAAAAACCTGCGTGTGAAGTACAACAAGGTCTTTGGCTACTACCTGGAGGTCACCAATTCCTATAAGGATCTGGTGCCGGATTATTTTACGCGCAAACAGACCCTGACGAACGCGGAGCGTTATATCACGCCGGAGCTGAAAGAGCTGGAAGACACTATCCTCGGAGCGGAGGATCGCCTGGTCTCCCTCGAATACGGGCTTTATGTCGAGGTGCGAAGCCAGGTCGCCGAGCAGATCGTGCGCATTCAGGAGACCGCGAAGGCAATTGCGGGGCTGGATGTCTTCGCGTCGCTTGCCCTTGTCGCTGAGCGCAATAACTATGTAAAACCATCCATCAACGAGCGCGGGATCATAGAGATCAAAAACGGTCGTCATCCGGTCGTGGAGAAAATGATCCCGAACGATATGTTTATCCCGAATGATACCAGCCTGGATAATGGAAAAAAGCTGGTTTCCGTCATCACCGGACCAAACATGGCCGGAAAGTCCACTTATATGCGCCAGAGCGCGCTGATCGTCCTGCTCGCCCAGATCGGGAGCTTTGTCCCCGCCCAGAGTGCGAAAATCGGCCTGGTTGACCGCATTTTTACCCGTGTCGGCGCATCGGACGACCTTGCGAGCGGCCAGAGCACCTTCATGGTGGAAATGACGGAGGTCGCGAACATCCTGCGCAACGCGACAAAAAACAGCCTGCTGGTCCTTGACGAGATTGGGCGCGGCACCAGCACCTTTGACGGCCTGAGCATCGCCTGGGCAGTCATCGAGCATATCAGCAGTCCGAAGCTGCTCGGCGCGAAGACCCTGTTCGCGACCCATTATCATGAACTGACCGAGCTCGAGGGCAAGCTTCCGGGCGTCAATAACTACTGCATCGCAGTCAAGGAGCAGGGCGACGACATTGTCTTCCTGCGAAAAATCATCCCGGGCGGTGCGGACAAAAGCTACGGGATCCAGGTAGCCCGCCTGGCCGGAGTCCCCGAGAGCGTGACCGAGCGCGCGAAAGAGCTCGCGGAGGAGCTTTCCAATGCGGACATCACCGTCCATGTGCAGGAAACAGCTTCGGACAAAAAGCCTAAAAAATCCAGGGTAAAAAAACCTGATCCGGTCGAGCTGGACCAGATGGCGCTCTTTGATACAGTCAGTGACGCGGACGTTCTGAAAGAGCTGCAGGAGCTCGACGTGCCGAACATGACGCCGATGGACGCGATGAATACGCTGTACCGGCTGCAGAACAAGCTGAAAAACCGGTGGAAGATGTAGAAAGGTTGCATATATATGGACAAAATTTCACTGCTCAGTCAGGATACCATCGACAAAATCGCTGCCGGCGAGGTCGTGGAGCGTCCTGCATCCGTCGTAAAGGAGCTGGTCGAGAATGCGGTGGACGCCGGAGCGAATGCGGTGACCGTCGAGATCAAAGAGGGCGGGATTTCCCTGATCCGCATCACGGACAATGGATGCGGCATTCCAAAGGATGAGGTTCGCTCAGCCTTCCTGCGGCACGCGACCAGCAAGATCCGCACGGTGGACGACCTGCAGACGGCAGGAATGCTTGGATTTCGCGGTGAGGCATTATCCAGCATCGCGGCGGTCTGCCAGGTGGAAATGATCACGAAGACGCCGGGCAGCCTGTTGGGCGTCCGCTATGTGATAGAAGGCGGCGTGGAGCAATCCCTGGAAGAGATCGGCGCTCCTGAGGGGACCACGCTTCTGGTACGCAACCTG
Source organism: Lachnospiraceae bacterium (assembly GCA_021203145.1). Classification (GTDB taxonomy): domain Bacteria; phylum Bacillota; class Clostridia; order Lachnospirales; family Lachnospiraceae; genus Choladousia. Next base: position 7,948 of record JAJQBS010000121.1, on the reverse strand, counting down.
TTTTACCACACGCCGGCCCGGCGGAAATTTTTAAAGAGCGCGACAACGGAAGCCGGCTATGTCAGCGACCTGATGGAACGCCTGGCTTTGTCTCACCCGAAGATTGCCTTTAAATTTATTAACAGCCAGGATACAAAGCTTCACACCTCCGGAAATGGGAGGATGAAAGACATCATCTATGGCGTCTATGGGCGGGATATCGCCGCCAATGTTGTGCAAATTGATGCTGCGGACGAAGGAGAGGGAATACGCGTAGGCGGATTCATCTGCAAGCCCTCCATCTCCAGGGGAAACCGCAATTATGAAAATTATTTTGTGAACGGAAGATATGTCCGCAGCGCGATCATCGCCCGGGCAATCGAGGATGCGTATAAGCCGTTTCTGATGAACCACCGCTATCCGCTGACGGTCCTGATGCTGGATATCGATATGGATCAGGTTGATGTCAATGTGCATCCGACCAAGATGGAGGTGCGGTTTGCCGACCAGGGCATGGTTTATGACAGAGTATATCATGCTGTCCAGGAAGGGCTGGTACACAGGGAACTGATTCCGGAGTTTACGATTGAGCAGCAGGCGGCGCCGCAAAATAAGAGCGGCAGAGCGGGAAATGTGCCTGAGGAAAGCAGGGATCCACACGCCCAGGATCCGAACGAGATACCGGCATCCCCTGCTGCAGACCCGCAGAAAGAAAAGCACTACCGCTACCCGGAGCCTTTTGAGAAGGTGCGCAGCCAGCTTCTGGCAGAATCTGCGAGTCCTTATGAGCCGAAATACCCGGGCACCCTGAAGCCTGTCACAGGCGTGATTGTCCAGAATCATAAGGAGTCTTTGCCGGAGCAGGTGATTCCCTCCGAAAAACCGGCAGCTTCTCAGGCAGACCCGGAACCGTCGGCAGTCCAGATGGAGCTCTTTGACGAGAAGCTGTTAAGTGAACAGAGTGTGAAACGCCATAAGCTGATCGGGCAGGTTTTTGACACCTACTGGATTGTCGAGTTTCAGGACAAAATGTATATCATTGACCAGCATGCCGCCCATGAGAAGGTTCTCTATGAGCGTTTTATAAAAAATCTCGCAGAAAAGAAGCAGACCTCTCAGATGATTGCGCCGCCCATCATCGTCTCTCTTTCCATGCAGGAGGAATATCTGCTGAAAAAGCATATGGATCGCTTTACGGAGGTCGGGTTTGAGATTGAGCCGTTTGGCGGCAGAGAGTACTCCATCCGCGCAGTACCGGACAACCTCTACAATATCGCCTCAGACTCCCTGTTTATTGAAATGCTGGACGGCCTCAGTGATGTCACTGAGCGCGTCTCTGATGAGAGTATCCGCGAGCGGATCGCCTCCATGTCCTGCAAAGCTGCGGTCAAGGGCAATCATCGACTGTCCGTGCAGGAGGTGGACGCACTGATTGCGGAGCTGCTGACATTGGAAAATCCCTACAACTGTCCGCATGGCAGGCCGACGATTGTTGCAATGACGAAATATGAACTGGAAAAAAAGTTCAAACGAGTGCTCTGATCTCTATTACAAAGAATATTGCATTTCCACCAGAAGGAAGGCAATCTCATGCAGAAAAAACAACCATTAGTAATCCTCACCGGCCCTACGGCGGTCGGCAAGACACGCTTGTCAGTGGAGCTTGCGCAGCGCATCGGAGGAGAGATTATTTCCGCAGATTCCATGCAGGTTTACAAAGGAATGGATATCGGCTCCGCAAAGGTGACACCGGAAGAAATGCGGGGCGTGCCGCACCACTTGATCGACGAGCTGGATCCCTGGGAGGACTTCCATGTGGTGAAATTTCAGGAGATGGCGAGCCGTTATATCCGTGAGATTTCTTCTCGCAGCCATATTCCAATTCTCACAGGCGGCACCGGCTTTTATATTCAGGCGGTTCTTTACGGGATTGATTTTACAGAGCATGGCTCCGACACTTCTTACCGGGAATCATTGGAAACACTCGCACAGGAGCGGAATCCGCAGGTACTTCACGACATGCTTCGTGCGGTTGACCCGGCGTCTGCGGAAGCGATCCACGCGAATAATGTAAAGCGAGTCATCCGTGCACTGGAATTTTATCATGCGACAGGGAAACGAATTTCTGCGCATAATATGGAAGAGCGGCAAAAAGAATCCCCGTACAATTTTGCCTATTTTGTTTTGAACGACGACCGCGCTGCCCTCTATGAGCGGATTGACCGCCGCGTGGATGAGATGATGGCGGCAGGACTGCTCGAGGAAGTGAAGCGGCTCCAGGAAGCCGGCTGCACCCGTGACATGGTGTCGATGCAGGGGCTTGGATACAAGGAAATGCTGGATTATCTTTCAGGGAAATATACGCTTGACGAGGCGGTTCGCATATTAAAGCGTGACACCAGGCATTTCGCAAAGCGGCAGCTCACCTGGTTCCGGCGGGAGAGAGAAGTGATCTGGCTGAATAAAGGGGATTTTCAGTATCAGGACGAGAGGCTGCTGGAGCGTATACTGGAAATTCTTTACGATAAAAGGATTCTTTTACAAGGATATAGCTGAGAATATCGGGCAGCGGCATTGATCATGCTAAAATCAGGCAGTGACATTGAGTGTGATGAAATCAGGATGCAGGATTATGAAGCGGAGGCAATGACAGATTTATGATACAGAATTATGAATCCATGGGAATCAGCCGGGAGGTGGCTGATTTTTCCTGTATGGTTCTCGATGAGCTGAAGGGGCGATTTGAGGAAATTGATGAGATGGCGGAGTATAATCAGCTGAAGGTGATTAAAGCCATGCAGGACGCGCGGGTGAGCGCGGAGTGTTTTGAAACCTCCAGCGGATATGGCTACAACGACCGCGGCAGAGACACCTTAGAAGAGGTGTACGCGAATGTATTTCATACGGAAGCAGCTCTGGTGCGCCCGCAGATCACCTGCGGCACACACGCGCTTGCCATTGCGCTTTCTGCGAATCTGCGGCCGGGCGACGAGCTGCTCTCTGTTTCAGGCAAGCCTTACGATACGCTGGAGGAGGTCATCGGCATCCGTCCGTCTCGCGGTTCTCTTGCAGAGTATGGCGTGACCTACGCGCAGGTAGATCTGCTCTTCGATGGAAGCTTTGACTTCGAAGGAATCCAGCGGGCGGTAAACTCGCGAACAAAGCTTGTGGAAATCCAGCGCTCCAAGGGATATCAGACACGTCCGACGCTTTCTGTCGCACAGATCGGCGAGGCCATAGCGTTTGTCAAAAGCATCCGCCCGGACATTCTTTGCATGGTCGATAACTGTTATGGAGAATTCGTCGAATGTGCGGAGCCGGGTGAGGCCGGTGCGGACATGGTGGTCGGCTCTCTGATCAAAAATCCGGGAGGCGGCCTGGCACCGGCGGGAGGCTATATTGCCGGGACAATGGAATGTGTGGAGCAGTGCGCGTTCCGCCTGACCTCTCCCGGACTTGGCCGGGAGGTCGGGGCAAATTTCGGCGTCATGCAGTCCTTTTACCAGGGGCTGTTTCTCGCGCCGACTGTGACAGCCTCCGCTCTGAAGGGAGCCATTTTTGCGGCAAATCTTTATGAGCGTCTTGGATTTAAGGTGGTGCCGAATGGGATGGAAGAGCGGCACGATATTATTCAGGCCATTGAATTTGGCTCTCCCGGCGGCCTGATTGCTTTCTGTGAGGGGATTCAGGCCGCGGCGCCGGTGGACAGCTACGTGAAGCCGGAGCCGTGGGCGATGCCCGGCTATGACAGCGATGTGATCATGGCGGCCGGCGCGTTCGTACAGGGCTCTTCCATTGAGCTGAGCGCGGACGGACCGCTCAAGCCTCCCTATGCCGCATATTTTCAGGGCGGTCTCACCTGGCCGCACGCGAAGCTGGGCATCATGAAGTCCCTGCAGAGGCTGTATGAGAAAGGCCTGGTCCGGATTCCTGCTAAAGGAGGCAGATGACGTATGCCTGCAAATGTGATTGTGATCGGCGCGGGCGCGTCGGGTCTTATGGCAGCCATTTCGGCGGCCCGTTCCGGTGCTGCCGTGACAGTTCTGGAAGCGCAGGAGCGCGCGGGAAGGAAGCTCCTTATCACGGGAAACGGGAGGTGCAATCTTACCAGCCCCGACCCTGAGATGGCAAAGAAGTATCAGGGAACCGGCGCCGGGCTTGCCATGCGGCTGACCGGTGAATTCGGAAATGAAGCCACACTTGACTTTTTTCACAGCCTGGGGCTATTGACAAGAGAGAAAAATGGCTGCGTTTATCCTTACACAATGCGGGCCTCCTCTGTCCTGGATGTATTACTGGCCGAGGCCCGTTCCCTGCGGGTAAAGCTGAAATTCTCTCAGAAAATTACAGAGGTTATCCCTGCCGGGGCGGCGCAGCCAGACCGTTTAGCGCAGGCAGATGCAGGAGGTTCCCTTCCAAATGGCGCCGATGATGCCGTCCCGCATTATCAGGTGGTAACACCCACCTGGACGTATACGGCAGATTCTGTCATACTCGCGTGCGGCTCAAAAGCGGCGCCGGCCACCGGCGCCGCCTCAGAGGGCTATCTGCTGGCGGAATCCCTTGGGCATTCCATCATCGAGCCCCGCCCCGTCCTGGTTCCGCTCGTCTGTGAAAAACACTTTCTGGAAAAGTCTCTTGCCGGCATGCGCTGTCACGCAAAGGTCACACTGCTGTACAGCGCTTCCGGTTTCTGGACAGACCGGGCGACGGAGGAGCTCGCCAGTGAGACGGGCGAACTGCAATGGACAAACTACGGCGTCTCCGGAATCGTCATTTTTGGGCTGTCACGCTATGCGGACTTCGGGAGATTCTCCTCCGACAGAAGTCCGGCAGCTGCACAGGCGAGCGCAAAAGGAACGAAAAACCGCATCCACTATGTCCTTAGCATTGATTTTCTTCCTGATTTTAATGAACGTGAGCTGGAAGAGCTGCTGATAAAAAGAGCAGGTGGGCTTTCTAAAGAACCGGTATCTGTTCTGCTGCGCGGGTTTTTAAATGAGAAACTGATCCCTCTGGTTTTAAGCCACGCAGGGCAGGGACATCCTCCCGTATACTGCCTGGAAATGACAGAAGAATTTATAAAGGAGCTTGTGACAGTGATGAAAATGTACCACCTTCCGGTTTTCGGGACAAAATCTTTCGACCAGGCACAGGTCTGTGCCGGCGGGGTCGACTGTGCCGGGGTCACGGAAAAGCTGGAATCGCGGCTGCACAAAAGCCTTTATTTTGCAGGAGAAATGCTGGACGTAGACGGCCCCTGCGGCGGCTATAACCTGCAGTGGGCCTGGACCAGCGGATATCTCGCCGGAAAAAACGCGGCAAAGCCCCAGACAGGGAGGAAACAGAAATGAGCAGGAAAGAATTCATCGAACAGACGCTTCTGGGGCATCCCATCTGCGAATACTATTTCGGGACCAGGGAAGAACTGATTTTTTCAGAGAAGGTCTGGGCGATCTGTGAACGCGACTGTGACCGGTACGGCCACTGCTGGACCTGTCCTCCGTATTGCGGCACGATTGAGGAAAAAATCGAAAAATGTCTGGAATATGAGAATTTCTGTGTATATTCTACGGTTACAGAGACGCCGAACGCGTGGGAGAGAGACGCCAATTTAAAAGTGAAACGGCAGCATGACGACCTGACTCTTGCAATCAGGGACGAGCTCGCCGGAGAATTTCAGGATTTTTACATTCTGTCGACCGGCTGTACGGAGTGTAAGGTCTGCACCTGCCCGGACGCCCCCTGCCGATTCCCGGAAAAGCGTTTTTTCTCCATGGAGAGCCACGGCATTCTTCTGATGGAAATGCTGGATAAAATAGGGCTCTGTTATAATTATGGCGGAGACACGGTTGTCTATTTTAGCATGATCTTCTTTCACGAGGCTGATCTTTTCAGCAGGTAATGGACAGCTTCGGATCGTAGAACAGTAATAAATTTTTCAGTGAAACCCAGGAAACTGCTGTCACAGATAGTTCTGGAAGACGAGGAGGCGCCAGGATGCCCATGTTAGTCAGAATCAGTGAGCTTAAGCTGCTCATCGGCTGCAGCACGAAGGATCTGGAGCGGGAAATCTGCCGGATTTTACGCATCCGGCCGGAGGCGCTGCCGGAATATAAGGTCATTCGCCGTTCTCTGGACGCGCGCAAAAAACCGGATTTATACTATGTGTACACGGTTGATGTGCGGATTCCGCACGCGGAATCCTTTGTAAAAAGGCTAAAAAACCGGCATGTGACGGTCGTCCGGCCAAAGGAGTATGTGTTTCCTTATGAATTCGATTTTCAAAGTAAAAAATCGAAAGAAGCCCCCGCTTTCATCGAGGCCCCGCAATCTGGGACCGATCCGGTAAGCATGGATCCTGCGCAGACCAGAATCCGCCCAGTCAGCATGGAGTCTGCTCAGTCCAGAATCCGATTGGTCAGCATGGAATCTGCCCAATCCAGAATCCGCCCGGTCGTCGTGGGCAGTGGCCCGGCAGGCCTTTTTTGCGCCCTGATGCTCGCAAGGGCGCATCTTCGCCCGATTGTTCTGGAGCGCGGGGAGGACGTGGACGCGCGCCTGAAAAGTGTCGAATTATTCTGGAAAACCGGTGCGTTGGATCCTTCGTCCAACGTCCAGTTCGGCGAGGGCGGCGCGGGTACCTTTTCAGATGGAAAGCTGAATACCCTGATTAAGGATCCGGACGGGCGCATTCATTTCGTTCTCCGGGAGTTTGTAAAAGCCGGGGCTGATCCTTCTATCCTGTGGAGCCAGAAGCCCCACATCGGCACGGATGTGCTCTCCACGGTCGTAAAACACATCCGGAAAGAGATTATCAGTCTCGGAGGAGAGGTTCGTTTTAAAGCCTGCCTGACCGGGATTCATTCTTCCCTTCCCGGCACCTCCCGGCATGGGAATTCACACGAAAAAGACAGCGATGCTGCTTCGGAAGTAACCAAAAATGCAGGGCAGATGCCGCCCCGGGGCTTTGCTCACAGATATGTCCTTGAAATCAACCATGGCGAGGAGTTTCTCACAGCGGATACCATTGTGCTCGCGATCGGACACAGTGCGCGGGATACCTTCCGCATCCTGAAAAATGCCGGATTTGCGATGGAGGCGAAGGCCTTTGCGGTCGGGCTCCGTGTGGAACACAGCCAGCGTCTGATCAACCAGACCATGTATGGCGCCAGGGAGTCGCCGGAGCTCGGCGCAGCACCCTACAAGCTGACTCATAAATGTGAAAACGGACGCGGCGTGTATTCCTTTTGTATGTGTCCGGGCGGCTACGTCGTGAATGCGTCCTCTGAGCCGGGGATGACTGCCGTAAACGGAATGAGCTGCAGCGGGCGTGATGGTCACAACGCAAACAGCGCCATCGTTGTGACAGTCGCTCCGGAGGACTACCGGCGGTTTTCGGCCGCTTCAGAGAACGATCCGCTCGCCGGAATTGTTTTCCAGCGCATGCTTGAAAAGGCCGCTTATGACTGCGCGGACGGACGGATTCCCGTACAGCGATTCGAAGATTTCTGCCTGGACCGGCCGTCTGCGGCGCCGGGCAGCCTGCTTCCGGAAAACAGGGGACTGTGGCAGGCAGCGAATCTTCGGAAAATTCTGCCGGAGGAGCTGAATACCTGTATTATAGAAGGGATGCATTCCTTTGGGCACAGGATACACGGATTTGACGACCCGGACGTCCTTATGTCCGGCGTGGAAAGCCGGACGTCCTCGCCCGTACGGATTCTCCGCGACGAAACATGCCAGAGCGTTTCTTTTGGCGGAATCTACCCCTGCGGAGAAGGAGCTGGATATGCCGGAGGAATCACCTCTGCGGCCGTCGACGGTATCCGCGTCGCGGAAGCTGTCTGCGAAAGATATCTCGCCTGAGGACCTGTCGATCCGTTAGCAAAAATTTGCTTAGCAAAAATTTAAGCAGGGTTGTTTCATGAAGAAATTTTAAAATTGAAAAAACGTAGATTTTATCGGG
>JAJQBS010000085.1 GCA_021203145.1 Lachnospiraceae bacterium | reverse complement strand
CTGCTGGGAGCCCCAAAATAGGTTTTAAATGCAGGTTATACGACTTTTAGGATAGAAATACCCCAAAAAATAGCCGTTCTGCACTCTGGAAAAGCAGGAACGGCTATTCTGCTTAGTATCTATTAACGCCGGGTCTGGTAAACTGCATTCACCTTCCGGCCCCCTTGTTAAATACATTTTAGAGAGGTTTCAGGATTTGGTCAATCATTTTTCGTGAATCTTCTTGCCAATTTCTGCTGTTTTGTAATATACTTGCTTATATCTTTCTCAAACACTAGATATCATAATTATAACTATATATAGTAAACGACGTAAATCAGTTTATGTCGCTCCTTTTTTGCATATAAATGGCATGCGTTTTGTGGTCTCAATTTCGCAGGAAATTGAGACCACAGGCAGCAACTGCGACGAAGCAAAGTCGCATAGATATAGATAAAGAGAGGATAGAAAAAATGGCAGGTTCTACATTTGGCACAATTTTTAAAATCAGCACCTGGGGGGAGTCCCATGGGAAGGGGATCGGCGTCGTGATTGACGGCTGCCCGGCCGGGATTCCTCTTTGCGAGGAGGATATTCAGATACAGCTGGACCGCAGGCGGCCCGGCCAGAACAAATATACGACCGCCCGCTCCGAGTCCGACCAGGTGGAAATACTTTCCGGCACTTTTGAGGGGGTTACGACCGGGACTCCGATCTCTTTGCTCGTCCGCAATCAGGATCAGCGCTCCAGGGACTATGGAACGATCTCGGAGCTTTACCGCCCCGGCCATGCGGACTATGGCTTTGATGCGAAATACGGCATCCGGGATTACCGCGGCGGCGGACGCTCCTCCGGGCGGGAAACGATCGGGCGGGTGGCCGCAGGCGCGGTCGCGCAAAAGCTTTTAGCCGAGATCGGCGTCTCTGCAAAAGCCTATGTCAGCGCCATCGGTCCTGTGAGCATTGACAGGGAGCGAATGGATCTGGACTATGCAGAAGAGAGTCCAGTGCGGATGCCGGATCCAGATGCTACAAAAGAGGCTCTTTCCTGGCTGGATCAGTGCATTGCATCCCAGGACTCCAGCGGAGGAGCCGTGGAATGCGTGGTAAACCGGGTACCGGCAGGCCTTGGGGAACCTTGTTTTGAGAAGCTGGACGCCAATCTGGCGAAAGCATTGATGTCCATCGGCGCGGTCAAGGCTGTGGAAATCGGCGACGGCACTGCCGTACAAAAAGCAAAAGGCTCCGAAAACAATGATACGTTTTTGTACGGAGAAGACGGTGTCCCTTACAAAGCCAGCAATCACAGCGGCGGCATCCTGGGGGGAATCAGTGACGGCTCTCCTCTTTTCATCCGCGCTTCCTTCAAGCCGACGCCGTCGATCGCGCAGCCGCAGAGCATGCTTGGCAAAGATGGCAAATGCCATGTGGAGAGTATCCATGGCAGGCATGACCCGATCGTCGTGGCAAGAGCGGTTCCCGTGGTCGAGGCGATGACAGCCGTCACGCTGGCGGATCACCTGCTGCTGGCAATGACCTCACAGATCGGATATGTGAAGAAAATATTCGGGTAAAAACCATCTGCTGCGCGATACTTGCCTGGTTTTGTGCAGGCAGGTATCGCGCGGTCGCTTCAGCGGCATATTTCCTGTCGCGCCCCTGTGCATAGAAAAGCCCTTCCGCATGACAGCATCCCGGCTGTCCCACAGAAGGGTTTCCTTATAATTTGTCTTCTGGCAATTCTGGAGTACCGATTCACTCCACCTTCGAAATCAGAATGCAGTTCGGCGTATCGATCTTAAGCGGCCTGCCCTTCATGACAAGCAGCTTCTTTTCGTAATCAATCGTGAAGAACCGGGTCTCGTTCGTCTCATGGTTGAGCACGACCAGTGTACGCTCCCCCGGGAAGACATCAATGTCCTTCGGATATTCCCCGCTGATCGGAAGGCAGCAGAGCATCGTGAGCATGCCGGTCTCCTGGTCGATCGCAAACACGGCCACCGTGTTCTCTCCCGCGTTGGATGCATACAGGTATTTGCCGCTCGGTGAAACCTTCATGCCGCAGCAGGCGCTGCCGCGCGAGCTCGGATCCCGAAGACAGGGAGCCGTCTGCACGAGCTCAAACTCCGGGGATTTCCCCGTGCCGTCATAACGGTAAACGCAGATCTCGTTCGTCATGTCGCAGTTGATATACGCGTACCTGCCGTCCGCACCAAAGGCCAGAAGGCGCGGGCCGGAGTCCAGCTTGCAGCGCAGAATATCGAAAAGCTTCAGCTTGCCGGTCTTTTCATTTACCTGATAAATCTTCACCTGGTCGATGCCGTTATCCACCGCGCAGAGGTATTTGTCATCCGGCGTCGGAATCACACAGCTTACATGCGGCAGGAAATTCCGGCCCGCGACGCTGCCCAGCCCCAACCCCTTGTGGAATACTCCATCCATCACGGAGCCCAGCCGTCCGGTCTTATGGGTGTGCACGACCGTGACTTTTCCATCATGATAGCCGCCCACAAACAGAAAACGACCGGTGTGATCCGCGGAAAGATAGCAGCCGCGCATGCCGTCAATACCGACCTGGTTGATCGGAGAAAGCCCTCCGTCCGGCAGAATTTTCAATACCTCCACACCCTCGTCCGCGATGGAGTAAAGGTACCTGCCATTGTAGGATTTCGTCATATGGGAAGCATTGTTGACCGGGATCACCTCGCGCTCCGTCATATGCCCCGCCTCCACGTCAATATCATAGATGTGGATGCCGATGCTGCTTCCGTGTGTGTAAGTGCCAACGTATGCCACGTATTTCTCCTGTTCCGCCATCTGGTCTCCTCCCGCCCCGGACATACCGGACTGCATATTTTCCTGTTCTGTTTCCCGAATAAGCCGGACTGCATATATTTTCCTGTTCTATTTCCCGGATAAGCCGGACTGTTTATTCCCTCATCGGATTCTCAGCTGCGAATCTCCTTCACCAGCGCGACCGCTTCTTCGGTCATCCGGCGGATTTCGTCAAATTTGCCTTCCTTTACCAGTGCGCCTTTTACCATCCAGCTGCCGCCGCAGGCAATAATCGCCGGGCAGGTGAGATAGCTTTTGAGGTTGCCCGCATTCACACCACCGGTCGGCATAAACTTCAGACCCACATAGGGCGCGGACAAAGCCTTTACTGTATTGACGCCGCCGAACTGCTCTGCAGGGAAGAACTTCACGACCTTCAGTCCTCTTTTCACCGCCTGAGCCACCTCTGACGGAGTCACACATCCCGGAAATACCGGGATCTGCTTTGACAGGCAGTAATCCACGATCTCCGGATCAAATCCCGGGCTCACGATAAACTTCGCCCCCGCTGCAACCGCACGATCTACCTGGTCGATCGTCAGTACCGTGCCGGCGCCCACCAGCATATCCGGATACTCCTTTGCCATAATTCCAATGCTCTCTTCTGCAGCCGTCGTGCGGAATGTCACCTCCGCGCACGGAAGGCCGCCCTCGCAGAGAGCCTTCGCAAGCGGTGCGGCATCCGCCGCGTTTTCCAGAACCACTACCGGGACAACTCCCATTTCCTGAATTTTGATGCTCATCTCGTCCGCCATAATCTTCTCCTTTTCCTATGTTAGTTTATGTTGTAAAACTCATATCCGTCGGTTTATCAAGGAGAAACACTGACATATTTCCCTTGCGAATCTTCCGAAAGCCGACGGTAACCGCGTGCCTTTATTCTAACACATCTTAGAATGATTGCAAGCAAAAAGCACTTTTAAGTCCTGTTTATAAATACGTAAGTCTTTAATTTCTGCATGTAAGTATACTCCTTCGTGATTTAAATTTCAACGTATAATTCCACCCCTCACATTTTCATTTTCCTGTTGCGGCCAGGTCGCTGCTGGTGTAAAATAGCCAAAAAAGCAAGGAGGTTTTTTCCATGTTGAAAGAAATCAAAACGACAGACCTTCAGGAAAACGTATTTGACCTGATCGGAAAGCAGTGGCTCCTGGTCACGGCGGGCAAGCCGGACGGAACGTGCAATACCATGACCGCATCGTGGGGCGGCCTCGGCGTGATGTGGGGCAAGGATGTCGCATTCCTCGTCATCCGCCCGCAGCGCTATACAAAGGAATTCATCGACAGCTCTGACACGCTGTCCATCTCCATATTGCCGGATGGATATAAAAAGGTCTATGGGTATCTTGGTACAGTCTCCGGCCGCGATGAGGATAAAATTGGCAAATCTGCTCTCCACGTTGCCCGCGAGGGCGAGACCCCATATTTTGAAGAAGCAAAAATCGTGATGGTCTGCAGGAAGCTGTTTGCGCAGCCTTATGACCCGGAGTGTTTTCTTGACAAAAAGGTCGACGCGGACTGCTATCCGCAGAAGGATTACCATACGCTCTATATCTGTGAGATTGAGAAGGTGCTGGTAAAGGAATAGATGGAATCACAGGAGTAATTTCGCATGGACGAGAAGGGAATCCGAAACCTCACCTGGACAGTGCAGCCGGGCAAAGCGGTTACCGTAGAGCAGTTTCTCCGCGCAAAAGGCTGTTCGCATCATGTGCTGATGCATCTGAAACGCACGGATGGCGGCATCATTCGAAATGGTGAGCCGGTTTTTACAAACCGGCTCGTTTATGCCGGAGACACTATTTCCATTCGGATCATCGAAACGTCTGAGCCTGGTTCCATTCAGGCAGTTTCTCTCCCACTGGATATCATCTACGAGGATGAGGACCTCCTGGTCGTGGACAAGCCCCATGATATGCCGGTGCATCCCTCGATGGGCAATTATGAAAACACCCTGGCAAATGCGGTGATGTACTATTTTTCATCCAGGGACATCCCGTTCGTCTTCCGCTGCGTGACCAGGCTCGACCGGGACACGACCGGTCTGGTTCTGATTGCGAAAAACATGCTCAGCAGTGCGATTCTGTCGGATATGTCTGCACACCGGCAGATTCACCGGGAATATCTCGCCATTACAGAGGGCGTGCTGCCGGAGAGCGGCACGATTGAAGCTCCAATCGCGAGGGCGGAAGGATCGCCTCTGCTGCGGTGTGTGGACTTTGAGAGTGGGGAGCGGGCAGTCACGCATTTTCAGAGGCTGGGCATATTTGGGAAAGGCAGGAAAACGTCTGTGCCTGAAGCTTCCTGCGATGCCCGCCAGGGAAAAAAAGCCCTCCCGGATGTCATCTCCCTGGCCTCCGTAACTCTTGGAACCGGGCGGACGCATCAGATCCGTGTCCATATGAAGTCCATCGGACATCCGCTGCCCGGCGATTTCCTTTACAACCCGGATTCTGTCTGCTCTCTCGCGCCGAGACAGATGCTTCACTCCCGCCGTCTCTCCTTCGTTCATCCGATCACAGGAGAGTCTCTATCCTTCGAAAGCAAACTGCCGCAGGATATGCGGCAGCTGCTGGAAGTATATGAAAATGTTTCCGACTTTCCGTCCACGCTCGATCATGCAACGTGAAAAATATAAAATCTAAAGGCACCTCTGTCCTGACCTTTATCCTGGCATCAATCCCGCTTTCAGCGTATTTTTCACGAAAGTCCGGTCGCTTTCTGTGTATCTTTCCCGGGAATCCTTCCTCCCTCAGCGTATCTTCTCCGGGAATCCTGCCACCCTCAGCGTATCTTCTCCGGAAATCCGACCTTTTTCTGCACCTTCCGGAGCGTCTTCTGAGAATAATAGGTCGCCTTCTCGGCGTTGTTCTTAATCACGCCATCAATGTAAGCCTTATCCTTCTCCAGCTCGGCCACGCGCTTTTGCAGCGGGGAGAGCACATCCACCACGGCCTCGCCGACTGCTTCCTTAAACTGTCCGTAACCGCCGCCCCCAAACTCGGAAACCACGTCATCCGGGGTGCGGTTCGTACATGCGCAGAAAATATCAATCAGATTGTGCAGTCCCGGCTGCTCCTCACTGTAGCGGAACTCGCCCAGGGAATCGGTCACGGCGCGCTTGCATTTACGGCGGATCGTATCCGGATCATCCATCAGGTAAATGCTGCCGTTCGGATTTTCATCGGACTTGCTCATCTTCTTTTCCGGATCCTGCAGGCTCATGATTTTCGCGCCCACTTTGCCGATATAAGCCTCCGGGATAGTAAATACATCGCCGTAGATCCCGTTAAAGCGCTGTGCGATGTCCCTCGTGATCTCCAGATGCTGCATCTGGTCGATGCCCACCGGCACCACGTCCGCCTGATAAAGAAGGATGTCCGCCGCCATCAGCACCGGATAAGTAAAAAGCCCCGCGTTGATATTGTCCGCGTGCTTTGCCGCCTTATCCTTGAACTGGGTCATGCGGTTCAGCTCGCCCATATAAGTAAAACAATTCAGAATCCACGCCAGCTCTGCATGTCCCGATACGTGAGACTGGTAGTAAATGCAGTTTTTCTCCGGGTCAAGTCCCGCTGCGATGTATAAAATCAGAAGTGCCCGCGCTCTTTTGCGAAGCGTCGCCGGATCCTGGCGCACTGTGATGGAATGCATATCCACCACGGAATAAAAGCATTCGTACTCATCGCTCAGGCTCACCCAGTTTTTCAGCGCCCCGAGATAATTGCCGAGCGTAAGGTTTCCGGTTGCCTGCATGCCGCTGAACAGCACTTTTTTATTGTCAATCATGATGAAGTCCCTCCCATTTTTCTTTCGCAATTCTATCATTTCCACATGGTAAAGTCAAGAGCGTAAGCGCCTCTGGGCGCCTCTGACCATGTAAGTCAAAACGTTGTATGCCCCTCTTCCCATGTAAGTCAAAACATGTGAGCGCCTCTGCCCATGTCCGTATGGCCGGATGCAGTTATTCAGAAAATCCTGATTGAAAACTGTTTTTACTTGCTGTATAATATGGGCTGTGAAATTTGCGGAAAAGCAAAATGGCTTACATCGTTTACTATATATCTGTTGACGACGCTTTTACAGCAAAGGGGGATTTGTATGAAAACGACCTGGAAAAACGCTATCGTCTGGTGCGCCACGGTGTTCCTGACGCTTGCGGCGCTGGTCGCGTTTTATTTTCTGCTGTTAAACGGATCTTCTATTATGAATGGCATAAAGTCCATCTGCAACACCCTGACCCCGATCTGGCTCGGGATCGCGATGGCCTATGTACTGGATCCGATCATCAATGCCGGCGAGCGCGTCCTGCGAAAGCGGAATGTCAACCAGACTGCTTCGCGCATCCTGACGCTCGCCGCGGTACTCGCCCTGATCGTTCTGCTTATATTCCTGATTGTCAGCAGGCTGGTCCCGAGGCTCTTTGACACGATCAACAGCCTGCTTGGCGACCTCCCGGGCATGCAGCGCACCTTCAACAGCTACCTGGACCGGGTCAACGAATGGAATCCGCAGGTATATGAATATATCATCAGTGTAATTAATTTTATCACAGACTGGATCAATACGAATCTCTACACGACGATCAACACGATCACGCAGAGCTTCATCAGCCTGATAAACGGCGTTATAAATCTTTTTGTCGCCCTGATCGTCCTGGTCTACGCGCAGATGTCCAAGGAGCGTTTCATCGGCCAGGCCAAAAAGCTGCTCTACGCCGTCTGCCACCACAAAAATGCCGATACCTGGATTCTGGACATCTTCCGCCAGGCGAACCTGATTTTCAGCGGCTTTATTACTGGCAAAATCATTGACTCGGCAATCGTGGGCGTGATCTGTTTTGTCTGCCTGTATTTTATGAAGATTCCGTATGGACTGCTGATCAGCGTCGTGATCGGCATAACCAACATCATTCCCGTGTTCGGGCCGTTCATCGGCGCGATTCCCTGCGGGATCCTGCTGCTCTTTGTAAATCCGTGGGACTGTCTCGCCTTTGCCATTTTCATCCTAATCCTGCAGCAGGTCGACGGAAATATTATCGGTCCGAGGATCCTGGGCAATTCGACCGGCGTCTCGGCGTTCTGGGTCATCGTCGCGATCCTGGTATTCAGCAAGCTGCTCGGCATCATCGGTATGATCGTTGGCGTACCGATCTTCGCAACGCTGTACTATATCGTCAAGCGGCTTGTAGAGGAAGAGCTCGCGCGCCAGAATCTGCCTGCTGACTCCATGGAGTACGTGCGGCTTGAGCGGATCGATGAGGACAACCAGATGGTCTATTTTTCAGACGATGTGGCGAAAAAAAGTCTCGCAAAGCGCAGATCCCCGAAGGAATTCTGGGCAGATACCAGGAAAAACGCAGTTCTCCTGAAAAAATTCGTTGAAAGAAAATATGGAGAAATCAAAAAAAAGGCAGAGAAGAAGGAGAAAAAGTAACCTGAAGGGTACGTTCTCGGATCGGATCAGACCGAATCAGATCGGGTATCCCTTCAGATAGTACTCCTTCACAAAGCGCACCAGCTCATCTTCGCCTCTCTCGTCGAGGATCCGAAGCATCCCGCGCAATTCTTTCCTGGTCTGCGGATGCATCAGATAATGTCCCTTTCCCTTCTCAAAATAGGCAAGAGAATCATGCTGCGTGTACGTTTTCTTATTGTAATTTTTAGAGGCCGCGATGCGATCCATCAGCATCTCTGCGACATACCGCCGCGGCATCTGCACCACCTGGAGCGAGGACGGCACGCCGCACGCGTCCTTCGGGGCGGCCGCCGCCCCCTTTTTCCCCGGCTCCCGGTAGTCCAGCCAGTACTCAAAATGGTGGCGGTTGCGTCCCTTGTGGTGCATCCAGGCTTCGGAATACCCCTTGTCCCGGCGCTCGCCGTTATTCGGGCTGCTTTTTCCATCCTCATAATAGCGAAATCCCTCCAGCAGCTCGGACGGCATATATTTTGAGAGGTCGTGCGTCAGTCCCTGCCAGTAGAGCCCGATCCGAAAGCACCCGGACATAACCAGGAGCTTATGCTCCGTAATCGTTTTCAGATGGCCCTTTACCTTTCGCCACGTAATCCTGTTATTTGTTACAGACTGTTCCATTTTTGCAATTCCTTCTGCGTATTTTTTTACCGCGACTTCTATTCTGCCGCCTTAGCTTCCTGTTTCTTCTGCAATCCCTTCTGCGTATTTTTTCCCGTGACTTCTATCCCGCCGCCTTAGCTTCCTGTTTCTTCTGCAATTTTTCCTTTCCCTCCAGGATCACCACGGATCTGGGCGGTGCTGTGAACATCCGGCTTTCGCCGAAATCTTCCTGCTCCTCCTCCGGTAAAAAGCTCTCCGGAAGAGAGGTGTCCATCACGCGGCGCCAGCTACTTCCCGCCGGCAGAATCGGCAAAGCCAGCTGCTGTTCTTCCCAGTGAAAATTCCAGGCGATATAGAGAAATCCTTCTTCCGCCGCATAATAGCCGGAATACATGCAGCCCATATGCAGATTTGAATTGCGCAGATCGCCGTACCAGGCGCGCTCGCTGTGGTAAGACAAATCCGGAAATCCACTTGAAAGGTAATCCGTACACTGCAGCTGCGCATCGGGATGCAGAATGCGGTGCGCCCTGCGGAACGCGATCAGATTTCGCACAAAGTCTGTCAGAGAGCGGTTTGCCTTCGTATGGCTCCAGTCAAGCCAGGTCAGCTCATCGTCATGGCACCAGGGATTATTATTCCCCAGCTGCGAATTTCCAAATTCATCACCCGCAAGCAGCATCGGCGTCCCCTGCGAGAGCAGCATCATCGCGTAAGCATTTTTGCGCTGCCTCATGCGAAGCTGCGCGATCCTTCGTTTGCCGCTCGGTCCCTCCTCGCCGCAGTTCCAGCTGAAGTTCTGATCAGAGCCGTCCCGCCCCATCTCGCCGTTCGCATCGTTGTATTTCATGTTATAGGATACCAGATCCATCAAAGTAAATCCGTCATGGTTCGTCATGTAATTGATCTGCGCGCAGCCCGCCGGGTTCTGGCGGAGCCTCCATCCAAAGCCCTCCAGGGAACCGGCGTCCCCCTTCAAAAGGCGGCGCCCGTCAGCCAGAAAGCCGTCATTCGACTGCGCGATCAGATGCTTCCCACTCTTCTCATTCTCCACGGCTGTCCCGTCCGGATACTAGCCGCAGATCAGCTTCCGGCTGCCGAAAAGAGGCATCCGAAAAAGCTCACCCGAAAGATTGTCCCGCCCGACGATGGAAAAACCATCCACATGGTATTCCTCCGCCCAGTATTTCAGACAGTCGCAGATCAGGCTGATATCGGTCTGAGCCGAAAAGGCAAACTCCAGCAGCACTTCAATTCCATTTGCGTGAAGTGCCCGGACAAGATCCTTAAACTCCACATCCGCACGGTCCGAAGCCGCATAAGAAGCTTTCGGGGCAAAATAAAATCCCTTCCCATAACCCCAGTAATTTTTCCGGAAGCTCTGTTCCTTCCGTTCCTCCGCCGGTCTGTCAAATGCATGCTCCAGGACTGCGGCTTTCTCCTCTTCCACAGTGCTGCCAGAGATATAATCCAAAGCAGTGGCTTTCCTGCCATCAGCCTTCGCACCCATTTTTGCACCTGTTTTAGCTTCAGATACTTCTGATTCGCAAGGTATCTCATTCTCCGGCGCTTCCTCCATGAATGTATGTTCAAAAAGATAGTCCGGGATCTCCAGCTCCGAAAATTCATAGACCGGCATCAGCTTTACCTGATTGATGCCAAGAGACTTCAGATAAGGAATCTTTCTCCTCAATCCGGCAAACGTCCCCTTCTGGCTGACCCCGGAATTCTGGTGCATCGTAAAACCGCGCACATGCAGATGATACATGACCGCATCATGAAACGGGATCTCCGGAAGAGCGTCGCCCTTCCAGTCATAATCATTGAAAACAAGCCTGCCCCGCAGCCCATGCGGGGTAAGGGAGGGTGTTTCCCCATAAACATCTCTGCCGGCAATCCCTCTTGCGTACGGGTCTGTCACCACCTCGCCCGCGTCGAGGAAATTATATTCGTACTCCCCGGCCGCCATCAGAACCTTCATGGAATAAAAATTCCCCGGTACATCCGGCTCTGGAAAATCAATTCTGGCAGCGATTTCCTCCGAGCCCTTTTTATACAGCAGCAGCGACGGGCGCCCGCCCGCCGTAGCATAATACCCAAAATGAACGCCGTCCTCATATACCCGTGAACCCGGAGTTCTGTCTTCATCCCGCACTATTTTCATCCCGCAATCCCCCATAGCCATCCTCCGTATCTGTCTTTCAGTTTTTTCACATTTGATATTGTCGCACCTGATACGCGAAATGCCATTAACAGCAGCCGTTTTCCTGCTGTGCATACGTTTTTGACAGTTGTACTATCGTTTTGATCAGGCATGATCTGCTGTGCCAGTTCCTTCCTGTTCCCGGCCGGTCATCCGCTCCACCGGGCAGTAATCCGAGTCCGCCACTTTACAGCCCGATCGTCAGCTCCACCGGACA
>JAJQBS010000016.1 GCA_021203145.1 Lachnospiraceae bacterium | reverse complement strand
TCCGATGGCCAGGCTACGAAATTAGTCCTAAAATATGCGGAGTTATCGTTTAAGGGGCAGCAGGAACAATCCGGCCCTGCTGCACTGGCAGATTTACAAAAACGGCTTACAGACATTTACTCTTACCGCAGTCTGGATGAATACGCAGAAGCCTTAAGACAGTGGCTTGAATTGATACATGAAAAGACGGATAACCGCTCGGATGAGTTCCGCAACCGCCAGAAGCTGGAAAAAGCGATTCGCTACATTCGTGAGAACTACAGCAGCGACCTGAACATGGCCGTGGTGTCCAACCTCGTTTCCATGAATTATTCCCTGTTTTCACAGGAATTCAAGCAGTACACAGGAGAAAATTTTGTCAGCTATTTACGGAATATCCGGATGGAAGAGGCAAAACGGCTGCTCGCACAGATACAGCTGCTCGTGGTGGAGATCAGCCGGAAGGTTGGCTATGAAAATGAAAAACATTTCATGAAAACGTTTAAGAGCGTGTACGGGGTATCGCCCTCTGAGTTCCGCAGGAATGTGGAGTATACGGAGGAAGCATAGATTTTGACGGGGGATGTGGAGCTTGCATGGTGAACCTGTGACGGTTCACGAAAACAGATCCTCCACGCTCTTCACTTTAACAGCATTCATCGTCCTGCACTCCGATAACACATGGATCTCGTAGGGCTTTGTGTGCAGGCGGTTATAATTATCCAGATACGTCTCAATACTCCGGGTGAAGAAATTCGCCCGGTTTTGTTTTTCTGCTTCCTCCACGGACGCGAGAAGAAGAAACTCTCCGCCGCCCTGGTGAGAGATGCATACGTTAGCGGCAGAAGCGCCACTTTCCGTAGCGGTTTCACTTACATTCCGGTCAGTGGCAGGATGCGTCTCCGATGTAAAAATCACTTCGCGATTCGGAACCGACACTGCTCCCTCCAGTGCGTGTCCGACGACGCAGATGGCAAAATCCCGTTCGACGCGTCCGTATTGCTTAGTGATCTGCGGCAGGTCGTCAGCCTCAAAGCGCATGGCGAGAAGTGTTTTGCTCTCGCTGACAGCTGCAGCGAGAAGCCGGCCGGCTGCCAGCCGGAAACCGCCGCGGTTGGGCAGCTGTGTCAGCTCATCCTGATCACTGATATCCTCCAGCCGATGAACGAGTACGCCGGTCTGGCGAATATCAAAAATACGCGCAAGCATGGAATTGATATTGCGCAGGAACATTAGAATTGAAAAACCTGCGGCTATTTTTCCATCCATAAATGCCATGGCGGCATAACCGAATTCCCGCTCACCGTAAAAAAGCGGGAAAAAGATATAAGAGGGATTTGTTTCGTGATACAGATAATCCGGCAGAATGTTTTTTCCGGAAAAGCGGCATTCTGCCAGTCGTATGCCATTGCGGAATGCAAACGCCATCTGAACCTGATCCGAACTTCCCGGAACATCAGGGACAGAGGCGATACGCCGAATGTGTCCGGAGATATGATCCCAGTCCGGATACAGACAGAGATAAAACTCCTGACAGTCTTCAATTGAGGAGACAAAATCTTCCAGCAGATCCATGCCGTCCTCCAGATCCATCACGGAGTGAAGGGCAGCGGACAGCTTAATGTCCGAAAGCATCGCAGCTTCCCGGTTACTCACCTTGCGCAGCAGATGATTTTCATAGAAAAGCGGGTTCGGAAGATCGTGCTTTTTCTGCGCGCAGCAGGAGCCCCGGTAGATCGGTTGGGAAGGAATTACCGTCTCCTCCGGAAGCGGAGCCTTTCCGGTAAAGCAGTCGCGAAGCAGGTCAAACGCTTTGGCTCCCATCTCGTGGAGCGGAAAAGTCACAGTAGTCAGATCCGGCGAACAGTTGCGGCTGACGGTAAGATCATCAAACCCGGTCACGCAGATATCTTCCGGAATCCGCAGCCCCTGTCTGAAAAGATATTCCATCACGATCACGGCTATGCGGTCATTGTAGCAGAGAATGGCGTCCGGCTTTTTCTCTCCGCTAAGGAATGCTTCGAGCGCGGAGGCAACCGATTCTCTGGTATAGGAACAGTCCGCAGAATCCTTCTCACCAAAGCTTAATCCGTATTTTTGCATCACCTCTGCGCACAGATCCCGTCTTGGATCAGAGGAATCCAGCTCGGACTCACAGCCGACATAGCAGATACGGCGGCAGTGATGTTCCCAGATCAGATGCACGGTAAGCTCTCTGGCACATAGTCTGTTGCTAAGTACCAGATGTGGGAAGATGGTGTCATGCTGGGCGATTTCCAGAATTGGGCAGCTGCATTTTTCAGACAGAGTCCGCGCGATCAGATCCCGGATATCTGCCTGCAGATAGGTGCCGGAAATGAAGATCACTCCGGAAAAATCCTCAAAGCGTGGGATACGCAAAATGCTCTTTTCCCCATTTGCGTACGCGCCGAAATCCTCCCCGTCCACGGACGCGAAGAATTCTGTGGCATATCCGTATTCCTCTGCACGGTCTGTGATACCCTGACACATAGTTCGCTGATAATCTCCGAAAATGTGGGAGACAAAAACGCCGATCTTTTTGGATTGATACATTTATAACACCTGCCTTGAAGATTACCGATCATATACGCACCGGGCTTATGCTGCCGGATGCGGTAATATGCGCACGGCCGCAAAAGGAAGTCAATGAATTTGCCACTGGCGCTCACAACGGCGCGGGCGAGCAGGAGTCGTCAAGCCGTCTCCTGCTCGATTGCAATATAAATCAAGTATAACACACAACAGAGAAAAATCCACCTCCATTGAGACTGTTTTTACAATTCAGGAAACAGCAGCAAGAGTTCCCGGCATGACAGCATATGAAAAAACAGCACAACAAAAGGCAAAATTTTATAAAACGGACAGTGGGAAAGAACCGCCCGGATCTGCCGGCGTCCTGGACGAATTACATCGGGGTGGAAGATATGTGCGCAGTGGTAAACCACACGGCGGGAGGTTATGTCTTCTATGTGAAAGGGGACATGTATATCCCTGCGATGCATGCCACAGAGAGGATCCGAGGAAATGCTTACTAAAAATGACACCTTAAGGGAAAAAATAACACCGAAAAAAAGTCGTCATTTTGTTATCATGAGGGAAATCATGAAAAGAAGGGTTCGTAACTATGTCAGATCCGGAAGCCTCTGACATGGCAGAAAACGCAAAACGCTAAAATGAAAAATGCAAAATACAAAATGCAAAATGCAAATAAGAAAGGAGAGAAATCTGATGAAAAACAGATGGAGGAAATTGTTGGCGCTCATGCAGGCTTCAGCCATGACATTACAGCAGGGATCTGTACTATATAACAGCTAAGACAAACCTGAAGGCAGCATATGGTTCAGCATACCTGGGGCAGCGATAGTACAGCAGCGCGGGGACAGCGCCTGAATCGGGTACTGTGGGGAATTATTTCGACCTCCTTATAAAAGGGGAAGGTGCGACCTGGAAAGCCGCATCTTCCCCCGATTTTTACAGTAAACGACGTAAGTGGTTTTACTTTGCGCCAGATGCGAGGCTGCAAAGCAGCTATTCCATGCGCGTCTGTGTGCATCGATTATCAAAAAGGAAGTGGGAAGATGAACGGATACAGGATGGTCATTGCAGATGATGAAAAAATGATCCGGGACGGTCTGGCCGGTATGAAATGGGACAGGCAGCAGATTGAAGTTGTCGGTGTGGCCAGAAACGGACTGGAAGCACAGGAATATATCGACGGGATGGAATTTGATATTCTGCTGACGGATATCAAAATGCCAGGAATGGGCGGAGTGGAGCTGGCAAAAAATCTGCAGAAGACGAATGCTTCCGCAAAGACGATCCTGCTGAGCGGTTATGGGGAGTTCTCTCTTGCGCAGCAGGCGATCGGCTGCGGTGTGTTTGACTATATTTTAAAACCCTCCACGCCGGATCAGATCATTGACAGTGTGAATAGGGCCTGCGAGGCGATCAATCAGGAACGGCAGGCGAAGCGGTATGTACGGAACCTGGAGCAGAAGGTGGATGGATACCGGGAAGTGCTGGGCGCCAGAGAAGTGGTGGAGGATACGGAAAAAACAGCGGGTATCCAGGATATGCTTTCCTATATTTATGGTCATTACGCAGAGAACCTTACTCTTTCTCAGCTGGCGGAGCAATTCTATTTCAGCCCGGTCTATATGAGCTCATACATCAAACGCCATACCGGGCATACATTTCTGGAGATCCTGACTTCTGTGCGGATGTTTCACACGGCGCGGCTGCTTCGGGAGACATCGCTGAAAAACCGTGAGATCGGGATGCGTGTCGGTATCCCGGACGAGCGTTATCTGGGTCAGGTGTTCAAGAAAACATTTGGAGCGACGCCTTATGAGTATCGAAAGCAGGTGTCGGATCCGGCCGGGAGACCGGACGGTATGGAGACACTGGAGAACTATATGCGAAGGAATATAATCGTATAGGGAAAAGTGTGAAGGAAAATGCCGGAAAAGAGAACAGGGGATCTGTATGCTGAAAAAAATGATTAAATTTCCCGGAAACATACTAAAACAAGTGTCCGGGTGGCTTCGAAAGAAGGTGCAGGGCTTCAGCTTCAGCAAAAAGCTGATTCTGATCTATCTGGCTGTCATTCTGGCTTCCGTCATAGGCAGTTCTCTGCTCTCCTTTGTATTTTCCGCGAGGACCATGCGGGAAAGGACCTGTGACTATCTGAAAAATCTGGCTTCCGTGACCATGTCAAAGGTGGAATTATCGGTCGAAAATGTGGAAAATACCGCGTTTTATATTTCGGGAAATGAACAGATGCAGAGCCTGCTTTACCGGAATTACGATGAGGAGGACCGTATTTCCAGGTATCAGCAGTACGATGATGTCTGCAACCTTCTCTCTTATTATGTCTTTCTTTCACAGGAAATCGCTTCCATATACATTAACGCGAAAGACGGACAGAATTACAGCTACACGAAATACAACCGGGTTCCGCCGGGTGAAGAGCTGTGGAGTGAGGAGCGGGAATGGATCTGTACGGATGGACACATTTATCTGCGCAGGGAAATGTATCGTTTCGAGGATCAGACTCTGCTTGGGACGATGCTGATCGATGTGCAGCCGACGGTATTCTATGACATTGTCAAAGACATTTCCTACGATGCGGGAAGCATTGTGTATATCCTGGATCAGGAAGGCTGCATTGTGTCCGGTCAGGACACCGAGATGACGGGGCAGCCGTTTTCCGATGTGCTTTTGGTGACAGATGGCGGTGAGTCGTTTGAAACAGTTGCCATGGACGGGAGCAGATACGTCTTCTACACCGGCTGTGAGATCGCAAATGGCTGGCGACTGGTACTGGCGGTTCCGGAATCATATTTTCTGTCGGATATTCAGAACCTGCAGATCCGTATGGCCCTCCTGCTGGCTGTAACATGTCTGCTGGCTTTCGGGCTGGTTGTGGCTGTGGGAAAGGGGATTACACGGCCGATCACCAGTCTCTCCGACGCCATGAAGCGCTTTGGACAGGGAGATTTCGAAGTGAGATGCGAAGCGGTGGGAGAGGATGAGATTGCCGTTCTGACGAACAGCTTTAACCAGATGGTGAAAGATATCCGCACCCTGATTGATGAGGCGTATGAGCAGGAAATGATGCAGCAGGAGATTGAAATGAAATCTCTCCAGATGCAGATCAATCCGCATTTTCTGTATAATACGCTGGATACGATTAACTGGATCGCGCGGATGAACGGGGTGGATCAGATCGGAGACCTTACATACTCTCTGGGCAATCTGATGCGATACTCCCTTTCCAAAAAGGATTTTGTGACGATTGATGAGGAGCTGAAGAACCTCAGGGATTATGTGGAAATACAGAATGTCCGCTACGGCGACCGCATGAAGGTATCCTGTGAGGCGGATCCGGAGCTGTTGGATACTTATGTGCCAAAGCTTCTGCTGCAGCCGATTCTGGAAAACGCGATCATCCACGGGGTAGAGGACAAAATAGAGCCTGCGCTGATACAGATTCGTGTGTATCATGAGGCAGTTGACCTGTATATGGTGGTCGAGGACAATGGCGTTGGTATGTCGCAGGAAGCAATCGAGCGGCTGCTGGATCTGCATCCGGCAAATTCCATGAAGAAAACCATTCGGCGGGGACATACCTCAATCGGTGTCAACAATGTCAATCGCAGGATCCAGAAAGTCTTTGGACCGTCCTGCGGCCTGCAGATCCAGAGCCAGCTTGGCTCCGGGACAAAGGTAACGCTGCGGATGCGGATCATGCAGCAGCCGCCGGATATGCGGCTGAACTACTACAGCCGATAATGCCGACGGATGTTTCTTTGCTTTGCCTTGTACTGCCCTGCAGCATCTTAAAAATTTCAACATTCCTCTTAAGAATCTGTGTACACGGGGCTTTGTATTTTTCCTATAATCAGACCATACAAAACAACCGAACGGGCAGTGAAGCCCGGGCAAAAGAAGGAGGTTCTTATGAAAAGAAAAGCATTAGCAATTGCGCTGACGGCAGCCATGGCGATGGGACTTGTATCATCGGTTCCGGCGATGGCGGAAGAGGAGCAGGTGACGATCAAAGTATTTTCCAATCTTCCGGATCGGACGAGCGGTCAGGGATTGATCGAGCAGACGCTGTTCGATATGTATATGGAAGAGAATCCGAATGCCACGATCGAGGTCGAGGCGCTGGACGATGAGAGCTACAAGACCAAGTTCAAGGCTTATGCGTCAGGAAGCAGTATGCCGGATCTGGTAAACGTGTGGGGACAGCCGGCATTTATCAGCGAAGTAATTGACGCCGGACTGCTGGCGGAGCTGAACGAGGAAGACTATGCGGATTATAATTTCCTGGACGGTTCGCTGAACGGATTTTCACAGGACGGGAAGTTGTATGGCCTCGCAAGAAATACGGATGTCATGGGCTTCTACTACAATAAGGCGATCTTCGAGGAATGCGGAGTGGAAGTGCCGACAACCTGGGATGAGCTGCTTGCTGCGGTGCAGACGATCACGGATGCGGGATACATCGCCATCTCTATGGACGGCTCCGACAAGTATCCGATCGCAATCCTGATCGAGGATATCTATCAGAAGATCGCGGGAGGCGCGGATGCCTACAGCAATGCGGTGGCAGCGGTGGAATCCGGCAGCTATGATGAAAACTGGACGCAGGCGGCACAGATGGTTGTGGATCTGGTTGAAGCGGGCGGCTTCCAGACCGGATTTGAAACTACGGATTACGGCACAGCCCTGAATCTGTTTACGAATGGCCAGGCTGCGATGTATTATATGGGAAGCTGGGAGATGTCCATGGCGACCAACGAGGACATTGATGAAGAGACAAGAAATAACATCAGCGTATTTACCATGCCTTTGGTGGAAGGCGGAACCGGTACGGCGACAGAGATCTGCGCCTGGAACGGCGGCGGATATTCCGTGACAGCGAATTCCGAGGTGAAAGAGGAAGCAATCGCCCTGCTGAACTATATGTTTGAGCCGGATCACTGGTCAAAGCTTGCGTGGGAGAACGGCGTATGTATGTCCGCACAGAACTTCAGCGACTATCTGACCGGGGAAGAGACTTCTCTGCAGCTTGAGTGGATCGACATTGTAAGCGGATCGACCAGCGTTTCCGGCACTCCGATCAATGATCTGGGCACGAGCGAGTTCAAGACAGTGTGCGAGGATTCCTGTGTAGAGCTGGCGATCGGCAGCCTTTCAGTGGAAGAATTCTACAGCGCACTTGCGGCATTTGCACTGTAAGCCGCCTCCTGGGAGACACACGGAAAGGCCCGGCTGCAGAATTAAAGAAAAACGCGCGATCAGCAGAGTACTTTGCGATCGGGCAGGAGAATAAAAACAGGGGGAGAGGTGCTCCCTCCTGATTTTTTTCGAAAAACAGGCCGGATTGTGCGCGGATAACGATCGCCGGAGCCTGCATACATTATCCGTGCAATATCAGTTCAGACGGAAGGAGGAAATAAATTGAAGAAATTATACAGCAACAAAGGCATTATTTTCAGCCTTGTAGCGCCAGGCTTATTTATGTTCACCGTCGCCATACTTGCGCCGATTCTTCTGAGCATATACTACAGCTTTACGAATTATTCCGGTATCGGGGACTACTGGTTTATCGGTATCGAGAATTACACGACACAGTTTCATGATTCGGTATTCTGGAGAGCCTTAAAAAATTCCCTGTTCCTGGCGATCGGATTTATCTGCATCCAGCATCCGCTCGCGGTCTTTGTGGCGGTAAAGCTGGATAAGCTGCAGGGAAAAGCGGAAGGCATTTTCCGCTGTATCTTTTTTATTCCGAACGTGATTTCTGTGGCTGTGATTGCCTATCTGTGGAAATTTATCTATAATCCGAATTTCGGTCTGTTACAGAAGATCCTGGAATTCTTCGGCTATCAGGGCACCATCAACCCGCTCGGCTCCGGGACAGCAATCTGGGCGGTGCTTGTCGTTCTGATCTGGCACGGCTTCGGCTGGGGAATGCTGATCTATTATACCGGTGTTAAAAACATTGATCCTGTGATGTATGAGGCCGCGGCGATTGACGGAGCATCCGGAACGTCGACCTTTTTCCGGATTACACTGCCGATGCTCAAACCGATCATCCAGATCAATGTGACGATGGCGATCATTTCTGCATTAAAACAGATGGAAACGGTGTATCTTCTGACAGACGGCGGACCCGGCAATGAGACGCAGTTTATGGCAAGCTATCTGTACAAACAGGCATTCAGTTCCTATAAATACGGTTACGGCAATGCGATCAGCGTTATTTTTATTCTGATCTGTCTGCTGGCGAATGTGATTCTGCAAAAAGTATTTCAGGAAAGAGAAGCACAGGAGGTGTAAAAAAGTGAACAGTGTTTTATCGAAACAATCCCGGACGAAAAGGGGGATATGGATCGCGGTGTTTATCGTGATCGCGTTTGTCCAGCTGTTTCCTCTGATCTGGCTGATTGACTTCTCTTTGTGTAAAAGCAACGACCTTTTTACGAGTGGAATTCTCGTCTGGCCGGAGGAGATTCAGTGGGTCAACTATTTTCTGGCGTTTCGGGACGGACATTTTTTACATTACCTCGGCAACAGCCTGCTGATCAATACGCTGGCCGTGGCTTTGGTCATTTTGATTTCTGTGATGGCTTCTTTCGCGTGTACACGCATGCACTGGAAGCTGAAAAATGTAGTAGCAGTGATCATGGTAATGGGAATGATGATACCGATTCATGCTACGTTGTTGCCCAACTACGTGATCTATGACCGGCTGAAGCTGACGGATACCATCTGGGCGCTTTTGATTCCTTATGTCGCGTTTTCCTTGCCGCAGGGATATTTTCTGACTTCCGGTTTTATGGCCTCGATTCCGAGAGAGCTGGAGGAAGCGGCCTTGATTGACGGCTGCGGCGTTTACCGGGTAGTATTTATAATCATTATGCCGCTGATGAAAGCCTCTATTGCCACGGTGGACCTGAACAACTGGAATGAATTCATGATGGCGACGACCTATTTAAGCAGTGACAAGTGGAAAACACTTCCGTTCTGTATTCTGGAATTTACCGGCCAGTACTCGTCCAACTATGCGGTACAGTTTGCGGTCATGGCGCTCTCGGCAGCTCCCGCGCTGATCGTGTACATATTCCTGAACAAGTACATCACCAAGGGTGTAGCGCTAGGCGCGGTAAAGGGCTGATTTTTTCCCGGCCGGTCAGGTGCCGGAGCGAAATAAGCTGCTGTAAAAAAGAAACCTTACTGAAAAAAAGGAACTGAAATGCCGGTTCCTTTTTTGTATGATATTCCTGTAAGACCGAATCGTGCGGATATCGCTTTGCGGCGGCACGGCCTGTGTTTTGCATCAGAAACAGGTGCAGAACATAAAATCGAAAAACATAAGGAGGAGGAGACAGAACTTATGAAAGCAGGCTGCTATATCACGAACGAGGCAAAAAAAAGAATACTGGAAAGAAGTGAGCGTTCCGAAGCCGGGAGAATCCCGGGATCACATGCATGTGGTGAACCTGTACCCGGAATTTCAGAGGCAGACGATCGAGGGCTTCGGAGGCGCGTTTACAGAGGCGGCGGCTTCCACCTTCGCGAAGCTTCCGTCAGAAGCACAGGAGGAAGTGTTGGAGGCATGTTTTGGAGAAAACGGTCTTCGCTACAACATGGGGCGCTGCACGATTCACAGCTGCGACTTCGGTATGGGAAATTATACCTACGTGCAGGAGGGCGATGAGACGCTCGAGACATTCCGCATTGAGCATGACAGAAGTCAGATCCTGCCTCTGATAAAGAGAGCGATGGGGAAAGCATCGGAGGAGATGATCTTTATGGCGGCACCATGGTCGCCGCCCGCGTACATGAAGACGAATGGAGAGATGAACCATGGCGGTAAGCTAAAAGAGGAATACCGTGCTCTCTGGGCTGAATATGTGACCCGGTTTCTTCAGGCTTACCGTGACGAAGGCATCGACGTAAAGTATATTACGGTACAGAACGAACCGGATGCTGTGCAGACATGGGATTCCTGCATCTATTCGGCGAAGGAGGAGGGAATCTTTGTTACGGAATATCTTGCACCTGCGCTTTTGAAAGCAGATCTGACGGATGTCGGGATTTTTATCTGGGATCACAACAAAGAGGCGGCTTATGAAAGAGCGGATGAGACTCTGTCGGTTCCGGGCGCCAGGGAAGTGGTAGATGGGGCAGCCGTGCACTGGTATACCGGCGACCATTTCGATGCGCTGCGCCTGATTCGGGAAAAATATCCGGACAAACGACTTTTCTTTACGGAAGGATGCGTGGAGTATTCCCGCTTCGCGGATTCGAATGAGATACAGAAAGCAGAGATGTACGCGCATGACATGGCGGGTAATTTAAGCGCCGGAGCAGAGGCTGAGCTGGACTGGAATCTCATCCTCAACGAGAACGGCGGACCCAACCATGCCGGAAATTTCTGTGCGGCGCCCATCATGTGCGATACCGGGACAGGCGTGGTAGAAAAACGCTTAAGCTATTATTACATTGGCCATTTCAGCCGTTATATCCGGCGCGGTGCAAAAGCGATCGCCACAACGTCGTATACGGATAAAATTGATGTGGCTGCCTTTGTAAACCCGGACGGGGAGCGGGTGGCGGTCCTTTTGAACAAATCGGGTGAAGATCTGGAGGTTACCCTGCGCGAGGGCGGAAAAGGGACTGCGGTGGCGCTCCCGGCGCATTCCATAGCGACGGTTATTATCTGCGGATAAAGAATTTTTGTAATTATTCAGAACAGTACCTCGCGCTCGCTGCGAGGTACGTATGTTATTGACTCGCAATAACCGCACATAAAAGAAAGATTTTCTAAAAATTG
>JAJQBS010000117.1 GCA_021203145.1 Lachnospiraceae bacterium | reverse complement strand
CTTGACAACGAGAGTGAGCGGATCGTGCAGCAGTCCCTCGAAAAGCTGGCAAAGGGCCGCACAACCTTTGTCATTGCGCATCGTCTCTCAACGATCCGCAATGCGCAGAAAATCCTCGTTCTCACGCCGAAGGGCATCGAGGAGCAGGGAACGCACGAGGAGCTGCTCGCGAAAAATGGGGTGTACACGAAGCTGTACGAGAACCGGTAAATCGTTGACGGCCGTTTTACAGCCATCGGCAGATTGTTGATGGCTGTTCTACAACCACCTGCAGATCGCTGATGCACGTTCTACAGCCACTGACAGATCGCTGATGGCCGTTTTACAATCACCGACACAGCCATCCTCTTCCGCGCCGGGATAGGAACGGATAGGGGAGAAAAGCGCCCGTCTGTCCGATGGATGCGCGGGCAGCTTCGTTTCAGCAGCTCTCCCGGATCACCAGGCGGCTGGGAA
The DNA here is from genome assembly GCA_021203145.1 of Lachnospiraceae bacterium. Taxonomy (GTDB): domain Bacteria; phylum Bacillota; class Clostridia; order Lachnospirales; family Lachnospiraceae; genus Choladousia. The sequence goes on along the minus strand of JAJQBS010000117.1, from coordinate 49,005 downwards.
ATTCCACGCGGATGTTTTCCGTATGTCCCTTTTCTATCCGGTCGAGGAGGACCTTTACGGCCGTCTTGCCCATATCCTCGTGCGGGACATGGACAGTCGTAAGGGAGGGAGTCACTTCCGCGGCCGCTCTGATATCATCGATGGAGATCAGGGCCGGAAGCGGCGCGGTTTTTCTGGCGTATTGCTTGTCCGCGCGGTATTCGCGCCAGCCCTGAAGAGCGCCGATGGCGGTGGCGTCATTGGCACAGAAGACGGCGTCCGCAGTCTTTTGCTCCAACAGCTTTTTCATTGCCGCGCATCCGCCTTTCGCTGTCTGGTCTGAAGGGATGATGTTGGCGTAATCCATGGGAAGTCCGTTTCGAATCAGGGTGTCGCAATATCCCACATAGCGGTCTTCGTAAGAACAGTCGCCGATATATCCGATGCGCCGGTATCCTTTGCTGATCAGATACTCAATCGCGCGTTCCGCTGCAGATCTGCCGTCGCAGATGATCTCATCAATTTCAAAGTGGGTCGGGTTCCGGCTGATGGAGACAATGTTTTTGCCGATTGCTTTTAAATGACTGAGGGTCTGCGGGCTGCTGCGCCCGAGGATGATGTACCCGTCTGCAAGATTTCCGCGAGATTTAAGAGCTTCTGTGTTTCCCCGCCGTGCGTCCAGCACCTGGACGCCGCTGATCATACAGCCGCGGGAAAAAGCCTCCTGCTCGACACTCCGGTACAGCTCCCGAAAAAAAGGATCATCATCCAGAGATTCAAAGCGTTCAAGAATAATGGCGAGACTTCGGGCAGGAGTTCCGCCATTGGCTTTGTTTCCCTTTTTCAGGTTTCGCGCACTCTCATTTGGGACATACTGGATTTTTTCAGCCGCTGCCCAGATCCTGTCTTTTACTTCTTCCGACGCGCAGTTGTAATCCCGGTTGTTTAAAACTCTTGACACCGTGGAGACTGATACGCCGGTCATTTCAGCTATTTTCTTTAGAGACATCCTTCTTCCTCCCGCAAAATTCCATTTCTGTGGTCTGCCCCTGACCCGGACAAGCCGGAACCCCCAATTTGCCATTATACGCAAGATTTCGTTCGTGAGGCCCTGATGCGCAGGAGCGAAAGGTATTTTGGCCAGAATGCTTTCCACGGAGTGAAAACGTTTGTGTAAAAAATGCTTTCACATTTCATTTCGTTCGTGTATGATACTGTTATTATAGAGGGAGAGAGAAAAGAAAACAAGTAGAAAGGCAGAGAATATTATGAGATTTATGAGATTTTTAAAACGCAATCTGACTGGGCCTCATGAAAACGTTTGCTCAAACAGAGAGAATGCCGTGTTGGGACGCGCAAAGAGAGGAAGCCTGCTTATTTTTATGATGATGGTGACACTGGGCCTGGCAGGGTGCGGCTCTCAGACGTCGGAATCCTCTTCCGGTACGGAATCCGGCGGTGAAACCGTCGAGGTGCGGATGGCATATTTTCCTAATATTACACATGCGCAGGCGCTGGTGATGAAGAACGAGGGGAGCCTGGAGGAGGCGCTCGGCTCCGGGTATGATGTCTCCTGGACGTCCTTTACCGCAGGCTCTTCTGAAGTGGAAGCCCTCTTTGCGCAGGAAATTGACATCGGATACATTGGACCGGTGCCCGCGATTAACGGCAATGTGAAATCGGACGGGGACGTCATCGTGATCGCGAACGCGTCAGACGCGGGGGCTGTCCTGGTGGCGAGTACGGACTCCGGCATCTCTTCTGTAGAAGACCTGGACGGGAAAACGGTGGCGATACCGCAGGTGGGAAATACCCAGCATCTGTGCCTGCTCAACCTGCTTTCCCAGAACGATCTCTCCCCGGTCTCAGCGGGCGGCACCGTAGAGGTCGTGGCCGTGGACAATTCCAATCTTCAGAATATGTTTGACCAGGGGAGCGTGGACGCCGCGCTGGTCCCGGAGCCATGGGGGACGATCCTGACCGCCTCGGAAAATGTCGGGTTGGTTCTGGACTATCAGGACATTTATTATTCGGGAAATTATCCGGTCGCCGTCATCGTGGTGCGGAAGGATTTCCTGGAGGAATACCCGGAGGTGGTGGAGACCTTCCTGCAGGTGCACATTGACACGACTGACGCGATCAACGCGGATCTGGATGGCTCCGTCGACGCGATGATCGAGGAGATCAGTGAGGTCACCGGAAACACCTATGAAAAGGATGTGATCCTGAGCTCCTTCTCGCGCACAACGGTCACCGTGGAGCTCAATGAAGACGCTCTGCTCGAATTCGCGGATGTTTCCTTAGCGGAAGGCTTCATCGACGAGCTGCCCGATGATTCGCTGACCGATCTTTCTATTCTGGAAGGGCTGCTTGACGATGAGTCATGATCACGAGATTATTGGCACTGCGTTGTGTGCTGCATGAGGAAGAAAACATGTCATTAGAATTGAAAAATATCGCAAAATCTTTTTCGAACACCGCTTCTTCCGCGAAGGAGACCCTGAAAGATATTTCCCTGACAGTAAATGATGGAGAATTTGTCTGTATCGTGGGGCCGTCCGGCTGCGGGAAATCGACCCTTCTGAATATCGTCGCCGGGCTGGACGCGCCGACCGCCGGGGAGTTTTTTGTGAATGGAAAAAAAGTAACCGGCCCCGGCGCGGACCGGGTCATGATGTTTCAGGAGCACGCACTGTATCCGTGGCTGAATGTGATTGACAATGTCAGATTTGGCATGAAGCTGGCGGGCGTTGCGAAGGAGGAGCAGAACCGCCGGGCTGAGAAGTACCTGAAAATGGTGAAGCTGTGGGAATTCCGCAGCTACCGGATTCATGAAATTTCGGGAGGCATGAAGCAGCGAACAGCCCTTGCGCGGGCTCTTTGCCTGAACAGCCCCATCCTTTTGATGGATGAACCTTTTTCCGCGCTGGACAAACAGACGACTAACAAGCTGCGCTCCGACCTGGAGCAGATCTGGGAGGAGACCCAAAAAACGGTTCTCTTTGTGACACACAGTGTGGAGGAGGCGGTTTTTCTGGCGGACCGGGTCGTGGTACTTTCCGACAACCCCGGCTGTATCAAGGAGATTTTTGATATCAGCCTTCCACGTCCGCGCCAGATAGATTCGGCGGAGTTCCTTTCGACGCGGCACCAGATTTTATCGTGTGTAGAGAAGGAGGTGGAGAAGTTTGCAAAAGAAGAATATGACCAGTGAGAATACGTCGCAAAGGAACAGCCGGCCTGTAACTGCTTCCGAGAAGAACGCCGTGGAGAACAGACTGACAGGGAAAGGTACGGCCTGGAAAATCCTCACCTGCATCTGCTTTTACATCCTCCTCGTCCTGCTGTGGCAGGCTATTTATACCCTTGGAACTGGAACCTTTGGCTGGTGGAAATCCTACGCGATGCCATCCCCCACCGGAGTCGTGAAAAGTCTGGAAAAGCTGATCGCCAACGGCACACTCTGGCAGGCCGTGATTTACAGCCTGAGGCGGGTGCTGATCGGGTTTGTGATCGCACTGCTGACCGGGACAGTGCTGGGACTTCTGATTTCTGCTTCCGCTTTTTTAAACCGCTGCCTGAAACCCCTGATGAATGGACTGCAGTCGCTTCCGAGCGTCTGCTGGGTGCCGTTCGCGATTCTGTGGTTCGGCCTGGACGAGAGCGCGGTTTTGTTCGTGGTTGTGATCGGCTCCACCTTCAGCGTGGCGCTTGCGATTGAGAACGCCATCGCCCAGGTGCCGCCGATCCACAAAAGGGCGGCGGCGACGATGGGTGCAAACCCGATGCAGATGTATACGCAGGTGGTTTTTCCTGCGGCCCTGCCGGGATTCCTCGCGGGCTTACGGCAGTCGTGGTCGTTCGCCTGGAGAGCGCTGATGTCCGGCGAGGTGATGTCGGCCTATGTCGGACTCGGCTATTCACTGATGGCGGGCCGGGATATGGCGGATATCAATCAGGTGATGGCAGTGATGCTGGTCATCATCGTGATTGGAATTCTCATAGACCGGTGCGTATTTTCCTCGCTGGAGAGGCGGATACAGAAGAGCAGGGGGTTGTGAATCCGCCGATGGAATTTATTAATAGGAAGACGCAGGACATAACGCCCGCATGCTCATCGTAAGTCGATCATCTCCATAGCAGATGTGATTGCAGCCACTATGCTGTCATGCAGGTAAGAAGGGTTGAGGTTTTTTTTGGAATATTGCAGGTAGCCGTTTTTTGTCAGTTCGACAAGTTTTGACGTAAAGAATCTTTCCCAACTGAAATAAAGACGGCTTTCAATATAATCTTCGGGGGATTCAAGTATTGCGCGCAGGTTTTTTCCATCAATTATTCCTGATTTTAAAATCAGCCATTCAAAAGATTCCGGCAGATAGAGCGACACTTTTTTACTTGTTTTCGCCTGTTTCATCACCCGATCCATCTCTGAGCCGAATGCGGCGCCGTCCGCAATAATCAGAAGATCCGCATCGGTATAGTCCAACATTCGCGCAAAAATGTTGGACTTTCCGCGGGCACTTACTACATCATATCGTTTGCCTTCGGACAACCCATGAAAAAACTCAAAACCTGAATTGGAATCTTCTGTGATAATCTGCTCTGGACGAACCGGCTTTAAAAAGTCGGTTCGTCCATAAATATGGTAAAATTCATTATAAACCTGTCTGATTCCGGCGTATTTTCCGGACTGCCGGATTCCATAAATCTCCTCAACACTGTAGGGAAGATTTGGAAGCCCTTCCCGTGTCACAAGGACATAATAATTATCGGAATCTTGAACTGCTTCAGCAAATTCATTTGTCGGCAAAAAAGCATTATCTTCATCAACAAATACAATAGAATTGTGGATGGATGAGAGGAGAAGCTTCCAGTCTCGACCACCCAAAACCCGGCACGAGCGGTTGCATCGCAGGCTGATTCCGCTGTCAGGGCCGGCTTCGTAATATTCACGGATCATTTCCACCAACGTGGTTTTGCCTGTTGCGCTGTCGCCTTTTAATATGGTGATGTTTCTTTTTAGTGTAAAATCGTATCGGATTTTGGCATTAGATACGATGATTCGGTAACTGCCCTTCATGGTTTCTCCTATCTGACAATCAGCCCTGCAATCGGCAAAAGCTCGTTCATACTGTGCACAACCTGGCCGGTGTTTATTACTTTTATGCTAAAAGCACCATCTCCAAAGTCCATGAGATGGCGAAGGTTGATAGTGATATCCTGTATCTCGCCTATTTTCAGTATCCATTTGGCACAGTTGTCCCCGCAGGCGGAGGCGTTGAAAATACGTTCCGGCACCTTGTAAATGGCAATCAATGTTTTGACCCCTCCTGATAACTCTCCCGGGGCGATGCCTCCCAGCACGGGAGAGTCAATGACATGGGGTCCCAGAACGATGGATTTGTCGACATCCAGGATCATTTTTCTGCACAGATCATCTGTGATCCAGTCATCCATATAGGTGTTTTTGAAAAAAATTACTGTATTGTAGATGGCTTCGGGCATATCTCCATAATAGATAGAAAGCAAGATTCTATACCTCCTGTCAAAAAAATACGATAAGCTATAGTAAACAGGGAATTTGTCATCCACTATAAATTATAGCGGTATTTTAAGGAAATGGCAATTATTGTTTCACTGTTTTTGCGCCATCAGCTGAGCGAAAATCCATTTTATGAAAATTCAATAGAAAATTCAGAACTGGCCGCAGGTATGCCAGGGAAAATATCAGAACCACTGACGGAAGTTCATCTGCTCCCTGACAGTGCAGGGGACAAAACTGCATGTTAGTTTATCAATGAACAGTGAATGAATGATTCAGATGAATGAAAAATGACATTCGCCGGAATGAAAAAATAATGACATTCTGAACCAAAATGAAAAAGAAAGTCAAAAAATGTTCATGACCAAATGATGTTCCAATTGATGAAACAGAAAGGATGCCTGTACAATACAGCCAGACCGGAAAGAGAGGTCGCCTGCAACGATCATTCACGATATTCATGAAAGAGAGGTCGCCTGCAGCGATCGTTCACAACGGATCATTCGCAAAGGGAGAACATTCGAATGATGGCAGATAAGATTTTTTTATACGTTGGCTGTTGGGAGGAGCATGGTGGGGCGCCGGGCCTGGGCTTACTGACATTAGATCAGGATACCGGGAAACTGGAGTTTCTGGAGATGCTGAATGACAGAATTTCCTTGAATTGTTCATTGGTAAAACCGAAGGAAGGGATTTTGTACATAAATAATGAGACCTGCCGTCCGGCCGGGGTGAACCTGATGAGCGGACAGATTCTGGGATTTCATGTTGATCCGGATTCCGGGCAGGTAACAGAGCTGTTCCGTAAGGTGACAGGCTGCACGAATCCGGTATTTATGTCGTTGGATCCTTCAGAAAGATATATGGTGGCGGCCCATCATTCCCGCGATGATTTTATCACAGAAATGGTGAAGGGAGAGGATGGACGATACCGCCCGATGAATGTATTTGAGCCGGCAGTGGTGATGCTGATTGAGGTGAAGGAAGACGGGTCACTCGGTGAGGTGCTGGATGTGAAAGATCACAATCCGCCGGAGATCAGCTTTAACGCACAGGGGCGTGGGATGAGTGCCCATCCGCACAGCGCGACCCGCTCGCCGTCAGGAAAACTGTATGCTGTATGCGATAAAGGCACAGGCAGACTCTATATGTATCAGATTGATTATGAAAAAAAGCAGCTGGTGCTTTTAAACAGTGTCATAACGCAGGACGAGAGAGAGCAGCCTCGATTCGCTTTGTATCATCCGACGAAGCCGTTTCTGTTTGTCAATCATGAGAGAAGCATTGACGGGAAGCATTATGTCTGTTCGTTCCGATATACAGAGGAAGGCGGTCTTGAAAAAATCTGCACCGTCAATGCATTTCCGGAAGGACATCGGGCGGCCGCTCCGGGTGTGCATGAACAGCAGACATTTCAGATCAGCAGCGATGGAAAGTATCTTTACAGTATCATCCATGGGGACAATTGCGTAGCTGTCTTCGCGATTGACCAGGAGGATGGGCAGCTGACTCTGATACAGAATATGCCCATAGAAGGAGACTGGCCGCGCGCGTCTGCGATTTCTCCAAATGGAAGATATCTTGTGACCGGATGCCTGGTCAGCGGCGACATCGCATCCTATGAGATTGGGACGGACGGCTGTCTGACAGCCACCGGATCAGGTGTGCGGGTGAAAGGAGCCTCATCGCTTACCTTTTTCCCGAAAAAGCAGTAGAAAATGATTCAAAGCAGCAGAAATAAATTCAAAGCAGCAGAAAAAGGTTATTTGTTATTTAGATGATTTATAAGGAGGGATTCAGGATGAAGAAGATGGTTGTCCGCGCGGATGACGTCGGTTATACGGATGTCGCCAATATTGGAACTTTTGAAACTATTTACAACGGCGTGGTCACTTCGGCTGATGTGATGCTCGATACACCAGGGACGATAGATGCGTTGAAGCGATTAAAGGAACTGCCATGGATTTCAATTGGCTGGCACGCACATTTCTGGGGGTCGCCTGTTCTGGGAGCGGATCAGGTTCCGTCACTGGTGATTCCGGGCACAGATCGTTTTCGACATGATCTGCTTTCCGCAGCAGATTTTGATTATGACGAGCTGATTGCAGAGTGCCGTGCACAGATGGAGCGCTGTATTTCGGTTCTTGGAAAAGCGCCGGATACGACCAGCACGATGCCGAAGGGTTCTCTGATCAGCCGCGCGGTAGATCAGATCTGTGAAGAGTACGGGATCGCGATCCGGTTTGCGAGTAAAAAAGAACAGAGCGGAATGGACCTGCCCGACGCAAAATGGGAGGAACGGAAGATTTTTATCGCAGACCCGTTCAACGCCTACAAGGCATTGCAGACCAATTCTGTGGATGAGGTAGAGAACTATGATCCGGCCAGCTACTATATTGACGATCCGGATCATCTGATGGAAATTGGCGATGATGTGATTGTAGAGCAGTCCTGGCATCCCGGGTATCTGGATTATTATATGTACCGCGAAGGAGATTATGGCCCCAGGGCAAACCGCTTCACACTGGGCCGCATTCTGGATGTGGAAGCGCTCTGTTCAGACCGGCTGAAAAACTGGATCCGTGAGAATCAGATAGAACTGATTAACTTCCGGGATGCTCTTTATGGAACACAGGAATATCAGAATCACCTGCGCCAGGCGAAGAGCGATCTGTATATGGGCTAAGGAGCAGACGCGGAATTATATGCCCATCTTGCACCGCCTGATCCGCAAACCGCAAATTCAAAAGGCCTCGACGCAGTTCGGATGGCCGGGGAATTTTTTGCCGACTGCGGCAGAAAAGTATGTCTGATGGAAATGTAACAGCTGTATGGGTGTGAGTAATCCATTTCTCAACGGCTGTATGCATAAATATAGTAAACGACTTTTGCCGTTTTACTTTATAAAAGCGGCTGTTTCGTATCCGGGCAGCTGTGTGTCAAATAAGTTTATTAACAGGAAAGGAGCAGTAAAAATGGGAAAGTATGATGATTATTGCAAACCGATGTTTTTGCGGCAGGATGAGAGACCGAGGCCAAATCGTCCGGGGACATGGGTGCTTGGACAGGAGTACCGGTTTCTTACGGAGTACGCGAAATGGTCGCCGTATGTAGTGGAGTATATTCCATTATTGCCTGCGGACGAGAAAGCGATGAAGCATTTTCACGGACAGGATGATAATGTATTCCATACCGCAAACGTGGAACGTGACGGGCATAAAGGCGGAGGATACAAGGGACAGATCCGCCATGAGGCAGAGATGCTCTGGGTATTCTTGGGGACGGATCCGGAGAATCCCAAAGATCTGGGAGCACACATTGACTTCACGCTTGGACTTGATGAAGATGCTGAGGTTCTTTCTTTTGACGAGCCATGCTGCATTCATGTACCGCGTGGGCTGGCTAATTCAGGTATGAAGATCAGCAACCAGCGCAGGGCTTTCCTGAATATTAATATTCTGACGCAGCCGTCCAAGGAAGCATGCTATATCGAGCATACCTATTATCCGCTTCCGACGGATGAATCGGTTGTCGTAGATAATGGCAGCGACCGCCATTATAAGTGCAGCGATGTAGAGAAAGAGCTGGGATGAGAAGACAGGACACTGCCTGAACCGTGATGGGGATTGCAGATGGGAGGAAGGTCATCCGGTATGGGAGACCGGCTGGCCGAAGCAGAGAGAATATCTGCGGATTCTGGATATGAACAAAAAATGAAAAGATGAAACAGATGAGCAGAATTTTGATAATCAGATAACAGGAGGACAGACGATGGGAAAATATGATAAGTATCTGGTGAAGGATTGTGGAAGCGAGAGCCGCACGCCGATTTTTGGCACAGCTCCGGTATACACCTATGGCGGTGAGGGCTTCGATGAAGCTCCGTGTCATATTGAATTTTCATTCATTACGAAAGACGGCGAATTTATGCCTGGAACCGATAAAGGAGAGGGTAAAGTAATCACAGGCCATTATGACGGATATTATGATGGCCCGTATCCAAGGTACACGATGAACTGTGACCGCATCATTTGCTTCTACGGCACCAATATGGAAAATATGCGTGATCTGGGTGCACACGTTTCCTTTACTATGGGCGATGGAATCCGTGACGAGATGCAGACGTTTGAGTTCGATGAACCGATGTCGGTGTTTGTCCCGAAGGCGGTGCGTTTTGGCCCGATTAAGGTGACCGGTCTGAGAAGCAATGTCGTTGTGGCGGATATTCTCACCGTCCCGACGGTCGCGGAGGCAGCAGTCCGCCCGGACTTTACATACTATTCTGAATGGCATGATCAGGAACGGCTTGGAAAAAATGATGCTTACAGGGAGCAGGCAGAGAAGTACCCGAGAGGAAACTGGTAAGTAAATGCGTTCGCGTATAGTCTTATAGCTCGTGTGAAAGCAGGGTATTGCATTCAGATGAAAATAATTTGACATTTGACCCGAAAAGAATAAAAAAGTCAAAAACGGTTCACAATCAAAAAAACGTTTTATTGACCGAAAAGTCAAAAAATGTTAACATTGGAGTATACCTGAAAGACAAACAGATCATGACAGACGGGAGATCAGATGTTTTGAAAAGTCAAAATACGCGAACAATGGCTGCACGGTGTGCTCAAAGATTATTACTGTTGGTTCTGGCTGTGGCGACGCTCTTACTTACCGGCTGTGGAAACGGCTCATTGTCAGGGGGATCCGAAAATGAGCCGGATACCTCTTATAACGAAGAAGCCTCTTCGGAGGATGCGGTGACACTCACCATTTATTCTTATGCGAATAAACTGAGCTCGCTGGATAAATTCAGCAACCAGGGCTATGGACAGGATGACGCAGGTTATCTCTGGGGAGATCCGCTTGTAGCGAATGACCATGAAGGAAATTACACTGCGGCTCTGGCTACGGACTGGAGCATGTCAGAGGATGGTCTTTCCTATACCTTTCATCTTCGGGAGGATGTGGTATTTCATAATGGTGAGAAGCTGACATCTTATGATGTAAAGGTCACCTTTGAGCGACTGCTGGATGAAACTCTTGAGTATACAAATCTCTGGGGAAGCCTTGACCGGGTGGAGACGCCGGACGATTATACGGTGGTTATTTATCTGAACTCCGTCATGCCCACTTTTTACGATGAGGTCGGATTTGTGATGATTATCTGTGGCTCTGCTTATGAAGCTGATCCGGAAGGGTTCTTTCAGAAACCGGTCGGAACCGGAGCCTATATGGTAGACCGGATTGAGGAGGAAGGAGCAGTCGTATACTTCACCAGGAATGAAAACTGGTGGGGGACAAATACCGGAAATGTAGATGAAATTATCTACATGTGCGGTGAGGACGATACGGAACGGGTGAATGCACTGGAATCCGGCGAAGCGGATATCGTGACAATGCTCACAACAGATTACCATGAAGTACTGGATGAGGAGGACTATATTTTAGTGGATGTCGTTTCTGACGGTCAGGTGAACATTGGATACAATTCTGCGGAGGGAGAAATTTTTAATGACTACAATCTGAGGGCAGCGCTGTCTATGTGCATAGACCGGCAAATGCTCTGCGACAGTATCCTGGGAGGCGGCGTTGCCGCGACATGGCCGGTGGCGGAGGGGAATCTTGGCTACGTAGATGGATACGAGTATGAATATGACATGGAAACAGCCCGTGCGCTGGTAGAGGCGTCCGATTACAATGGCGAAGAGATTTCCATGATTTATACAGCATCCAATTTACAGCGGGCAGATGAAATCGCGCAGGCGATTCAGTCCCGCGCTACGGAGATCGGACTGAACATCATCCTGGAGCCTCTTGACGTAGATGAATTTCAGGAGCGGCGGTTTGCGGGGGAATATGATCTGACTCTGGGCTCCTTCACACCGACCTGCAGTGATCCGCAGACAGAGGTTGCTTCGATCATTGCAAATGACATGTTTCAGACCGGATATACGAATGAGACAATCCGCACTCTGGCAAATGAGATTCAGACCATTTTAGACAGGGAGGAACGTGAGACTAAGCTTCAGGAGCTGTTTCTTCTGGAAATGGAAACCCTGGAACCGTTTGCTTACCTGTATTCTCCGGTTAACGTCTTTGCGATGCGAAAGAATATTTCGGGGGTGACTATTTACTCTGACTATTCCGCAGATTACCGGTTTGTGGTGAAAGCAGAATAATAAAATGAAGCGAAGCTGTGCCGCATTGGTTTGAAACACAGAAAACTCAGGGAAAGAGGAATGGCAGAAATGGGAAAAAAGCTTGTGATTTTTGATGTAGACGGAACGATTATTTCCGGAGAACATGTTGTGCCTGAAAGCGCGAAGGAAGCGATCCGCGCGATCCGGGCGAATGGGAATCATGTAGTTTATTATACAGGCCGTCCCTGTACCCATGTGGAAGAAAGCGTGCGGGAGATCGGATTTGACGGCTGTATCTGCACGATGGGCGCTTATCTGGAAATCGGCGGGGAAGTCCTGCAGGATGAAAGACCGGAGCCGGGCATTGCCCATGGGATTGTGGAAGCGGTTCGAAGCTGTCATCTGGACGCAGCGTTTGAGTCCCGGATCGGGATTCAGTTTGATCAGACAAGGCCGTTGCCGAAATTTCTGCAGGGGCTGAAGGCACATTTTTCGAGCCGTGGTTTTGAGACAGACCTGGATATCGACGCAGCAGATTTTTCTTTTGAAAAGGTGTGCGTCTGGACAAACGAAGAGAGCGACCTGGCCCGATTTGAGGAAATTGCCACGAAGGATCTGGACATTATCGGGAAAAAACAGAATATGGAAGAGCTGGTGGCGAAGGGAGTCTCGATCCCGGACTGCCTGAAAAAGGTACAGGAACATTTTGGAGTCTCCTTTGAGAACAGCTACGCCATTGGCGACAGCATCAATGACCTGCCGATGCTTCGCTGCACCGCGCACAGTATGGCGATGGGAGAGGCGTCGGATGAAATGAAGAGTCAGGTAGAGTTTGTAACGAAGGGGATTATGGAGGATGGTCTTGCTTATGCGATGAAGCATTATGGACTGATCTGATAAAAACCGGTAAATACAGTTTTCGCAGAAGGATCTGCGGCACTGTCTTACATGCGCACGACCGGGCAGGGAGTTTTTGCGGCTAAAGCCGCACTCGGTCGACGCGGCGGACGGGGGAGATTTCCCTATCCGATATCTATCCACAGCATGCGGCGGATAGATTTCAATACGCTGCCTCACAGTGTGACGGGCAGCGAAAAACAGCATCGAATACCGGAAAGGCAGGCGCGCGCCAATCCGGTGAGGCTTCGATTTACGAGGGTTGACGGAAAAGAATGACAGAAAGAGACCTCAAGGGGTGATATACCACCCTGGAATGAACGGAAAAGAACAAAAAACAGGAAAAATATCAAGGAGGACTGTAATCATGAAGAGAATATCGAGAAGAAATTTTCGGCGCGGCTTAGCTGCAGCAATGACATGTGCGTTATTAGCAGGAACGATGACAGGCAGCATGGTTGCGAGCGCTGAGGAGTCAGGCGGAACTTTGAATGTCGCGCTGACCAATTCCTTTACCGGAGCGAGCGCGATCAACACGGCAAATCCGTATCGTTTCGCTACTCTGAGCCAGGTATATGAGACAATGCTCTCTCTGAATAACGGGGAGTATGAAGGGATTCTCCTGGAGGACTGGGAATCAGCCGGGGAGGGCGTCTGGAATCTGACCCTGTATGAAGGAATCACAGACTCCGAGGGTAATGCGTTTACGTCCGAGGATGTAAAATGGACGTTAAATAAGCAGAAGGAAATTGGCCATAACGTCTCTACATATTATGAGACCGATTGTGTTGAGGTAGTTGATGACACCCATTTCACTTTGACAATTGATGATGACTCGGAGGGCGTTTTCTATCTGATTTGCACACAGTTGCTGCTCTGCACAGAGGAAGCTTATGAGAACAGCGAGGATAATCTGGCGACGATGCCGGTTGGTACAGGCCCGTATGTATGCACCAGTTATGTAGAGGGCAGCTCCTGCACACTGGAAAAGAGAGCGGATTACTGGAAGACAGAAAATATCCCGAACGCTTCCATCGCAAACTTTGACACCATTGAGATCAGCTTTGTCACCGAGGCAACACAGATGTCCATCGCCATTACTGGCGGTACGGTTGAGCTGGCAGGCCAGGTAGATATGAGTATCTCAGGCCAGGTAGATTCCGCGGACGGCATTACAGCATACTATACCACAAATGGTACCTTTAACGGACTTGCGTTTAATATGTCAGGGCGTGATATTTCTGATAATCTTGCCCTTCGTGAAGCAATCTGCTACGCGATTGATAATGCCGGTCTGGTTGCCGCTGTATATCAGGGACATGGCGAAGAGATGACTACCTATGGCATGGATACCGCATCGGATTATTCCGATACATGGATCTGCAATTACAGTGAGTATAATCTGGATCTGGCAGCGGAGAAGCTCGCAGAAGCTGGATACAATGGAGAAGAGCTTGTCCTTCTGGCAAATAATGTAGGCGAGGATTCTCAGCTTGCGGAGCTGATTCAGGGCTATCTGGCAGCGGCCGGCATTACTGTGGTGATGGATTACGTAGATCCGGCAACACAGTCGGCGAAGCTGGCAGAGGGCGAGTGGGACCTGACGCTGGCTGGCGGCAGCGGCATCCTGGATATGTCTCTGTTCTGGGGTTCTCTCTATGCGGTACAGGAAAATGGAGTATCCAAATACTTCCACAGCGATGAAGCACTGTATGAGATCTATGATGCACTGACCGCTGTTGGCGGAAAGACGGAAGAAAATCTCCAGGCGATGTACGAGTATGAGGCGGCTAATCTGACCTGGTATCCGATGTTCAACAAGCAGATTCTCTACGCATATAGTGACACCTATACCGGACTGACTGTGAATGACGCGTATATGTCTCTGCCGTATCTTGGAAGTCTGAGCTAAAGGGTTCATTCCGTAGTTGGGGGCGGCTGGAAACTGTTTGAAAACGGCGGAAGTCGTTTACTGGAAAATCAATTGTGGGCAGGGACGCAGTTTTCTGCCCACAAAGAAAAATGAGAGAGGCATCTATAACCTGTATGCAAATAAATAAGTTGGAATAGCTAAGAAAAAAAGTGCAGAAAGAACAGCTGTTTCGCATAGTTCCGGCAGATGACCGGATGGCCATGATACACGCGGGAGAGGATTGGATGGCTCGCTCACCATTTAGAAATGAAAAGGTGTAGTGGAATGAGAAGATATATATTAAAGAGAATTTTATTGATGATACCGGTAATCATTGCGGTAATCATTGTCGTATTTACTCTTCTGTACCTCGCTCCTGGTGATGCAGCTTCCGTAATCCTTGGGAGTACCTACACAGAAGAGGCGGCTGTTCAGATTCGTGCACAGCTCGGCCTGGATCAGCCTTATATCGTGCAGCTTGGCAATTATCTGTGGAACCTCTGTCATCTTGATTTTGGTGAATCCTGGGTATCCGGCGTATCTGTAGCTTCAGAATTATCTTCCAGGGTACCCCGGACGCTGGCAATCGGTACCGCGAGCATTATTATTACTGCCCTTGCAGGAATTTTGCTGGGTGTTACCGCTGCTGTAAACCAGAACAAATGGCAGGATACGGTATCCATGATCCTGGCGCTTCTTGGCACTTCACTTCCGGGATTCTTCTTTGCCCTGCTTCTGGTACTGGTGTTTTCTTATAATCTTGGCTGGCTGCCGGCGTATGGCATGGGGGGAATCCGATATTACATATTACCGGTGCTGGCAAACTCCGTCGGCGGTATTGCGATGCTGGCCAGGCAGACACGTTCGAGTATGCTTGAAGTCATCCATTCGGATTACATCACGATGGCGAAGTCAAAAGGCCTGAAGCCGCGCGACGTGATTTATCAGCATACACTTCCGAATGCCATGATTCCGGTGCTGACTACGATAGGAATGCAGTTCGCCGGTGTGCTCGGCGGCGGTGTGATTATTGAAACCGTTTTTTCAATTCCGGGTGTAGGCTATTATCTTGTAACCGGATGCAACAACCGTGATTACAACGTCGTGATGGCCTGTACGATTGTTATTTCAGTTACTTTTTCCATCGTTATGCTGTTGGTAGATCTGCTGATGGCTGCTGTGGATCCGCGAATCAAGGCGCAGTTCGCTGAATCTGCGTTGAAGAAGAAGAAGGGAGGGAAAGCGCATGCCTGAGAATACAGCTGTAATGGGATCAGAAGAAGTGGTAAAAAAAGAAAACCAGGTTTTGGCCGTAATAAAAAGACTTTCTTACAATAAATCGGCGATGGCAGGAATGATTATCTTCGCTTTTATTGTTTTCATTGCGATTTTTGGCGAGATGCTGGCTCCCTATAATTACGCAACTGTGGATCCGGTAAACGCACTCCAGGCGCCCAGCCTGCAGCACTTGTTTGGCACGGATAATCTGGGGCGCGATATTTTCAGCCGGGTACTGGTCGGCTGCAAATGGTCCCTTCTGATCGGTGTGGGAGCACAGATCATTGCCTGCGGCGGAGGAATCATCCTGGGATGTATTTCCGGCTTTTTCGGCGGCAGGGTTGACCAGGTGATCATGCGCTGCTGCGACGTCATTCAGGCGATTCCGAGCGTTCTTCTGAATATCTGCCTGGCAGGTATCCTTGGCCCTGGTGTTTTTAACACGATCCTTGCAATGGGGCTTACCGGCATCACGGGCGGCACACGTCTGATGCGGTCCTCGATTATGACTGTCCGCAAAAAAGAATATCTGGAGGCGGCAAGCTCGATCAATTGTTCGAATTCGAGAAGCATTATCATGCATGCCCTGCCCAATTCCTTTTCGCCGATGATCGTATCTTTCACAATGAGTATTGGCAGCGGCGTGATCGGCGCTTCCGGGCTGACCTACCTCGGACTTGGCGTGCAGGCGCCGAACCCGGAATGGGGCGCCCTGGTTTCCTCGGGACGAAATTATCTGCAGAGTGCGCCGTATATGACGATTATCCCCGGCATCTGCATTATGATCCTGGTGCTCTCACTGAATCTGTTTGGCGACGGTCTGCGCGATGCTCTGGATCCAAAGCTGAAGAAGTAGGGGGTGCGAGATGATGAAAGAAAATGATATTTTCCCCGAAGTCAAAGATCTGACTGTAGAATATGTGACAAAGGAAGAAACGGTACAAGCTGTCAATGACGTTTTATTCACACTCCGCAAGGGAAAAACGCTGGGCCTGGTCGGAGAGACGGGCGCCGGCAAGACAACCATCGCGAAATCCATCCTTCAGGTACTTCCGGTACCGCCCGCAGTTGTCAAAAGCGGAGAAATTCTGATTGAAGGACAGGATCTGATGAAGCTCAGCGAGGATGAAATGTGCAAGGTGCGCGGCAAGCGCGTGACGATGATTTTCCAGGATCCGATGACCGCGCTGAACCCGGTTATGACGGTCGGACATCAGATTGCTGAAGTGGTGCAGCTGCACGATGGAGTGAGCGGCGTGGAGGCAAAAAAGCGCGCAGAGGAAATGTTGGAAATGGTTGGGATTCCGGCTGCCAGGTATTCGGAATACCCGGATCAGTTCTCCGGCAGAATGAGGCAGCGCGTTGTGATTGCGATTGCGCTGGCATGCAATCCGGATCTGCTCCTCGCGGATGAGCCGACGACGGCACTTGATGTAACGATTCAGGCACAGGTGCTCGATCTGATGCGTGAGCTGAACAAGGTAAAACAGACATCCATGATCCTGATCACCCATGATCTGGGCGTTGTTGCTGAGATGTGTGATGACGTGGCGGTCGTCTATGCAGGCGAAATCATTGAAAGCGGCACTCTGGCTGATATTTTTAAGAAACCGACTCACCCGTATACGCTGGGGCTTTTCGGTTCGATTCCGAAGATTGATGATGACTCTGAAAGGCTGAATCCGATCATGGGGCTTCCGCCAAACCCGGCGGATCTTCCGAACGGATGTAAATTCCATCCGCGGTGTCCTTACGCGACGGAGGAATGCGCCCGGAGAGATGTGCAGATGACGGAGCTTACAGAGGGGCATTTCTGCAGGTGCCTGAAAGCAGAGAGGAGATGAGGAAATGGCTGAGCTGGTAAAAGTAGAGCATCTGAAAAAATACTTCAGTGTTCCGAAGGGCACCCTTCACGCAGTGGATGACATTAGTCTTACCATCGACGAGGGAAAGACAATGGGCATCGTAGGAGAGTCCGGCTGTGGAAAGTCAACCCTGGGCCGCACACTTGTCCATCTGTTGGAAAGTACGGACGGAAAATTTTCCTTTGAGGGAAAAGACGTCACAAGCCTGAACAAGAGAGAACTGAAAAAGTTTCGCGAGAACGCGCAGATTATTTTCCAGGATCCCTATTCTTCACTGGATCCGCGTATGACCGTGGAGGATACCATCTATGAGACGCTTCGATTGTCCAGACGGTATTCGCGGAATGATATTATGAAGAAAATTACAGAAATTATGGATCTGGTCGGAATCGCAAGACGTCTGCGTCTCGCGTATCCGCATGAGCTGGACGGCGGCCGCCGTCAGAGAGTCGGTATCGCGCGTGCACTGGCGCTGGATCCAAAGTTTGTCGTCTGTGATGAGCCGGTATCGGCATTGGATGTATCGATTCAGGCACAGGTGCTGAACCTGCTGCAGGATCTTCAGAAGGAAAAGGGTCTTACCTATATGTTTATTACGCATGATCTTTCGGTCGTGCGGCACATTTCGAATGACATCTGTGTGATGTATCTGGGGCAGCTGGTCGAGACCAGCCCGTCCAGAGAACTGTTTAAAACACAGTATCATCCGTACACGAAGGCTTTGCTGTCCGCGATCCCCTCGCTTGACATCGATCACAAAATGGATCGGATCGTCCTGAAGGGTGAGATTACATCACCGATTGACCCGAAGCCAGGCTGCAGGTTTGCGGATCGCTGCATCTATGCGACAGACGCGTGCCGTCAGCCGCAGAAGCTGGTCGAGGTTTCCCCTTCACACTTTGTCTCCTGCTGCAGAGTAAAGGAAATCAATAATTTATAAGGAGGAAAACCGTGAATACTTCTTATTGCTATGAAAATTATGAAAAATGGTCTGACAAGGGCATGAAAGCGGCGCCGGCAGCGATTGAGACGCTAGTGCAGGCGCTGGGGCAGCTTCCGGAGGAACGCGGCACCGTGGATGAAAACCCGTTATATAGTGTGGACCGGGAAGAAGCAAAAACACGTCCGGAGTATCACTACAAAGCGGGATGTCTGGATATGCCGGTGGTAATTGAAAAGCTTCAGGCAAAAGGGCTGCATTATGAGAGCCTTGAGATGGGCGCGACACGTTGGCTGGTGATTATGCCGCAGGAGTTGCTGGATTCGCGGGATCGGAAGGTGCCGCTGCTGATTGTGTTTCATAAAGAGGATTATGACGATCCCTGCTGGGCCATGAAGACATTGGAGTTGTATGCTTCCTATAATAATGCGGCAGCAGAGAAAAAAGACCGGACCATCCTGTATCTGGTAAGTAATCAGGAGCCCTGCAGAATGTTCCAGGGGATGATTACAGAGGGAATCCAGAATTACTGCGGCGATCGCGACAGAGTTTATGTAGATCTGAGCAATCTGAAAAAGAATGGACTTGCCTTAAAGGATCTGCAGGACTTTCATTACTGTGATCGAAACGGAGAGACCGTGACAGATCCGGACGCACAGATCGAAGAGCTGGATGGAATTCCTGTGCTGAATTTTTCCTGGCGATGGGTCACACCGTGGCGTCCGCATCCGATTGGAGGGGCGAATGACGGGACAATTGATCTGAACTGGCTGTATCGC
Organism: Lachnospiraceae bacterium; assembly: GCA_021203145.1. Taxonomy (GTDB): domain Bacteria; phylum Bacillota; class Clostridia; order Lachnospirales; family Lachnospiraceae; genus Choladousia. The sequence continues at coordinate 29,679 of JAJQBS010000117.1, read as the reverse complement.
AGCGGGGAAGGGGAAAAGCTTCTCAGGCAGAATCAGTTCATGATGCGCTTCTCTTCTGTGAAGGATCCTGATGTGCTGACATACTGGGATCAGATGGGGCTGAACTGCGGGATTCATTATGTAAATGAAGAACGCTGGGTGATCTTTACGCCGAAGCATCCGGCGCTGGAGAAGCTTCCGGTTGTGGTTGTTTTTGAAGAAGTGAACGAGCCGGATGACCACGCTCCGATACAGGCATTTGGAAATTACATGACTTATGCGGAAATCGCGGCACAGGGAGACTGTGCGCTGATCTTCTTTGCGATGGAAAGCCCGAGACTGAACGACTGGCTTTGTGAGATCCTTGCGGATGCGGGGAGGCAATATCCGCTTGACCTGAGCAGGGTTTATCTGACCGGCCATTCTCACAACGGACATTTTGTCCAGGAATTCGCCCGCAGACATCCGGAGCTGGTGGCCTGCATTGCCCCGCTTGGAAATTCGCCGGGACTTCCGACGCCGGAGGTCAGTCATGAAGCGGTATCTGTAGATGATGAGCGGGCGGCGAAGATGGAGACCATGGATATGCCGACCTGTATCCTCTGCGGCTGCAAGGAGGTGGGATGCATGGTTCCGATCAATGAGGCGGGACACGCATTCGAGGCAGGCATTAACGTGCAGGGCTACGCAGCCTCCGCGGAGGGGAAAACGGCCATGTGGCAGAGGCGCCTGAAAGCGGAGCGCTGCCCGCAGCAGAGCACAGAAGAGGTGATGGCCGCGGCGTCTTCTCCCAACAAGGCGATCCGGGCTCTGGGTTTTCCGGCTGACCGGGCGGAAACCCTGTGGCTGGATGGATTCGAACACTATATCGGTGATATCCGCAATATAGACGGCAATTATCATTTTAGGGTTGTCGCGATCGAGAATCTCTCTCACATGGTTGCGCCATCCATGAATCTGTGTGCGTGGAACTATATGCGTCAGTTCGCGAGAGACCTTAAGAGCGGAAAGGTTATTGAACTGGAGACCGGAATGATCTGACCGTGTACTCTGGTTTCAGTGTGACAATTATTCCATTAAAATTTGAGAAGCTCTTTACTTGTTGAAATCTATCACTTAAAATTATTGTGAACGGCAAAAGGAGAATAGTTGATATGAAGATTGTAGGATTTAATCATTTCCAGCTGGATTCCCTGGATGTAGAGAAAACACGGGTCTTTTATGAATCGCTTGGCGGTAAACTGGCTCAGACGATGGAGCGTGCGGATGGCTGGAGGGGATATCATGTGAGACTGGCAGAGGCGACAACGATTGAGATCCAGCCGCCCCGCTTTGCAGAGCTTTGCGGCGGATCGGACGGATGGGATCATATGGCGCTGCGCGTGTCTGACTGTGAAGCCGCCTGCGAGCTGATTGTGAAAGCGGGCGGTACCATCGAGAAAAAGCCGTCTCAGAATCAGATGGGAGACAGGCCGATTATCAATGCAGTTACTTTTGGACTGGACGGGGAAAAGATTGAACTCGTTCAGGAGCTGGATCAGGAGCTTCCGGCGGACGCTCCGGTAATTCTTGGCGTAAGCCATATGCAGTTGAATTCTCTGGATGTGAACAGAAGCCGGGCTTTTTACGAGGCGGCATTTGACGGGAAAGTAGTCGCTTCGATTATGGAGAAAGACGATCCGGCGAAGGAAAAAGGATATATGGTAGAAATTGCGCCGGGATCCATACTCGAGATTCAGCCTCCGAGATTCCCTTTGACAGGGAAAAATTCCGCGTGGAACACCATTGCGATCGAGACGGACGATATTGACGCGGCGTGCGAAAAAATCGTAGCCGCCGGCGGTATTCGTGAGGTGGGTCCGATGAAGGGCTCCATGGGGACGGTGAATATCCTGAATGCGGTTGTGATCGGCCCGGATCAGGAGCATGTGGAGTTAATTCAGATCATTTAAGAACAGGGGTAAAAAGGATGAGAAAGGAGAGCAGGCATATTCTGGAAAGCGTGAAGCGGCTTCGTCCAAACAGTATATTTATGGCAATCTTAGTGTCTATGGTTGCAATGAGTATTATATGCATTGCAATTCTTTCCGCCTTTTTTACGGAGAAGATTATACGGGAAAACCAGGAGAACCTGAATGACGTCAACCAGTCCCACCTGGATGTGGTTGCCGGTAATGCGGACTACCTGGTCGGGACCACGCTGCATCAGTCGATCGTTCAGCTCTCGTATTCGCACAGCATTCTCTCTCTCGCAACTTCCCAGACTGCCAGTAATTCGGATATCAATACAGCTGCCAGTGATATCTCCTTCGCAAATAAATATAATACGCTGATCAGTTCGGTTATCTTGTATTATTCAGAAAAAAACGCGGTCTATCTTTCAGACTACTCCAAATATACGCTGGAGGAGTACCCAAACCAGGAGATGATCGCGGCTTATACGGACGGGGAGATTGAGGAGACGACAATCAAGAGAAACAGTAAAATCACGACCTTCTTTTCCTATGGCGGCAGCTGGTATCTGGCGTTTGACTTTCCGCTTTACGGCGACAGCCGCCTGGCTACGCTCTTCTATGAGATCAATATGGATGAGCTGTACAGCTATATTCAGGATAATGATCTCAGTGATTCCGAAATCTGGGTCTATGACCAGCAGAATGAGCCGGTTTTTGACACAGGAAGCAGTTATCCGGAGGAAATTACGGGGGAATGGCTTGAGAGCAATAAGGCGGCCGAAGGAGACGTAACAACAGAAAACCCGGAATATGTTTTTCTGAGCGTCTCAGACACACTTGGGTGGAGCTATGTATATATTGCGGATGCCGGTTATTTTTCCGTGAGCATTACGGATGTCCTGAAGGTTGTGCTTCCGGTGATTCTGATCGCGCTGTGTATTTCTCTGGCCGGTTCTTATGGAGTAGCGCTGCTTTTGTACCGACCGTTCGGGAAGCTGATCGAGCAGGTAAGCGGGAGAATGCAGACAGAAGAACCGGCGGAAAAAGCGATGGGAGAATTTGATTACCTGAATCTTGCGTTTTCTGATATGAAGGAACGTAATCAGCGTTTGCGTGACATGATGGTTCAGGTATCGGAGGATGTCACAACCCGTCTGTTCATGGAGTTATTTATGAACAGGCAGCACTCGTACTCTTATGTTGAGGAGACATTAAAAAGTGTCGAGAGTCCGTTTCAGATGTCAGCCTCCTATGTTTCGTGCGTGGTGCACTGCGGGAAGGAGCTGGCGCAGGATGTGAGGCTGCGGGGAGAGATCCGTTCGGAACTGCAGGCTGTCATGAAAGAATATGACGGAAAAGGCAGGATCCTGTACCATATTGTGTATGCGGAAGGACAATCCTTTGGAATCATCCTGTCCTTTGCGGTCAATGAATCCGTACTGTCCATGAAAAGAAGCATTGTGGAAATCGGGGAGCTGATTCAGGCGCGGATGGACAGAATGCAGGTGCCGGTTCGATTTGCGTCAGGAAATATCTATCATTCCATCATGGATGTCGGGTTTTCCTATGCGGAGGCATATCGCAGCCTTTCAGGGGAGCCGGACAGACAGAGAAAACCGGAGAAAGAAGAATCGCCGGATCAGGAGAAGCGGCAGACAAAAGCGGCTGACGAGGTAAAGGTGATTGAGGATGATATTGTGCTTCGCATTCAGCACGCAATTTCCATGGTGCAGCTAGATAATACGGAGGCTGCTCAGGAGCTGCTGCGCCGTGTGCTGGAAGACGGGATGAACCTGTGTGGAGACGCCTCAGAAAAGCGGCAGTATTATGATCGCTTTGTGCATGCCTTTTCCGATGAGCTCGTGAAAATGAAAAATATCAATATCGCTGCGTTTCCATCAGAGCTATTTTCAGAGAAGGAGGATGCGCCCGCCAGCGAAGATGATGAGGCGATACTGGAGTATGCGTAGCAGAAAAGTGATGAAATTCTGCTGAATCTGTCAAAGATCCTGAAAAAGAAACAGAATCACTATTTTGTCACCGCAAAGGAATACATCCTCGCCAACTACAGTGACTGTGACCTGTCATTGAATATGGTGGCGGAGAAGGTTGGCGCAAACCCAAGCTATGTCAGCAGGCTTTTTAAAGAAATTCTCGGGATCAGCTTTACCAGCTATCTGACAAACTGCAGGATGGAGGCCAGCCTGGATTTACTTGCAAAAAAGGAAATCCCGATCCGTGAAGTCGCGGAGATGAGCGGGTTTAATACCATTCAGAATTATATGCGGCTGTTCAAGAAATATTACGGAATGGCACCCGGACAGTACAGGGACAGCCTGCAGTCATGAATCCCGGAAAAATCATGAAAAATCATGTTAAGGAGAAAAACAGAAATGAAAAAAATCACAATACCAAACACGGAGCTTGAAATTTCAGCGATGGGTCTTGGCACAGTAGATGCCGGCGTCAGATGGGGGAAGGAAGCCTCTGAGGCGGATTCTATGTATGGCACTTTCTTTGATCTTGGCGGCAATCTGATCGATTGTGCCCATGTATATGCGGACTGGCAGGTAGTGGACGGACGTCAGGAAACCGCCCGTGCAGAGCGTGTGACCGGCGACTGGCTTCAGAGAACGGGGAACCGCGATAAGATTGTGCTGATGACGAAGGGCGGGCATCCGGTCTATACTCATCCGGCCATGGATCTCCACATTAACCGCTGCACAAAGGCTGATATGAGGGGCGACCTGGAAGGATCCCTGCGGATTCTGCGCACGGATTACATTGATATTTATTTTTATCATCGCGACGACCCCAGGATTCCTGTAGAGGATATGGTTGAGACGATGATGGACTTTGTCCGTGAAGGCAAGATCCGGTATTTCACGTTATCAAACTGGTCGGCAGAGCGCCAGAAGGCTGCGGACGCATACTGCGCGAAAATGGGATACCGCGGTTCGGTTGCGGATCAGGCTCTTTTGAACCTTGGTTCAAAATACATGAATCCTCTGGAGGATGATACGCTTGTATATGTAAAAGGCGATCTGTATGATTATCACAGGGAAAACCGGAACAGCATGATGATGCCTTATATGGGAAATGCAAGCGGTTTCTTCCATATTTATTGTGCGAAAGGGGAAGAAGCAGTAAAAGGACATCCTTACGCGACAGAGAAAAATCTTGCGATGGCGGCGAGAATTCCGGAGCTGACAAAGAAATATGACTGTGCGGTGACGAATATTGTTCTTGGCTATTTCACGCAGGAGGCATTTCCGTGTGTTCCTCTTTATGGGCCGATGAATGAGGCCTCCATTGTAGAAGCTGCCAAGACCTTTGATATTGCGTTTGATAATGAAGACTATGTTTTCTGAGCTGAGGTAGTGTCATGAAATATTTATTGGGTATAGATAATGGAGGAACCTTTTCCAAGGCAGCTCTGTTTGATGAAGACGGGAGACAGATCGCGAAGACAAGCGTACCAACGCAGACTCTTACTCCCAAACCCGGATATACAGAGCGGGATATGGATGAGCTTTGGCGTGTAAACGCCGAAGCTGTTCGGAAAACAGTAGCGAAAAGCGGCGTAAATCCTTCGGATATCGCGGGTGTGTCTTTTTCCGGTCACGGAAAAGGTCTCTATCTGACCGATCGGGAGGGAAAGGGTGTTTGTAATGGGATCCTTTCCACTGATGCGCGGGCCTGGGAATATATTCTGAAGTGGAAGGAAGACGGAACCAGCCGGAAGGTCTATGAAAAAACATTTCAGGAGATACTGATTATGCAGCCGGTGGCTCTTCTCGCCTGGATTCGCGATCATCAGCCTGAGGTGCTTGAAAAAGCGGCGTACATCTTTTCGGTCAACGATTACATTCGATTTCGCCTGACCGGAGAAGCGTATGCTGAGTACACGATATTTTCCGGCGGCAATCTGGTAAATCTGAACACAAAGCAGTATGACCAGGAGCTGTTGGAGCTGTTTGGGCTGGGCATGTGCATGGAGAAGCTGCCTCCGCTGCGCTATTCAAACGATACCTGCGGATTTGTCACAAAAGAGGCTGCGATGCTGACCGGTTTGCCGGAAGGGATTCCGGTCGCAGCAGGAATGTTTGATGTTGACGCCTGCGGGGTCGCGAGCGGGCTGATCAGTCCGAAGGAATTGTGCATGATCGCCGGGACATGGAGTATCAACGAATTCATTTCAAAAGCGCCGATTACGAACGGAACGGTGTCGCTCAATTCCATGTATTGCATGAAGGACTATTTCCTCGTTGAGGAAAGCAGCCCCACATCTGCCGGAAATATGGAATGGTTTGTGCGGAACCTGCTGAGTTATGAGAAAACAGAGATTGAAGCAAAAGGCGGTTCGGTTTATGATCTGACAAACGAATGGGTTGAATCAATTGAGCCGCAGGACTGCAATGTAATCTTTCTTCCGTTTTTGAATGGGTCGAACGAGCATCCGCTCGCAAAGAGCTCTTTCGTTGGGCTGACTGCGTTTCATAACAAAAAGCATATGCTGCGCGCAGTTTATGAAGGAATCGTCTTCAGCCATCTGACGCATGTGAAGAAATTGCTGATGAATCGCGAAAAGCCTGCGAGCATCCGTCTTTCCGGGGGCGCTGCAAACTCTGCTGTCTGGGTTCAGATATTCGCGGACGCTCTGCAGATTCCCATTGATACGATTGGCGACAGAGAGCTGGGGGCGCAGGGGGCTGCGATGGCGGCCGGAATTGCGGCGGGAATCTATAAAGACTATGAAGACGCTGTGGCCAGAACTGTGCATATCACCGGCACAATAGAGCCGCGTCCTGAATATGGGAAGTTTTATGAAGAAAAATACGCGACCTATCGCAAAGTAAACGATAGTCTGAATTCTGCGTGGGACAGATTTGAAAACTGAATAGTTCCTTTGCTTTGCCCGGAAGGTGGCTGTCCAGTATACCAGAGCAGATACCACACAGCCGCAGCTCGCGATTGCAACTACAATTGTGTAGCTTCCTTCAGGCCTGCGTTGGTGGTGCCAATGCGTGTGGCCTGTGGGTGTTTCTTACGGAAACATCCGCAGGCTTTTTTGCATTATTTCTAAAGCTTCCTTTTTGTCTTATACTAAGACATTGGAAAAGTCCTTTGGAAAATGTGACTGAGGCCTGGAAAAGTCCTTTGGAAAATGTGACTGAGATCTGAAAAAGTCCTTCTGAAAATGTGATTGAAACGGAAAAAGTCCTTCGGAAAATGTGAATACAGCATTGAAAAAATGCGTATAATAAGGTATTATCAGGTTATGGTAATATTTTGTTCATTTACGAGGAGGTTTTTATGTATCGAAAATTGATTGAACAACTAAAGAGCTGGAAGGAAGACCCGGAACGAAAGCCGCTGATTATCAGAGGAGCGCGGCAGGTTGGGAAGACATGGCTGATGAAAGAGTTTGGGGCGTCCTGTTATGAAAAGTGCGCCTATATTTCCATGGATGAAAATGAAGTCATGGAGGCGGTATTCCGAGATGCCTTTGATATTGACAGAATTGTGGGAGCACTGCAGATCGAAGCGGGATTCCGGATTGAGCCTGAAAACACGCTGATTATTTTTGATGAGGTACAGGAAATCCCGAGAGCACTGAAATCTCTGAAATATTTTTACGAGAATGCCCCGCAGTATCATATTATAGCGGCAGGGTCGCTGCTGGGAGTTGCTTTGCATGAGGGGACTTCTTTTCCGGTTGGAAAGGTTGATTTCTGTGACTTATATCCGCTGGATTACGAGGAATTTTTATCCGCCCTCGATGAGGAGGGGATGTCCGGGCTTCTCCGGTCGAAGGACTGGCCTCTGATTACCAGCTTTAAAAGCAGGTATATGGACTATCTGAAGCTGTACTACTACATTGGCGGGATGCCGGAGGCGGTCGCTTCTTATGTAAAAAATCGGGATTTGAAGAAGGTGCGAAGCATACAGAACCGGCTTCTGGCAGCTTATGAAAATGATTTTTCCAAGCATGCCCCATCGGAGATTGTGACGCGGATCCGGATGCTCTGGCAGTCCATTCCGACGCAGTTGGCAAGGGAAAATAAGAAATTTATTTACGGCCTGATCCGCGAGGGCGCAAGAGCCAGAGAGTATGAGGTGGCGCTTACCTGGCTGACTGACTGCGGCCTGGCTTATAAGGTAAACCGCATAAAGAAACCGGATTATCCGCTGCGGGCGTATCAGGATTTTCAGGCATTCAAGTTATTTGTGGTGGATATCGGGCTGCTCGGGGCGATGTCGAGACTGAACGCGAAGATCATTCTGGAGGGGAATCGCCTTTTTGAGGAATTTAAGGGCGCACTGACAGAGCAGTATGTCCTGCAGCAGCTCAAGACAGACCCGGAGAATGATATATTTTACTGGACGGCTGAAAATGGCACAGCTGAGATTGATTTTCTTGTACAGACAGAGGAAGACATTATTCCCATAGAAGTAAAGGCCGAGGAGAATTTGCAGGCAAAAAGTCTGAAGCTGTTTTCCCGGAAGTATTCAGTCGGGAAAGCAGTACGTATTTCCATGTCTGATTATCGCGAACAGGACTGGATGGTGAACCTGCCGCTTTATGCGATGGGGGATTTAGACTTTATGGCGTGAAAAAGGCTGCCGGGTTTCACACAGTGAAAAAGACAGCCGGGCTTCACACTGCGAAAATCAGAGCAGAACGACTGACGTCGATTAAAATATGCCGAAAAAATGCTTGCTATGTGTATGCGGCTGTGGTAACATATCTTCTGGTTGACGGTGCAACTAACTATGGAGCTTATATCGTGAATGACAAAACCCTTCTGTCATTTACGATAATTGATTGCGGGTGAGATGATGAGTAATTCTGGAAATGAAATATCAAAAATTGCGCAGATGGCGAACCGCCTGTCAGTGCGGATGATGCGGGAGGCGGGACTTGGAACGGCAGAGTCTGACCTGCTGAGACTGGTGAAGCAAAGGCCCGGCATTTCGCAGAAGGAGGCCTGCGCACAGCTTGGCATGGATAAGGGAGCGGTGGCGCGGCGGGTGGTCAATCTGGAGCAGAAGGGGTACCTGACGCGCAGAAGCAATCCGTCGGATGCCCGCAGCCAGCTTTTGTTTCCGGAGCCGAAGACGGAACGGATGAATGACGCGGGAGCTTCGACGGAGGATGTTTTTTATGACTGGCTGCTGGAAGGGCTTTCTGAGGCTGGGCGCAGCCAGTTCTGCGAAGCTCTGCATGTACTTGAGGAACGTGCGAAAAAAGAAAGCGAGGCCGGTTTCCCGAATGTCTGCGGGCGGATGCAGCGGGAAGAGATAAAGCCGCAGGAAGAGCCAGAATCGCAGGGGGAGCCAAAGCCGCAGGAAGAGCAGACTCAGGGTGAAAGCAGACTGGAGCCGGAGAAGCGTTCGAGACGCCCGGAGCCGGATATCTGGCTGCTTTAAGCGCCAAAGCATTTTATTTTTCAGGGAACGATTTTCGTGGGAGATTGAACTTATGAGCATAAAGACAGATGGAATTTTGCTGGATGTGGACGGTACCCTTTGGGACTCTACCGGAATTGTCTCGAAGGTGTGGACCAGAGCTGTGCGGGAGAATGGCTGCCCGGATATGACGGTGACTGCCGAAATGCTGCAGGCACTTTTTGGCAGGACGATGGATGTGATCGCGGAAAATCTGCTGCCGGAGCTGACGAAGGCGCAGCGGGATCGGATCATGGAAGTCTGCTGTGTCTATGAGAAACAGGCGCTGGAGCAGATGGGAGCTCAGGAAGATTTACCGGAGATGGAACCGGAAGCTCTCCCTGCATGCCGGATCTGCTATCCGGGTGTGCAGGCTACGATCCGGGAGCTTTCAAAAAGAGTTCCGGTCTTTATTGTGAGCAACTGCCAGTCCGGATATATAGAGCTTTTTCTGGAAAAGACAGGCCTGGGGCCATATGTGACGGATTTTGAGTGCTTTGGGGATACCGGCAAAAATAAGGGCGACAATATCCGGCTGCTTGCCGACCGAAATGGGCTGAAAGCGCCGGTTTATGTCGGCGACACACAGGGTGACGCGGACGCGGCCGCGCAGGCGGGGGTCCCGTTTATATACGCGTCGTATGGATTTGGGACGGCAGACCATATGGATGCGGAGATTTCGAATTTCGCCGAACTGATAACGACCATCGGTTAAGCACTTACAAACGATTTTTTGCGCAAAATGGCAAAATTTCGATTCCGGTTTATCCGGGTTAAGGAACTGTCGATCAATATCATGGAATAGCAGAAATAACTGGGAGGATTTGATAATGAAGCGAATTTTGTGGATGATGCTGATGAACCTTGTGCATGTGCCGAGAGTTTTATTTCAACTGCTGACCAGGGCGGCGCATCCGGAGCGCTATACGATTGAGCAGCGATATTCTGTAATTCATGAAATTGCGGAACGTGGGATCAAAGGAGGGCGTGTGGACGTGGTCTCTACCGGCCTGGAAAAGCTGCCGAAGGAGGGTGGATACATATTGTATCCAAACCACCAGGGATTGTTCGACGTGATGGTGCTGATCGACCTGCACCAGGAACCGATTTCTGTCGTACTCAAACAGGAGCTTACGAAGATTCCGCTCCTGAAGCAGATCATCCAGTGCCTCGGAGCGCTGGCGTTAGACCGTTCCGACGCGCGCCAGGGGCTGCAGATCGTCCTGCAGGTAGCGGAGGACGTCAAAAAAGGCGGCAGGTATATCATCTTCGCAGAGGGTACGCGCAGCCGTGAGGGCAACAGGGTGCAGGAATTTAAGGGAGGCAGCTTTAAGAGCGCGACAAAGGCAAAATGCCCGATTATTCCCGTTGCAATCATCGACTCTTACAAGGTGATGGATACCGGATCCATCGAGCGCGTGACGGTACAGGCACATTTCCTGGATCCAATCCCCTATGAGGAGTACAAGGATATGAAGACAACCAAGATCGCGGAGGAGGTAAGGCGGCGCATTGAGGAGAAAATCGCGGCAGAATCGGGCGAGCGGATCGAGGAAAAGAGTACGGCAGTGGGTAATTAGCGGCAGATAAACGACGTTTTGTTATAAGATAAAAAAGAATCGGATAGGGAGAGAGAAGTCCCCTGTCCGATTTTTCATATTATGAAAGCTTTGCTGTAAAATTCATTATAGCTGACGCATACAGTGGGGAGCGAAAATGCCGGCTGGATTATTTCAGGAAAAACGAATCTTTGAGAAAAGGTGATAGTTTATTTTGCATTTAGACAAAAAGAGGAAATTAAATATATTAAAACAACATTCATAAATAATAAATATTGACAAAATCAAGGAAATGTGATATTATTGCTTCTGCAATAGCACGCTGATCAGTAAGACATAGAAACTCATAAACCCATCCGGAGGGTTTTCAATTTGTATATTTTGTGCTAGAATCAGGAGGAAAATAAATGGCAGAAAAAGATATTACGGAACGATTATTAGAAGATTATCCTGATGTTTTTGCAGATATCGTGAATGTTCTTATCTATAAAGGAAAAGATAAGGTTGCGGCTGAAGACCTTGAGATAACAGGTACACTTAGTCAGTATAAGGCTGCGAATGTTATTCACGGTCAGGATCGTGATGTCGCGAAATACTGGACAAAAGGGCAGGTACGCATCGGACTGTTAGGACTGGAAAATCAGACATCAAGAGATCCTGATATTGCACTTCGGGTAATCGGATATGACGGAGCGGCCTATCGAGATGAGATAAACCATGGGGATGCCCGGTACCCAGTGGTGACGCTTGTACTTTACTTTGGGACAGAGCATCGCTGGGGCCAGAAATCTCGTAGCCTTTATAGTGTGGTCGGCACACCGGATGAAGAGATCGGGAGCTTTATACACGATTACAAGGCAAACGTGTTTGAAATTGCCTGGCTTGATGAAGAAACGGTTGCCAAATTTAAAAGTGATTTTCGCATCGTAGCAGATTATTTTGTTCAGATACGGAAAAATGGAGACTATGTTCCGTCAGCTGAAAATATGAAACATGTAGAAGAAGTGCTGAATCTTCTTGCTGCAGTATCTGGTGATCATAGATTTGAAATTGCTCAAAACGAAGTTAAAGAAAGGAAGGTAACGAAAATGGAAGACTGGTTAACAAGAGCATTGGACAACGCAACGGAGAAAGGCATAGAGAAAGGCATAGAAAAAGGCATAGAAAAAGGCATAGAGAAAGGCATAGAGAAAGGCATGGATAAGGGTATGGCAAAAAAATTTGTCATTTGTGTAGAGTCTCTCATGAAAAATGAAGGATACTCGAAAGAACGGGCCTGCAGGGTACTGGATGCGACAGTAGCTGAATATGAAGAGGCGAAAAAGCTCCTGGAAGGAATGGCGGCGGTAGTCTGATTGCGCTTAATTTCAGTTCGTTTTATAAACTTCTCTTTGATTATTTCACAGACTGAAGCCATTAAGAGATTTACTTGTAAAAGATGGTTTGCATTAATCCACCGGAAATTGTCCAGATATACATAATAATTAAGAAAACAGGGAAAAATAAACTGCGTAACGTGGTGTGGATGGCATGAAATCATTTTGCCCTCGGTATCGCGCGGGAAGCGGATATTTTTCAAAGTAAATGACAGGATTTGGATGAGGAGGATGGAATGATTAATCAGATGGTGGGGGAGCAGAGCGTGGAATTTGAGAATGCGCCGCGGATTATCAGCAGCGCATCGGTGGTTGGCCCGAAGGAGGGGGAAGGCCCTCTTGGCGGAGCGTTTGACCTGGTATGCGATGAGGCGGAATTTGGAGAGGATACCTGGGAGAAGGCGGAAAGTACGATGCAGAAGGAAGCCCTGCAGGCGTCGATCGGAAAGGCCGGATTAAAGAGCTGCCAGATCCGGTACCTGTTCGGCGGGGATCTGCTGGCACAGCTGATCGCGACTTCTTTTGGAAATGGAGATACAGACATTCCGCTTTTCGGGTTATATGGCGCCTGCTCGACCTGCGGGGAATCCCTGATGCTCGCGGCGATGACGGTGGCGGGAGGGTATGCGGATTATGTGGCCGCGATCACATCCAGCCATTTCGGCAGCGCCGAGAAGGAGTTTCGTTTTCCCCTGGGGTATGGAAATCAGCGTCCCCTTTCAGCTACCTGGACGGTCACAGGGAGCGGAGCCTTTGTACTGTCCACCAAGGGCGGGCATGTGAAGGTGCGGGGAGCCACTCCGGGGAAGATTGTGGACATGGGCGTCCGGGACAACATGAATATGGGAGCCTGCATGGCGCCGGCAGCGCAGGACACGATCTGCCAGAACCTGGAGGATTTCCATTTCCGCCCGGAGGATTATGATAAAATTATCACCGGCGATCTTGGAGAGATCGGGCAGCATATTCTGCTTAACCTGATGAAAGAAAAAGGATTTGATATTTCCGGGCAATATATGGACTGCGGGATGGAGATTTATGATAAAGAAAAACAGGACACCCATGCGGGCGGGAGCGGCTGCGGCTGCTCGGCGGTCGTATTATCCGCGATGATCCTGCCCAAAATTGAGGCCGGTATCTGGAAACGGGTACTGTTTGTGCCGACCGGGGCGCTGCTCTCGAAGGTCAGCTTCAATGAAGGCCAGACTGTACCCGGCATTGCGCATGCGGTGATTCTGGAGAGCGTGTAAATCATTCTGGGCAGCAGCAACAGGAAACGACAGTCTTTGCAGGTTTATCTATAGGAATCGGCAGAAGCTGTTTTTACAGCAGCAACAGAGATTTTTTTCAGGAAGGGAATTTCTCATGGATTATTTCAACGCATTCTGGGTGGGCGGCCTGATCTGCGCGCTCGTCCAGATTTTATTAGAAAAGACAAAGCTGATGCCGGGCAGGGTCATGGTAATTCTGGTGTGTCTCGGCGCGGTGCTTGGTTCGTTTGGGTGGTATGATAAGCTGATTGATTTCGCCGGGGCGGGCGCCTCTGTGCCGCTGCTCGGATTTGGAAATACGCTCTGGAAGGACGTAAAGGAGGCGGTCGACGACAAGGGCTTGCTGGGCCTGTTTGCGGGCGGCCTGAAAGCGAGCGCGGTCGGGATCAGTGCGGCACTGATTTTTTCCTATATCGCAAGCTGGATTTTCAGGCCGAAGATGAAAGACTGATAATTGCTTCTCAGGTGCGAAAGTGAGCGAATAGAATGAAACAGAACTGTTTGATAAAGATTGTGAAAGAACTGATTTCGCTTCCAAATGAGGAAGAGTGGTTTGAATTTAAAGAGAACTGGTATGAACCGGCGGGGATAGGCGAATATATTTCTTCATTGTCTAATACCGCAGCCATGCTTGGAAAAGATCAGGCATATTTGATATGGGGCATTACAAATGATAATAAGGATAAGGAAGAGATGAACGTCTCTGCTATTGTTGGCCTGTGTCCGTTCCTTTCAAAAAAGACGGTGGAGAAAGTAGCGGCCGAAATTATCAAACGCGGCGGAATCGGTGCGCTTACACCGATTGCCCCATTTCTGTGACAGACAATCGCGTACCCGCGAGAGATGGACGATTATCTGAATATTTTACAATAAAATCTGAAAAATAGAAGAGAATGTAGTTTATTATTTCACTGGACTGGAAATAAAAAAAGAGTTAAAATTTCATTAACAACCAATAAAGCGATGCAGCTGCTAAGACCGGCTGCTTCGTTTTCGTGTATAAAGGCAGATATGAAATGTGGCAGAGATGATTCGCTTCTCTGGCGCGTGGAAGTGTTCTGACTGGCGAAATGGATGCTAATCTGTGTAAGGCTTGATCGGGATAAGGGAGGTTTTAGCAGGTGTTTTTGCTGTATTTTGTATTGTGGATCATTTATTTTGGCTCTGTTACGTTGGAGAGCGTGCTGTTTGGCCTGGGAATCGCGGCTGCGGTTTTTGCGTTTACGTGTGCGTTCCTGGATCATAGCATCAAAAAAGAAATTTTTATTTACAGGCGACTCCCCGGGATGGCGCACTACGTGTATGTGCTGGTCTGTGAGATCGTGAAAGCGAATCTGGCCGTGATCCACATGATCTTGTCGGAGGAAGAGGAGCTGGAACCTGTGCTGGTCAGTTTCCACTCGGCTTTGAAAACGCCGACCGGGCGCGCGTTTCTTGCGAATGCGATTACGCTGACTCCGGGGACGATCACGGTATCGCTGGAGGATGGAGAGTATGTGGTTCACTGCCTGGATGAGGATCTGGCTGAGGGGATGGATACCTCCGTGTGCGCGAAAATGATTTCGGAGATGGAGAACTGATTCCTTACGCAGGCCTGTATCTGACGAAAATCAGAAATTGCCAATGTATGGATATTCATGAGAAACGGGAATCGTGAGGAATGAGAGGACAGAAAAATCCGGCTTCGGATTTTTGATATCAGAGAGAGGAGTGACAGTCAAAAGATGGGAGAAGGAGTACCGGGACTTTCAGGGGCTTACACGGGGTTATTTACGGCGGCGCTGGTTTTTCTGGCAGTTCTGCTGGTGCTGTGCCTGATCCGGGCGATCATCGGGCCGAGGGTTGCGGACCGGCTGGTCTCGGTGAATATGATGGGCACGATTGTCATGGTCATTATCGCGATCCTGGCGCTGATGCTGCAGGAGGGATATCTGGCGGATATCTGCCTGATTTACGCGATGATTAGTTTCCTGGCAGTGATTGTACTTACAAAGGTCTATATGGGTGTTTATCTGGAAAGAAAAAACCAGGAAGGGGAGGATGAAGACAATGGCAGTAATTGAATGGCTGCAGTTTCTGATCGGCGCGCTTCTCCTGCTCCTGGGACTTGGTATTTTTGCAGTGGAAATGATCGGTGTTTATCGTTTTCAATATGTCCTGAACCGGATGCATGCGGCCGCGATGGGAGATACGCTGGGCATTGGGTTCTGTCTGGTCGGGCTGATTGTGATGAATGGGGCGAATCTTACCTCTCTGAAGCTGTTTCTGGTGGTATGCTTCCTGTGGTTTTCTTCACCGACTTCTTCGCATCTGATCGCGCGGTTGGAGGTGACGACGGATCCGGAGCCGGAGAAGCACTACCGGGAGGTACCGCTTGACCAGCTGGAAGCGGAACTGAAGGATAGAGCAGATTGCCGGCCGGAGACAGAACGGAAGGAAAGGGTGGATTGCCAGCCGGAAGCAGAGCTGAGGGTAAAGGCGAGTGATCTGGACATGACATATTCAGGTTTGTCCAAAGCGGGAGAAGAGGGTCTTTCGGAGAATACCGGATTCACCCCGATTGCAGGCAAAATAGAGAATGCTGCGGCAGAGAGCTGCAGGGACTTTGTAAATGGCGACATGACAGATACTCAGGGAGCGGAGGCGTAGACGATGCAGATTTTCACATGTATTTTACTGGGATTCCTTCTGGTCTGCGCGATTTCCGTCAGCCTGTCGAAGAATCTTCTGAATTCGATCCTGATTTTTATGTCCTACAGTCTGGTGATGTCGATCATCTGGATTGTGCTGGAATCGCCGGATCTGGCGATCACGGAGGCTGCGGTCGGCGCGGGCGTGACGAGTATTCTGTTTTTCGTGACGCTGAAAAAAATCCATGCGATTATGGATGAAGAGAGCGGTCTGGACGGCACGTTTGATATGGAGGATGCGCCGGAGGCATCAGAAGAACCGGGAACACCGGAAAAATCGGGAATATCGGAGAAATCGGAGACGCTTAAGGAGCCGGTAAGGCCAGAAGCTGAAAATAGAGCGGAGGTTTCACGCGGGGGACAGAAGAATGCAAAAGGTAAGATTGCTGGAACAGGTGCTTCGAATGGCATGAAAAAGACTGGGAAAAAAGCAGGAAAGGGAGGAAAGCCAAATGAGCAGAAAACGGTCTGATTCAGAATATCAGAAAACGCTTTCTTTCCGGCTGAAGCAATGGCTGACAGGGTCGAAGGATCCATTCCTTGGAACGCTGGAGATGAAGGCGAAGGAACTCCAAGAAGGGGAAAAGGTCAGAATTGAGAAGGAAGAACAGCAGCGGGCGCAGATGTATCAGGAGGAGAAAAAGACCCGGGTGTCCAGATGGGTGTACGATGTCCGCCGCAACCGGGATACCCGCGTGTTTCAGGGGGTTTACCGTGCCTGTGCGGCACTGTTTTGTGTATTCCTTTTGCTGATGCTGCTGACAGCGGTTTCCTGGCTGCCGACGGAAGGTGTGGAGGACCGCCCGGTGAATAACGAGGTTTCCGCGCGATACATAGAAAGCGGCCTGCAGGAGACAGGAGCGGTCAATATCGTGACGGGAATGATCCTGGATTACCGTGCGTTTGATACGCTTGGTGAGTCACATGTGCTTTTCGCCGCGACGATGACGGTGCTGATTTTGCTGCGCCTGGACCGGGACGAGGATAAAAAGCGTCAGCACGCGGATGACCGTATTTATGAGCCGAAGAATGACCTGATTCTCCAGACGGTTGCAAAAATCCTGGTGCCGCCGATTCTGATCTTTGGTATCTATGTGATCCTCTGCGGCCATCTGGGGCCGGGCGGCGGCTTTTCCGGAGGAGCCGTGATCGGCGCGGGACTGATTTTGTATGTGAACGCATTTGGCTTTGCGAAGACGGAGCGGTTTTTCACGGCAAAGACATATATGGTTACCAGCTTCAGCGCCCTTGCCTGCTACTCTCTGTCAAAATGCTATTCCTTCTATACCGGGGCGAATGAGATTGAGAGTGTGATCCCGTTGGGAACGCCGGGCGCGATCTTAAGCAGCGGACTGATTTTTGTGCTGAACATCTGTGTCGGTATCGTGGTAGCCGGCACGATGTATACCTTTTATGCCATGTTCCGGAAGGGAGGCTATTGAACATGAATTTTGCAAATCTGCTGGACAATTATGAGGAAGCGGTGGCGATGGTTCTGTTTGTGGTCGGATTTTCCAACCTTCTTCTGCAGCCCAACCTGATTAAAAAGATCATCGGTATGAATATCATGGATACGGCGGTTTATCTGTTCCTTGCCCTGAAAGGGTATATTGAAGGGCACAAGGCGCCGATTGTCGTGGACGGGGTACAGAGCGTGGACGCGTATGTCAACCCGATTCCGAGCGGCCTGGTGCTGACTGGCATCGTGGTGTCCGTGTCGGTCTCGGCGCTGATGCTTTCGCTGACGATCCGCCTGTACCGCCGTTATCATACACTGAATCTTGACGAGATCTCCACGCGTCTGAAGAAGGAGGATCTGTGATGGAGTTCGTTCAGAATTTTCCTTTTATAACAATCATCCTGGCGCTGTTTTCCGGCCCGCTCTGTTCGATACTCAAACGAAGGGCAGCCAAATGGGTGAATACCGTTATGATCTGTCTGGTCCTGGGGATGTCGGTCGCGACACTTCTTTTCACCCTGCAGACGGGGGAGGCCTATGTTTATCAGATGGGGCATTTTTCCGCACCCTGGGGAAATGAAATCCGCGTCGGCGTGCTGGAAGCATTCATGGCAGTGTTTTTCAGCGTGATTATGCTGCTCTGCATGCTTGGCGGCCGCCGGGAGCTGGCCGAAGAGGTTGAGGAGACGAAGCAGAACCTGTATTACGTGATGGTGGGGCTTCTGCTGTCCTCGCTGCTTGCCCTGATCTATACCAATGACCTTTTTACCGCTTACGTGTTTGTGGAAATCAATACCATTTCTGCTTGCGGTCTGATCATGATCCGCCAGAACGGGCGCGCGGTTGAGGCTGCGACGCGTTATATGATCATGAGCCTGCTCGGTTCAGGCCTGTTTCTGATGGGTATCTGTTATCTTTATGACCTGACCGGTCATCTGCTGATGAGCAACATCAAGGAGCAGGTAGCGCTGCTCGCAGCATCGGGAGAGTATCATATCCCGCTGCTGATTTCGATCACCCTGATGTCGGTCGGGCTCGCAATCAAAAGCGCCCTGTTTCCATTCCACTCCTGGGTGCCGGACGCGTATGGTTATTCGACTTTGTCATCTGCCGCGATTTTATCCTCCCTGGTCTCCAAGGGATATATTTTCCTGGTAGTCAAAATTTTCTACCGCGTGATCGGTTTTGACGTGATCCGGGAGAGCAAGGTGATCAATGTGCTGTTTGTCTTTGGCGTTCTGGGAATGATTTTCGGCTCGATTAACGCGATCCGGGAGAACAACATCCGTCGGATGATTGCCTGGTCTTCCGTTGCGCAGATCGGATATATTTACATGGGCTTCGGTCTGGGGACGACAGCGGGAATCACGGCCAGCCTGTTCCACATCCTGAGCCACGCGTCGACGAAATCGCTGTTGTTTGTATCGGCGTCCGGACTGACGGATGTCTCTCATGATGATACGGATTTCTTTGAACTTACCGGCGCCGGATACCGCAACCGCATCGCCGGCGTGGCTTTTACCGTCGGATCGCTGTCGATGGTCGGCATTCCGCTGTTTTCCGGCTTTATTTCCAAGGTGCTGTTTGCCTCAGCGGCCTATGATACTTCGGGCAAGGTGATTCCGGCGATGATCGCGCTGGCGCTCAGCACGCTCCTGAACGCGATTTATTTTATGAAAACGGTGATCCGGATTTATACGCCGCCGTACCGGGCAAACCTGACGACGGATACCCGGGTGATTGCGATGAGCGAGCAGCCGCAGACGGCGGTGGTGCTGATGCTGTTTATTGCCCTGAATCTGATTCTGGGGCTAGGCTCACAGCCGATCGTGAATATGCTCACACAGGGGCTTGGTATGTTTGGATAAACGAGTGAATAGATGAATTTAGCTCTCTGAGCTGATCTTCCATATGAAGTCCGGACCAGATATCTGAAATGGATTTACGGAATCGATTTCGGGATAGACGGCCGTAGAAATCGCACGGATTGGGCGGTTTTAAATAAGTCAAACGCAATTTCGCTGGTTTCAGACAATGGGTACTTCGCTTAGAGAGATTAAGATAAGGAAGTTTCGGCACGGGTCTGGAACGGTTGTACGGAATGAGGAGGAGAATATGGGAATTTGGATTTTGCTGCCGATTTTTTTGCCGGTGATCGTTGGCATACTGCTTTTGCTTCCAACTGGAGCCGGAGCAGCCGCCGGGAAGGATCAGAGCCCCCAGGGGGATCTGGAAGGACAGAATTCTCAGGGCGATTCTGGCTCTCAGGCGCATCCTTCTAACGGTGTGCAGGAATCCTGGCGTATCCGGTTTGCGCGGATGACCGGGACGTTCGATGAGAGTCCGGAGAGCCTCTCCAGGCTTCATACACTGACTGCAGCGGCGCTGATCGTGTCGGCTCTGCTGGCTCTGGCCGCCGCCTGGAGCGGGGATGTCAGCTTTACGTGGTTTGAGCTGATGGAAGGGATCCCGGTCTATTTTCAGATTGACGATGTGGGACGCCTGTTTGTCACAGTGATCAGTCTCGTGTGGGTGCTAGTGTGCTTTTATTCCTTTGTTTACATGGAACACGAAGGGAAAGAACGGCGGTTCTTCGGTTTTTACCTGATTGTGTACGGAGTGCTGGTGGCGCTCTCCTTCTCAGGAAATCTGGTGACGATGTATCTGTGTTATGAGCTGATGACGCTGACCTCCATGCCGATGGTGCTGCATTCTGGCAGCCGTGAGTCGATCATGGCCGCGCTGAAATATCTGTTTTACTCGATGTGCGGCGCGTATCTGGGACTGTTTGCCATTTTCTTCTTATATCAATATTGCGATTCTATCACCTTCACAGCCGGAGGAACGCTGAATTTGGCTCTGGCTGAGGGACATACAGGGATTTTGCTGGCCGCTATTATGGCGTCGCTGATCGGGTTTGGCGCCAAGGCGGGTATGTTTCCGCTGCATGCGTGGCTTCCCACCGCGCATCCGGTGGCGCCCGCGCCTGCGTCGGCAGTACTATCCGGCATCATCGCGAAAGCCGGCGTGCTGGCGATCATCCGCGTCGTGTTTTACATCGTGGGGGCGGATTTTATCCGGGGGACCTGGGTGCAGACCGCATGGATGACGCTTGCCCTGCTCACCGTGTTCATGGGCTCCATGCTCGCCTTCCGCGAGAAGGTGTTCAAAAAACGTCTGGCTTATTCCACGGTCAGCCAGGTTTCTTATATTCTGTTCGGCCTTTCCACACTCGCACCGACCGCGATGGAAGGCGCCCTGCTGCACGTGGTCTTTCACGCGATTATCAAAAGCGTACTGTTCCTGACGGCCGGTATTTTTATCTTCCGAGGCAATCTTTCGAGAGTCGACCAGCTCGAAGGGATCGGTAAAAAGATGCCGAAGACCCTCTGGTGCTTTACGTTTGCGTCGCTGGCTCTGGTCGGAATCCCGCCGATGAGCGGCTTTATCAGCAAATGGTACCTCGCGCAGGGTGCGCTTGAAGCGAACATCGGCGTCTTTGGCTGGGTCGGCCCGGCGGTACTGCTGGTTTCCGCGCTGTTGACAGCCGGTTATCTGCTGTCGGTGGTGACGAATGGATTTTTTCCGAAAAAGAAGGAAACAGGGGGGCATCTGACCGTGCACGCTGCGGCAGCTGAGGCAGGCAATGCTGACAGCCGGGAGACAGACGCGGCGGACGCTGTGGCTGCGCGGAATGCAGGACAGGCGATCACGGCAGACGCGCAGGAGACGGATCCACTCGACGGCATCACGGAAGCTCCTGCCGGGATGCTGATTCCGCTGGCAATTTTGTCGGCATTGACGGTTCTGCTTGGCATATTCCCGAATCCGCTGATTCAGTTTGTGAGCAAAATCGCGGCGGCGGTTCTGTAATGCGCAGGGATGCGAAAGAACTCCCCCTATCCGATTAAAAATCCGAAATTTTGCTCACATTTTAGAAGGAGGGATAGATAAAGATGAGCCCCATATTTCTGCCTGTTGTCGTGCTGTTTCCGATTTTCGGCGGCGCGCTGATACCGGTGCTTCCGTTTAAAAACAGGCGGCAGATGATGATCTATATAGAGAGCATTGTGATTCTGAATTCTCTGATGGCTCTTGCCGTCCTGCTGAATCGCCCCGAAGATGAGTTCGTGCTATTGCGCTTTACGAGTAACCTGACGCTGAGTTTTAAGCTGGATGGACTCGGGACAGTATTTGCGGGGCTGATCTCTGCTCTGTGGCCGCTTGCGACGCTGTACGCGTTTGAATATATGAAGCATGAGGAGCATGAGAAATTTTTCTTTATGTTTTATACCATTACCTTTGGTATTACGATGGGAATTGCGCTGGCGGAAGACATGGTGACCATGTACTGCTTCTACGAGATGCTCACCCTTGTGACAGTGCCGCTCGTTTTGCATACCCTGACGCGGGAGGCGGTTCTGGCGGGGCGTACCTATCTGTACTATTCGCTCGGCGGCGCCGCATTTGCCTTTATCGGCGTGATTTTCATTCTGGTCTATGGCACGACCCCGAATTTTGTGGCCGGCGGTGTGCTGGATCTGGAGAAAATCGGAAGCCGCACCAATCTGCTGCTGTTGATTTACGTCTTTTGCTTTTTAGGGTTCAGCATGAAGGCAGCGATGTTTCCGTTTTCTGGCTGGCTGCCGAAGGCGGGCGTCGCCCCGACGCCGGTTACGGCTCTTTTGCACGCTGTGGCGGTCGTCAAGGCCGGAGCGTTTGCGACGATGCGTATCACCTACTATAGCTTTGGCACCGAATTCCTGCGCGGCACGTGGGCGCAGACGGCGGTGATGATTCCGGTGATTTTTACGATTGTTTACGGCTGCAGCCGCGCCCTGAAGGAGACGCATCTGAAACGCCGCCTGGCCTGGTCCACTGTGAGCAATCTTTCCTATATCCTGTTTGGTGTCACGCTGATGAGTCCTCTCGGTCTGACCGGGGCACTGACGCATATGGTCTGCCACGCGGTGATCAAGATCTGTTCGTTTTTCTGCGCCGGCGCTGTGATCGTGCAGAGCGGCAATGAATACATCTATCAGCTGGACGGCCTTGGCAAAAAAATGCCTAAGGTGTTTGTGATTTTTACGATCTCCGGGATGGCGCTGATGGGCGTGCCGGGGCTGCCTGGCTTTATCAGTAAGTGGACGCTGGTAAAAGCGGCGATTGACAGCACACATCCGTTGGCGGTGGTCGGAGTGGCGGCACTTTTAATCTCCGCGCTGCTGACCGCGATCTACATGCTGACGATTTCTGTCCGCGCTTTTTGCAATAAAAATAGTGAAGTGGAGCCAGGTATGCCGCCGGCTGAGAAAAAAGCAGCATATGAGGAAGTACGCGACCCGGGCTGGATGATGCTGCTGCCTCTGGTGGTTTTCGTGGCGGCGATGTTTGTGATTGGTCTGCACCCGCAGCCGCTGCTTGACGCGTTTACACAGATCGCATCGGCAATCGGGTAATATCCGAAAAAGGACTTTTTCATGTAGTGGTGTAGTGAAAAATCGCCGCATCATGACTTACGATAAAAACGGATCCTGGTTTATCCGGATTAGAAGGAGGATGATGAAGATGGCGAATGTAATTCTGGCAGTGCCCGTGTTTTATCCGATTATCGGAGGGATTGCAGCCTGGGCGCTGCGCGGATGGCGTTCAGAAGAAAACGATGGACGGCCGCGTGTTCTTCCAAAAGGCAGCGCACTGGCGGCTGATTTTGTGGCGATCACCGAGTTTCTGCTGATGCTGGCTTTGTTTATTGGCTTCGCTTCAAAAGCGGAGACGGCGTCTGACGCTCTGCTGACATTGGAGATCCCCGGCATCTGCGGCTTTGGCCTGCACTTTACGCTGGATGGATTTCGTCTTCTTTATGGGCTGATCGCCGGACTGATGTGGATGATGACAGCGCTGCTGTGCCCGGAATATTTTTCCGGACATTCGCATTCGGGAAAAAAATCAGGCACTCCGGGGGAACATGACGCCCCCGGCTCGAAAAACGGTGACTGTGTGCTGGAAGAGGAGTCCGAGCCGTCACCGGATCGTTTCTATGTGTTTTTCCTGCTGACACTCGGTGCGACGATGGGCGTGTTTTTGTCAGAAGATCTGTATACGACCTTTATTTTTTTCGAGATGATGTCTTTTACCTCTTACGTTTGGGTGGCGCATGAGGAAAACAACGCGGCTCTGCGCGCGGCGGACACCTATCTGGCGGTGGCTGTGACGGGCGGCCTGGTAATGCTGATGGGCATCTTCGGCGTCTGGCATGAGCTGGGAACGCTCACCATTTCAGAGCTTTCGGCTGCAGCCGCCGCTTATGACAACAAGCCGATTCTATACGCACTGGGCGGATGCATGCTTTTCGGGTTCGGGGCAAAGGCGGGCGCGTTTCCGCTGCACATCTGGCTGCCGAAGGCGCATCCGGTGGCGCCGGCCCCGGCCTCGGCGCTGCTCTCCGGAATTCTGACCAAGACCGGGATCTTTGGTGTGCTTGCGGTTACTTGCAGTCTGTTTCTGTACGATAAGCAGTGGGGTGTGCTGATTCTGGCGATCGGCGCGGCCACAATGTTCGGAGGGGCGCTGCTTGCGGTGTTTTCCATCAACCTGAAACGAACCCTCGCCTGCTCGTCCATGTCGCAGATCGGGTTTATCCTGATCGGCGTTGGCATGCAGTGCATGCTCGGCGAGGAAAACGCGCTGGCCGTGCACGGGACGCTGCTGCACATGATGAACCATTCGATGATCAAGCTGGTGCTGTTTATGGCCGCCGGTGTGATTTATATGAACGCGCATGCCCTTGACCTGAATGTGATCCGCGGCTACGGCAGGAAAAAGCCCCTGCTGAAGGTCATTTTTCTGGTCGGCGCCCTGGCGATCGGCGGCATCCCGTGCTTTGGCGGATATATCAGCAAAACCCTGCTGCACGAGAGCATCCTGGAGTATGGCGGCGGCTGGATTTTCCAGGCGCTCGAGTATCTGTTCCTGCTCTCCGGCGGCATGACCGTGGCGTATATGACTAAGCTGTTTGTGTCGATCTGTGTGGAAAAGAACGCAGATGAAGGCCTTCAGAGAAAATACGATGCCCAGAAAACGTACATGAACCCTGCCAGCACCTTTGCCCTTGCCGGCAGTGCCCTGGTTCTGCTGATCTGGGGACTGTTTCCGCACACCATTATGGATCGGGCCGCCCGCATCGGGCAGGCCTTTATGGGGCTCGAGGAATTTGGTGAGACAGTCAGCTATTTCAGCCTGAAAAATCTCTCCGGCGGACTGATTTCCATCGGCATCGGTGTGATTGTGTATTTGTTTGTGATCCGAAAGCTGTTGATAAAGGATCATACTTACATCAACGCCTGGCCGACCTGGCTGGATCTGGAGGAAAAGCTTTACCGGCCTCTTCTTTTACAGGTATTGCCTTTTGTATGCGGGGCGGTCTGCCATGTGCTGGACGTGATGACGGATACTCTGACCGCCATCCTGATTCCGGTCGGCCATGTATTAGCCCGCCTGCTGGACAGCCTGACAGATCTTTCCGTTGTCGGACTGCGGAAAACCGTCTATAAGGATTCGCCGAAACCCCATGAACGTGCCTGGGGCAATGTCCTGACCGCCGCGATCGGAACCGTACTGAATGCGGTGCAGGCGCTGGCGAATCATACCTGGAGACGGAAAAATCCCCGCGCGGTCGATTACCGGCGCGAGGTCGCGCTTCGTTATGATGTCTGGAGAGAGAGCAGCACCGTCATCAGCCGGAGTCTTTCCTATGGCCTGCTGCTCGTAATCATTGGATTTACACTGACACTGGTGTATATCCTGTGGTGGTGATCAAATCTGGCGCACATTTATACCACTGCCTCCACGAGCAGCCTGTCTTTCAGCTGTACCTCGTGGAGGCCGATTGTTTTATTCTTATTGAAACAGAAGCTCAGCATATAGCCTTTGTCCAGATGATAATAGTCCAGATAGTCGCTGAGCTGTTTTTCACCGCGCTGATTATAGGAATTTCAACTCACCATTTTGGATAAAATGATATTTTTCTCGTTCCCCGAGCCGATATATTTCGCTTTTTCGTTCCTTCTCGGAGGAAAGAAAATAGTTGTACAGGCGAGTCTCGAAGATCCGGTTTGCAATTTGTTACGTGTAGTTTACCACAGAATCGGGCAAAGGTATATAAAGATTTTATTACAATTTTGCGTCAGGACTTGAAAAGCAGCTGAGAGCCCTGTATGATGATGGCAGATACAGGAGTGTAAGGAGGGCCGCAGATATCATGTAAAACGGATTCGTTTTATTTTATGATCAATGGCGCCTGGACTTTGACAGGGGGTTCGATAATGATTTTCGATACACATGCACATTATGATGATGAGGCGTTTGATGAGGACAGGGAGGAGCTGCTCGCAAAGATGGAGCCATCCGGAATTGCCGGTATTGTAAACATGGGTGCTTCGCTTGCGGGAGTGGAAGAGAGCCAGAAGCTTGCAGATCAGTATCCGTTCATCTATGCGGCTGTGGGCGTGCATCCGGACGAGGTTGGCTCTCTGGATGAGGAAAAGCTGCACAGTTTGTACGAGCTTTGCCGTCGGGACAAGACGGTGGCAGTCGGCGAAATCGGGCTGGATTATTACTGGAATAAAGAAAATCATGATACACAGAAGCAATGGTTTGTGCGCCAGCTGCAGATGGCGAAGGACGTGAATCTTCCGGTCAACATCCACAGCCGGGACGCGGCGCAGGATACCTTTGACATTATGAAGGCAGAACACGCCGGGACGACGGGCGGCATTATCCACTGCTTTTCCGCGTCCGCGCAGATGGCGCGGGAATACGTGAAGCTCGGTTATTATATCGGCGTCGGCGGCGTGGTCACATTCAAAAATGCGCGTGTGATGAAGGAGGTCGTCGCAGCGGTGCCGATGGATCACATCGTGATCGAGACTGACTGCCCCTATCTGGCGCCCGCGCCGCACCGGGGAAGGCGCAATTCCTCTCTGTATCTTCCACTTGTGATCGAGGCGATTGCCGGGATCAGGGGAATGACGCCGCAGGAGGTGGAAGACCTTACGTATGAGAATGCACTGCGGGTGTACCGTATTTTCGGAGACAGTCGGAGAAACCTGCAGACACAGGGAGATTATCATGGAGAAGCTTGCAAACCCGCAGAAAACAATTGAAATCATTCAGAGGAATGATTTTCATTTTCAGAAACGATACGGTCAGAATTTTCTGATTGACGCGCATGTGCTTGAGAAAATCATTGCGGCAGCCGGGATTACGCCGAATGATTTTGTATTGGAGGTCGGACCGGGGATCGGGACGTTGACACAATATCTGGCGGAGGCGGCGCGTGAGGTGGTTGCGGTCGAGATTGACCGGGATCTGATTCCGATTCTGGAGGAAACATTAGGCGAATATGAGAACGTGACGGTGCTCAACCAGGACATCCTGAAGGTGGATATCGCCGCGCTCGCCCGGGAGAAAAACGCCGGCCGTCCGATCAAGGTGGTCGGAAATCTTCCTTATTACATCACAACGCCGATTGTGATGGGGCTTCTGGAGAGTGACGTACCGCTAGAGAGTATTACAGTCATGGTACAGAAGGAGGTGGCGCTCCGGATGCAGGCGGGGCCGGGAACGAAGGACTATGGGGCGCTCTCGCTCGCCGTCCAGTATTATGCCCATCCCTATCTGGCCGCGAACGTGCCCCAGAACTGCTTTATCCCCCGGCCGGGGGTCGGCAGCGCGGTCATTTGTCTGACACGCCGGGGAAAGCCCGCTGTCACGGTAAAGGATGAGAAGCTGCTGTTTTCCATCATACATGCATCCTTCGGCCAGCGCAGGAAGACGCTTGTAAATGGCCTGAAAAACGCAGCGGAGCTGGATTTTTCGAAGGAGCAGATCGCAGAGGCTCTGCGAAAGACGGGCTTAAGTGAGACCGTGCGCGGTGAAACCCTGACGCTGGAGCAGTTTGCGCGGCTTGCGGACGAGCTTGCATGGAAAGAAGTGGAGGAAACTCCATAAAATCACATTATACCTATTGACATAGTAGGAAAAGAGTGCTATGATGGTTCCAGTTTAAAAACAGAAAAACGGCTCCGGCCGTTTTACCAAAAAGAGAAAGGAACCAGAAAAATGAGCGAATACAGATTTGAGACACTTCAGCTTCATGTAGGACAGGAACAGGCAGACCCGGCTACCGACGCGAGAGCGGTGCCGATTTATCAGACGACCTCCTATGTATTTCACAATTCGGAACACGCGGCGGCGCGCTTCGGACTGACGGACGCGGGGAACATTTACGGCCGCCTCACGAATTCTACGCAGGATGTGCTGGAAAAAAGGCTGGCGGCTCTGGAGGGCGGCGTTGCGGCGCTGGCGGTAGCGTCCGGCGCGGCGGCCATCTCCTACACGATTCAGGCGCTGGCGCAGGCCGGGGAGCATATTGTTGCGCAGAAGACCATCTATGGTGGCAGCTACAATCTGCTGGCGCACACCCTCCCGCAGTACGGGATTTCCACAACCTTCGTGGATGCGCACAACCTTGAGGAGGTCGAGTCCGCGATCCAGGAGAACACAAAGGCGGTTTATCTGGAGACTCTTGGCAATCCGAACAGCGATATCCCGGATATCGACGCGATCGCTGAGATTGCCCATAAGCATGGCCTTCCGCTGGTGATCGACAATACTTTTGGCACCCCGTATCTGATCCGGCCGATTGAGCACGGCGCGGACATTGTCGTCCACTCCGCGACCAAGTTCATCGGCGGTCACGGCACGACACTCGGAGGCGTCATCGTCGACTCAGGAAAATTTGACTGGAAGGCGTCCGGGAAATATGCGCCGATCGCGGCGGCAAATCCCAGCTATCATGGCGTTTCCTTTGTAGATGCAGCGGGCCCGGCAGCTTTTGCCACCTATATCCGCGCGATTCTTCTGCGGGATACCGGCGCGACCATCTCCCCGTTCAATGCTTTTTTGCTTCTGCAGGGCGTGGAGACCCTCTCTCTGCGGTTGGAGCGGCATGCGGAGAACACCAAAAAGATCGTGGAGTACCTGGCGGGGCATCCGCAGGTAGAGAAGGTCAACCACCCGTCGCTGCCTGACCATCCGGATCACGAGCTGTACCAGAAATATTTCCCGAACGGCGGAGCCAGCATTTTCACCTTTGAGATCAAGGGCGGCCAGGAGGAGGCGTGGAAGTTTATCGACAGCCTGGAAATCTTCTCCCTGCTGGCCAATGTGGCGGATGTTAAGAGTCTGGTGATTCATCCGGCGACCACGACCCACTCCCAGCTCTCACCGGAAGAGCTTCTGGACCAGGGGATCCGGCCGAACACCATCCGCCTTTCCATCGGCACGGAGCATGTGGATGACCTGATCGCGGATCTGGAGAAAGGGTTCGCGGCGGTGCTCGGATAAAGTTGTTGTTCCGGCCAATGACAGGGGCAGGAGCCGGATGCTTTTCGGAGATCATATTGCCTCCCCTGTCAATGGCGGGGAGCAGAGTGCTAAATGATTTACAGCTCAGAAAAAGCAGATATGATAATGAAAGCGGGAAAGTCAGATGTTCTGACATTCCCGCTTCTTTTGACGCGTTTGGCGAACGCATGTTGCAGATATTCCTGTTGAAAGTCTGGACGGGTAATGCTCAGAAAATTTTGCGCAGGAAGAAGTCTTAGCTTAACATTATAGCCTCTATTTTGCGTACTTCATCAATGGACATATTTTGATATACTGCAATTTTTTCAAGAGGCAGTTTGCTCTGCAGTGTCAGGATTACTGACGCAGCTTTTAAAAAGTCGATGGTTTGTGAAAGTTCATATGGAAAACGCAAATTATTCGCGAGAGTTCATATGGAAAACGCAAATTATTCGCAAAAGTTCCTATGAAAAACGCAGTTAGCGTAAAATTTTTGTAGGAAAAGTAGTAAAGGGAACACCTGTTTGTG
>JAJQBS010000084.1:2227-50433 GCA_021203145.1 Lachnospiraceae bacterium | reverse complement strand
GCATAGTTTCAACTTCGGTATAGTCGGCACTATGCCGAATTCGGTATAGTGCCGATGATCTGGACACATTTTTTCTGTATCTGTCAGGCTATTATAATGTACGCCTTTATCAGGGAGAGACGCTGATCATATTTGACGAGGTGCAGATGTTCCCGCGGGCGAGAGGAGCTATTAAATATCTGGTAGCGGACGGAAGATATGCCTATCTGGAAACCGGTTCTCTTATGTCGATACGGAAAAACGTCCGGGACATTATGATCCCTTCAGAGGAGGAGCATGTCTACATGTATCCCATGGATTTTGAGGAATTCCTGTGGGCTATGGAGAATGAGACGCTGATGCCCCTGATTCGCTCCTGTTATGAGAAAAAGCGTCCCATGGGGCAGGCGATGCACCGGAAAGCTATGGATTATTTCCGGCAGTATCTGATTGTCGGCGGGATGCCTCAGGCAGTGGAAGCCTATCAGGGTAAAAAGGATTTCACCGAGGTGGACCACATAAAGAGAGGAATTCTTACACTTTATCGGGAGGATATCCGCAAGCATTCCGCCGGAAATGAGTTGGCGGTCGAGGCTATTTTTGATCAGATACCGTCGCAACTGTCTCGTCATGAGAAAAAGTTCCGTCTGAAGGATATCCGGTCGGGGGCAAGAACAAGGCAATACGAGCAGCCTTTCTTCTGGCTGGCCGATGCCATGATTGTAAATAACTGCTACAACTGTTCCGAGCCGAACGTCGGACTGAAAATGAATATGGACCGGAAAACCATGAAGTGTTATCTGGCCGATACCGGTTTGCTGATCAGCCACGCCTTTGATGAGAAGGATATCGTATCGGAGGAAATCTACCGAAAACTGTTGTTTGACAAGCTTACGGTAAATGAAGGCATGCTGATGGAAAACATCGTGGCGCAGATGCTGGCGGCTTCCGGGCACAGGCTCTACTTTTTTTCAAAATCCTCACGAACAGATGCCAGCGCAAGGATGGAGATTGACTTTCTGATCGCAAAATGCAGGATCACCAGTGCACAAAACATTTCACCAATCGAGGTAAAATCCGGTGAGCGGTATACGTTATCTTCATTGAAAAAGTTCCGGACGAAGTACGGCAAGTATATGGATATGCCGATCGTGATGCACACGAAGGACTATAAGGAGGAGAACGAAATCCTGTATCTGCCGATTTATATGACTCCACTGCTGTGATGGGTAAGGGGGCGGCACTGCAATAATCTCGTAATGTCGCCATTACCTTTTGAATGAGCAAATTGTGCTGGAAAGTCAATGTTTGGTCAAAAGAGCGAGGTAAACGATGAAATATTTGATGCTTTGAATGAATCTACATAACGATAGTAAAAAGTATATCTTGCGGTAGCGCATGTTTTTTGTTATAATTTGTGCGCGGACAAAAAGGAGGTGGCTCGTCCGCCTCCTTTTCGTATTTCATCACAAAGAAAGACAGGGAAAATCACGTTAATCTATCTGGACGACAGTGATCATAAGAAGACAGCAGTCGCTTTCAGTTCCGGTTGATCCGGGTTAAGTTTCAGAAAATATACATTCATGGAGAGGCAGAATATGAGACTGGTAGTAAAGGTAGGTACCTCCACGCTGGCGCACAGTACGGGCAATCTGAATATCCGCCGCGTGGAGATGCTTTGCAAGGTACTTAGTGACATCAAAAACGCGGGCAATGAGGTGCTTCTTGTTTCCTCCGGCGCGACGGGGATGGGCTCCGGCAAGCTGGGGCTTCTCAAAAAGCCGGAGGACATTTCGACAAAGCAGGCGGCTGCCGCAGTCGGCCAGTGTGAGCTGATGTATACGTATGACAAGCTGTTTCAGCAGTACAATCACTGTGTCGCGCAGGTTTTGCTGACGCGCTCGGATATTGAGGATGAGTCGCGCCGGGCGAATCTGCATAGCACGTTTTTTCGGCTGTTGGACTTTCATGTGCTTCCGATCATCAATGAGAATGACTCGGTCGCCACGGAGGAGTTTTTTATCGGCGAGAATGACAGTCTGGCCGCGCTGGTCTCTACGATTGTCGACGCAGATCTGATTGTCCTTTTATCTGATATTGACGGGCTTTTTACGGCGGATCCGCACAAGGATCCGGATGCGAAGCTAATCTCCCGGGTGGAGGAAATCACGCCCGGGTTGCGCGCGCTGGGGGGCGGAGCCGGGAGCGATTTTGGCACCGGTGGTATGTCTGCGAAGCTGAATGCCGCGCAGATCGCCATGGATGCCGGCTGCGATATGATTATCGCGAACGGGGAGCACCCGGAGATTTTGTATGATATTATGGAAGGAAAAGAGATAGGCACCCGGTTTGTGGCAAAGAAGATATCTTGATCAGAAATCAGAGCACCGACTTTAAATGATAAATTTTCAGGATGAGGTTTCACATGATTGACGGGATATTTAGTGTTTAAAGACTGTGGGATTCGACCATACTCTTTTGGAACTTTTAAAATTTCGAAACCAGATAATCTTTTATAGCATGCACAGCATTAGATGCACGGCCTTAATATGGACCAGAAAGGAACAGCTATGATAACGACAGCGGAGATTTTGAAAAAAGCAAAGGCAGCGGCTCCCGGGCTGCTGACGGTTACCTCGAGGCAGAAGGACGACGCACTCAAGGCGATGGCGGACGCGCTGCTCTGGCATTCGGATGAGATCCTGAGTGAAAACAAAAAGGACATGGATCGCGCCAGGGGGATGATCTCCGATGTCATGCTTGACCGGCTGCTGCTGACGACAGGCCGGATTCAGGCGATGGCCGAGGGCATCCTTGATGTGGCGGCTCTGCCGGATCCGGTAGGCCGCGTGCTGCGCGAGACGACCCGCCCGGGCGGACTTCTGATTCAGAAGCGTTCCGTGCCGATGGGGGTGATTGCGATCATCTATGAGAGCAGGCCGAACGTTACCAGTGACGCAGCGGCGCTCTGCATCAAGAGCGGAAATGCCTGTATTCTTCGCGGCGGTAAGGAGGCCTTTTTATCCGCGAACGCGATCACAAACGCACTCCGGGACGGCCTGGCAAAGGTCGGGCTGCCGGAAGACCTTGTGCAGCTGGTGCAGGATACGACCCGGCAGAGTTCGATGGAGCTGATGACGGCCAAGGGGTATGTCGATCTGTTAATCCCCAGAGGAGGCAGGGGACTGATCCGCGCCTGCGTGGAAAATGCCACGGTTAACTGTATTGAGACCGGGACCGGCATCTGCCATGTTTATGTGGACCGTGCGGCAGATCAGGAGATGGCTCTTAATATTATTGTGAATGCGAAGACCAGCCGCCCGAGCGTGTGCAACGCGGAGGAGGTCTGTGTCGTACATCAGGATATCGCGGAGGAATTTCTTCCAAAGCTGAAAAAACGTCTGATTGACGACCGCCTGCAGGAGCTGGAACCCCCGGTGGAGCTGCGGCTGGATGAAAGGGCGGCACAGATTCTGATCCAGGATGAGGAGATTGTGGAAGAAGCTGACATGGAAGACATCCTTCCTGTTCCGGAAAACAGCGTCAATGAGATAGAAGCAAATTCCGGGGAAACTCTGATCGAGGAAGAGACCAGGGAAGAGGCAGCTGCCTTGAAGGGTGATGGATCCGAAACGTCCGTATCGGTTGTTTCCGCCCAGACACACCCGGTGGTACAGCGCCTGCAGCGTATCCGGGACGGAATTGGCGGCGAGACAGAAAAGTTTCTGGTATCGGCTAGGCCGGAGGACTTTGACACGGAATTTTTGGACTACATTTTGGCGGTGAAGGTCGTGGATTCTCTGCCGGATGCAATCGCGCATATCTCGGAGCATTCAACCGGCCATTCGGATGCGATTATTACCAGAGATGATGCGGCGGCAGAGCAGTTCACGCAGTCGATTGATTCGGCGGCTGTATATGTAAACGCTTCGACGCGATTTACTGACGGCGGTGAATTCGGGCTTGGCTGTGAAATGGGCATTTCCACTCAGAAGCTGCATGCCAGAGGACCGATGGGGCTTGAGGAGCTCACTACCTATAAGTATATCATTCATGGAAATGGGAACGTGCGGTGACCGTGCTACGGCATGGGACATCTGCATGAAGGATTCTGACAGCTGCCATAATAAGGGATGCATCTTCGCCTGAGACTCATCGGCAGAACACTTCGCAGGGAAAAAACGGTACTGTTATAGAAAGGATTTTGACATGAGTGGAAAGATCGGTTTTATAGGCTGCGGCAATATGGGTTCCGCGATCGCCAGAGCGGTTGCGCGGACAGTTGACCCGACACAGATCCTGCTTGCCAACAGGTCGGCTTCCAAAGCGGAGACTCTTGCCGCAGAGCTGGGGGCCCGGACGGGAAGCAATCAGGATGCCGTGTCCGCGTGTGAGATTATTTTTCTGGGCGTCAAGCCTGCGATGATGGAGGAGATGCTGCTTCCGCTGCGCGAAGAGCTGGCACAGAGGTTCTGCATGGGAAAAGGATCGGAAGGGGAAGGAAACGAGCAGTATGAAAACGAGAAAATTGGAAACGGGGCGTCTGTAACCGAACGGGCAAGAGGGGTACTCCTGGTCACCATGGCGGCAGGCCTGACGATCGCCGACATTCAGCGAATGGCAGGAGGCGCGTACCCGGTCATCCGGATCATGCCGAATACGCCCGTCTCGATTGGCAAGGGGATGACGCTTGCATGCGCGTCGCCAGAGGTAAACCAAAAGCAGCTGCAGCAATTTGACCAGATCATGTCTGCGACCGGACGAATGGATTACATCGCGGAGCATCTGATTGACGCGGCCAGCGCTCTATCCGGGTGCGGGCCCGCATATGTATATTTATTTATCGAGGCACTCTCCGACGGAGCTGTGGAGTGTGGACTTCCAAGAGCGAAAGCCATTGATTATGCATGCCAGACTCTGATTGGCGCGGCTTCGCTTGTACAGGAGAGCGGCCGCCATCCTGGTGCCTTAAAGGATGCGGTGTGTTCGCCGGGCGGGACGACGATCGCGGGTGTGCATGCCCTGGAGAGAGCCGGGTTCCGCAGTGCCGCAATGGATGCGGTGAAGGCAGCGTATGATAAAACAGTGGGAAAGTGACCATGGTTTTTACTTTGTAACGCAGTGGCCGACTGAACACGATCTTAAGCGGCCGGTATGTACAGATCATAACCAAAGGAATAGCAGGAGATAATAAAATGCTGGAATTTAAAACGGAAAAGCTGACGGAGCATGTGACAAGGATTTATGCTTTTTCCACGGAACTGATGTATCTGGTAGAGGGAGAGAAAGAGGCGGCACTTCTCGACACCGGGAGCGGGATCGGCAGCCTGAAAAGCTGTGTGGATCAGCTGACAGACAAGCCAGTGACGGTGCTTCTGACCCATGGGCACGTCGACCACGCAATGGGAGCCGGCGAGTTTGATACAGTCTATATGAATCATGAGGACGATTATATCTACGTGTCGCACAGTGATTACGGGATGCGGTGCGATGGACTGTCTATGTGTTCGCCGGAGCTTGGGGTCACAGAGGAGGATCTGATTCCGGCGGCAGACTGCGGGAGCTTTCATGACCTGAAGGAAGGCATGAGCTTTGATCTGGGCGGGATCCATATTGAGATCTTTGCCTGCCCTGGGCACACCAGAGGCTCGGTCGTAATGCTGATTCCCGAGGAGCGTTCGGTTCTGCTCGGAGATGCCTGCAATTACTTTACTTTCTTGTATGACACCTATTCGACTACTGTCACAGAATACGAAGAGAGCTTAATATGTCTGAATGAAAAGCTGAAGGGCAGATTTGATACCGTATATCTGTCGCATGGGGACGGAAACGGCCATAAGGAGATCATCGAAGATGTGATTGCGGTCTGTGAGGATATCAAGGCTGGCAGGACGGACGACATACCGTTTGATTTCAGAGAAACCCATGGCCTGATCGCGAAGGCGATGACGCCGCAGATGCAGCGGGTAGATGGCGGCCGGGGAAATCTTGTATATAATAAACAGAAGATTTGATTCTTGCGATTGCCCGGATGCGCCGTATCTTTCATTAAATACATTTGCCGCATGTTTCACGCTGCGTTTAAGGACAATCCCTATTTGAGAAAGGGCTTGATGACCGGTATTACGAGAATTACGCAGGAGTCGATCTTTTCAGATCTGAACAATCTGGCGGTCGTGACAACTACCACGGAGCAGTACGAGGACAGCTTTGGCTTTACGGAGCACGAGGTGTTCGACGCACTGGAAACCTATGGATTTTCTGAGCGTAAGGAAGCGGTGAAGTGCTGATACAGGAAAACGCCTGATTGTTTTTTGACTCTGAGGGTGTTATACTGACTTATGTACTTGGGTGCGGGCGGAAGGAGATGTAAAAATGCCGGAATTTAAAACGGAAACGCTGATTTTGATTCCGGTTTGTCCGGGTTAGGAAGGGGGATATCATTATGGCAGAAAGAGCAGGAGGAGGACATTCGATGTCCGGCGCAGGGAAATGCGCGGGCGGAGGAAGCAGCTCCGGAAGAGCGGGAGGCGCCTCTTCCAGAGGCGGCGGCATGGGCAGCCCGTCCGGCGGCAAAAATGCACATAGCGGGCTGTCAGGTGGCCGGAATTCACAGAGCAGCCCAGTTAGCGGCAGGAGTTCGCAGGGGAGCCCGATTGGCGGCAGGGGCTCGCAAGGCGGTTCAATTGGCGGCAAAATGACACCTCAGGCTGGTCCGGGATGTGGAGCAGCAGGAAATGGAGCTGCTCCGGGAGGCGGACGTGTGCCTGTAAGCCCGCTTGGACGCGCTCCAATGGGCGGCGGTGTGAGTGGTTCGGCCGGAGGCCGCAGGACAGGACCGGGGGTAGGACATCCGACGCCGCCTCTGGGAGGCGCAAGAAGAAGACCGCCTCATCCGCCGGCACTTCCTTTCGGAATGCGGCAGGCTCCGGGGATGAACACGATGGGCTACGATGAATCCTGGCGCGTGTTCAAAGCACTCGAAGCACTGATGGGCGGACGGTATGAGCCGGGATATATTCATCTGGTAGAGCGCTTCTTTGGAAGACGATTCGCGCCCCATGAGTATCCGGATCTTTATTTCTGGATGCGAGACTACATGCAGATGTGGTAAGCGCAAGATAGAAGCTGCAAAATAAAAAGATATAAATGCAATATTTTAGATAGAATACTTTAGATGAAATGCTCTAGAAGTAATACAGGCGTAGTGCATTAGGCACTTACAAACGATTTTTTGCGCAAAATGGCAAAATTTCGATTCCGGTTTATCCGGGTTAGGTATAATGTCCTGGATGGCAGGCGCTCAGATGCTAATCGACAGGTTTTGCAATGCAGGCGTTAAAGCGGGCAGGAGACAAAAAGGAAACCTCCTGCCCGCTTATTCCCGCGAAGCAACGAGCCAAGTAGCCGGAGTCATAATCCGTCGGCTTTGCCGACACCTTATGACATAGCTTGCACGGATATTTGACTGAGCCTTGAAAAATATATATATTATAGTTTCTTTTTAAACAGAATATAGTAGCAGTTCAGCTCAAATTCAGAGCAGTTCCTTTTTTCTTCAGGGAGACAGAGCAGCAGCTTTGCTTTCTTTTCAGGTTCCAGAAGCTCTTCCCTCAGTGTATCTTTCAGGCCATTTATTTCCATAAAATTCCGAACCTCTTCCATTGCGCGGTTCAGTTTCCGCTTTTCGACGAGGAAATCCATGTTATACCGTGTTTCCGTCTCCCATTCACTCAGCATTTCCGCATGGTCATCCAGCCAGTCAGTGATGGTAAGATTAGCTCCGTTATTGAAAATCATGGCTACAAGCTTGCTGATTTTATGCGAATATGGAACCGTAACCCCGACACATTCCAGAGCACCCTTTAAAACCTTTTCTACAGCCTGCTGCAAATGGTAAGCGGCGTTATTTAAAATCATTTCATCATTTGTCTGTTCCCGCCAGATCATTTCAGCGGTTCTATAATCCATTCGTGCACTTCGGAACAAACGAATGTCACACATGATGTCCTCCATCTTAATGGTAGTGTTTAACTGATTGGGTGTCGATTCTGTTGCCATCCGTTGTGGATTTAAAGAATCCCCTGTCATCTCTGCTGCTAGTTCTGTGGCGGCTCCCTGTCAAATAACAGCAGACCTGTCCGATCTATTTCCTGATAGAGTCTGGAAGTATGGGGCAGGTTCGTAACGATATCCATGTCACAACCCAGATCGGGGAGGTGACAAAGCTTCT
The DNA here is from genome assembly GCA_021203145.1 of Lachnospiraceae bacterium. GTDB lineage: Bacteria > Bacillota > Clostridia > Lachnospirales > Lachnospiraceae > Choladousia. Next base: position 42,221 of record JAJQBS010000084.1, on the reverse strand, counting down.
TATCCGGGGCATATTTCTCAATATAGAGGTCAATATCACTGTAGCTGTCACATCGAAATTCCAGTGAACTTCCAAATAAAACAATTCTGCGAATGTTCCTGTCTTCTTTCAGCACCTGTACAAGCGTTTCCACTCTTTTTTGCATAAGAGGATGAATACGGTTTGCGTCAGGAAGTGACACACCATCGACAATGGGGAAATCCCACATATTGTTGAAATTATTCATAATAGTAATCGCTTCCTCCCGCGTTTTGAGTTTTAGAGAATTGCATCTTATGAGAAAAGCAATCGGAATCTTTTTGCAGCAAAATCACTCGTAAGATACCATTTCCGACAGTGGAAGCTTTTCCATATGCAGAGGCGCGGGCTCCGCATCGTCCGCAGGATATCCCAGCATCAAAAAAGCGACCGGCACATATTCTTCCGGCAGGGAAAAGGTTTCCCGGGTCTTTTCCGGATCAAAGCTCATGACCCAGACGGAGCCAACTCCGATATCCGCGGCGGCAAGCATCATATGTGTTGTGACAATAGAGGCGTCCACCTCTCCACTTTCCTTGCCGTCGTAGCGGCGCCTCCAGCACTTTGTCCTGTCATAGCAGACAAGCAGGGCTGTCGGGGCATGGCTCTGGGATGCCGAGCATAGCTTTAGCTTTGCCGCGCTCTCGTCTGTGTTGATAACCAGTACACGCTGCGGCTGCTTATTTACTGCTGTCGGTGCAACCTGCCCTGCTCGCAGGATGACGTCCAGGTCAGCCTGCCTGATATGCTCCGGTTTAAATTTGCGAACAGAATATCTCTCTTCCGCCAGCTTTAAATATTCCATAATGTTCCTCCTGTTTTGGTATAGATTGTGAATCCATATCGCAATCACCTGAAAATAAATTACAATCGGATTCAGCTCTTATTCTAAACATCCGGACCTGTAATGTCAAACAGAACTTTTGCTATCCATACAACACTTTCCCTACGCTATCCATACAACGGCTTTTACAGTCTTTACAGCGTTTATAAAGTTTATAAAGTCTTTTCTCTGAAAGGTCTCAGTGAATCTGCTCTATTGCAAAAAGAAGGGATCGTGGGTATAATAATGTCTGTATTTAAGCAAAAGATTTCTATGGAAGATCATCCCTCTTTTGCTGCCCGAATTGTCTGTAAGCTATAGAAGATATACCAACATTTATATTTCAGGAGGTAAGATAACAAATGCGTGCATATGAGAGATTACTGCAATACGTAAAAATTTACACAACCAGTGACGAAGAGAGTGAGACCGTGCCGTCCGCTGAAAGGCAGCTGGATCTGGCCAGACTGCTTGTGGAGGAAATGAGGGAACTGGGAGTTGCTCATGCTCGGATGGATGACCAGGGCTACGTCTATGGTGAAATTCCGGCGACTCCCGGATATGAGAACGCCCCGGTGATCGGCTTTATCGCGCACATGGATACGGCGCCGGATTTTAACGGCGAGGGTGTGAAGCCGTGTGTGACAGAAAACTATAACGGAGAGGATATCGTGCTAGGGGAGAGCGGACGCGTCATCAGGGTGAAGGATTTTCCGCATTTACCTGCTTTAAAAGGACGCACTCTGATCACTGCGGAGGGGAATACACTGCTCGGTGCGGATGACAAGGCCGGGATCGCGGAAATTCTGACGATGGCAGAGGAAATCCTGCAGGCGGACGGTGAGAGAAAAACAGGTGCCCAGGACAGTGAGGAAAGAATCGGTTTCTCTGGCGGAGAGAAAGGAAAAATCTTTTCACATGGGAAAATTTGCCTGGCATTTACGCCGGACGAGGAGATCGGGCGCGGCGCGGACGCGTTTGATGTCCCCGGATTTGGAGCGAAGTATGCCTACACAGTGGATGGCGGTGCGGAAAACGAGATCGAGTACGAGAATTTCAATGCCGCCGCGGCGAAGGTGAAAATCCGCGGATTTTCCGTGCATCCCGGCAGCAGCAAGGACACGATGATCAACGCGGCTCTGGTCGCCATGGAATTCAATTCTATGCTGCCCGCGGGAGACACGCCCCGCGATACAGAAGGCTACGAAGGCTTTTATCATCTGCACGGCATGTCCGGGGATGTCTCGGAGGCCTGCCTGGAATACATCATCCGGGATCACAGTGCTGCGATGTATGAGTGTCGCCTGGAGACGATGCGCCATATCACAAATCTGTTAAATGAAAAGTATGGGGAAGGGACAGTTACCCTTACCCTGCGGGAGCAGTATCGGAATATGCGTGAGCAGATCGAGAGCTGCATGCATCTGATCGACAACGCGAAGGAAGCAGCCAGATGCGCAGGACTTCAGCCGGTGACGGTACCCATCCGCGGCGGCACAGACGGAGCTCGCCTTTCTTTCATGGGACTGCCATGCCCGAACCTCGGCACGGGCGGATACGCTGCCCACGGTCCTTATGAGCATATCACGGCGGAAGGCATGGATGCGGTCGTGCGGGAGTTAAAGGAAATCGTGCGGTTATATGCAGGGATGGATGCGTGAGCCAGAGCATAAATGAAAAATCGAATGAATATTTAAGCGGCTACGCCTTCCACTTCCAGGAAGCGCAGCCGCCTTCGGTTTCCTATGCTTCCCGCATCGGCCGGATCAGCTGCTTATTGACCCGGTTCAGGAAGAACAGCCCGCATAAAACGGAGACTACCTCCGCGATGGGCCATGCCAGCCACACCTTTGAGACATCGCCGGTCTGCGCGAACAGAAACGCGAGCGGGATCAGGCAGACTAGCTGGCGCATAAAGGAGATCAGCATACTGTAGACGCTGTTGCCCATTGCCTGGAAAAACGAGGAGCAGATGACGGAGACGCCGGCAATCAGGAAACCGATGCTGATGGTGCGCAGCGCCGGGATTCCGATTGAGAGCATTTCTTCCGATGCATTGAAGAGTCCGAGAAGCTGCCCGGGAAGCGTCTGAAAGATGAGGAACGCGATCACCATGATGCAGGTTGCGTAAAAGATGGAGAGCTTCAGCGTTTTCATGATCCGGTCTGGTTTCTGTGCACCGTAATTGTAGGCAATAATGGGGATCATACCGTTGTTCATGCCGAATACCGGCATAAACGCGAAGCTCTGCAGCTTGAAGTACACGCCGAATACCGCCACGGCCGTGGAAGAGAAGGCCACCAGGATTTTATTGACACAGAAGGTCATGACAGAACCGATCGCAACCATGATGACAGACGGAATACCAATGAACAGGATGTTGCCGACTGCCTTTAACTCCGGTCTGAATTTACGGAAATCCAGATGGAGCTCGTCGTTTGCTTTCGCGTTAAAAGCGACCGCGAGAATGGCCGCGACAATCTGCCCAAGAACGGTGGCGGTAGCGGCACCTTTGATGCCCATCTTCGGAAAAACGCCGATACCGAAGATCAGCAGCGGATCCATGATGATATTGATGATCGCACCAATGCCCTGCGTGAACATGGTATAAATGGTCTTGCCGGTCGACTGGAGCAGCCGCTCGTAGATGACTTCAATGTAAACACCGAAGCTGACGCACATAATAATGGAGAGATAATCATGTCCATACTGCGTGATCTCTTCCGTGGCTCCCTGCGCAACAAAAAAGACTCTGGAAATCGTGAGTCCCAACACCAGAAACAGCAGGTAGCTGCAGATGGCCAGGAACACGCCGTGCATCGCCATGCGGTTCGCCGTATCGCTTTTTTTCTCCCCGAGCGCCCTGGAAACCAGGGCGTTCATACCGACCGCAATACCGGTGGCCAGTCCGATCAGCAGGTTCTGCATCGGGAAAGCCATCGAAACGGCCGTCAGCGCGTCCTCGCTGATCCGGGATACGAAAATACTGTCTACTACATTATAAAGTGCCTGCACCAGCATGGAAATCATCATCGGCAACGCCATCGTGATCAGCAGCCGGTTTACAGGCATGACGCCCATCTTGTTTTCTTCGGTGATTGTCTGTGTCTTTTCTTTATTCAAGTCTTTTCCCTCCTGTATTTGTATTTTTTGTGCGTCAGCACTTCTTGTAAATTTCATAAATCAGCTTCTCTGATTTTTCCCACCCGAGGCAGGGATCGGTGATGGATTTGCCGTATACATGCGGCTCACTGCCGATTTTCTGAGCGCCGTCCTCAAGGTAGCTCTCGATCATAAACCCTTTGATCAGCGTCTTCAGCTGCGGCGAATAGCTGCGGCTGTGCAGCACCTCCTCGACGATGCGGATCTGCTCCAGGTATTGTTTGCCGGAATTGGAGTGGTTGGTATCAATGACGACAGCCGGGTTTGCCAGATCCCGTTTTTCATAGAGCTCATGCAGCAGGATCAGGTCCTCGTAGTGATAATTCGGGATCGCGTTGCCATGCTTGTTGGTCGCGCCGCGCAGCACGACATGCGCCAGCGGATTGCCGGTGGTATTGACCTCCCAGCCGCGGTAGATAAAGGTATGCCCTGCCTGTGCCGCTACGACGGAATTCAGCAGGACGGATAAATCGCCGCTGGTCGGATTTTTCATGCCGGCCGGCACGTCCATGCCGCTGACCGTCATGCGGTGATGCTGATCCTCCACAGACCGGGCGCCGATCGCCACATAGGAGAGCAGATCGTCCAGATAACGGTAATTCTCCGGGTAGAGCATCTCGTCTGCCGAGGTGAGTCCGGTCTCCTCAATCACCCGCGTATGGAGGGAGCGGACAGCCACCAGCCCGGCAAATACGTCCGGTTGCTTCTCTGGATCCGGCTGATGGATCATCCCCTTGTAGCCCTCACCGGTCGTGCGGGGTTTATTCGTGTAAATACGTGGGATCAGGATCAGCCGGTCGCTGACCTTTTCCTGTACGGCTGCAAGCCGGTACACGTATTCCATCACAGGCTCCGGGCTGTCCGCCGAGCAGGGCCCGATGATGACCAGAAATTTATCGGATTTGCCTGTAATGACGTCCCGGATCTCGGTGTCGCGCCGCTGTTTGGCCTCCACTACCTTCTGCGGAAGCGGATACTGCTTTTTCACCTCCGCCGGGATCAGGAGCTTTTTTACAAAATTCATCGACATTTGAGTGTACCTCTTTCCTTATATGAATGTGTAGAATTATATAAATGTGTAGAATGACGTAACTATTTGCGAGGGTACTTCGCATCTGTTGTGCAGTTCCTGTGAAAACGGATGATTTTCTGCCATCACGCTTTCACAGTATAGGAGTATTTGGGGGAAAATGTCAATACTATTTTGCAGATAAAAAGTACCGCTACACCGGGAAGAAAAGGGTCATTCAGCCCATAACGATCGCATTTCGTTGTAAATTTTAGGTTTTCATTTTTTGAGGTGCATGGTATAATGGGAAAATCTGAAGCACAATGAATACTGAATGGTGAATTACATGGCAAACAAAAACAGAAAATACTTCCCGATTTTTGTGAATCTCTCGGATAAAAAAGTGGTGGTAGTCGGGGCCGGTACGATCGCCAAGCGGCGGATCCGCGCACTGGTAGATTTTACCGACCATCTTTTTGTAGTCGCTCCGGAGGTCAATCCAGAGCTGCATACCCTGGAGGCGGCCGGTCGGCTGACCATCCTGCGGAAAAAATATGACAAAGAAGACATCCACGATGCAGCGATGGTCATCGCCGCGACGAATGACCACAGACTCAATCAGGAGATTTATGTGGACTGTAAAGAAATGAATGTTCCGGTCAACGTCTGCGATGACAAGACCAGGTGTGATTTTTATTTTCCGGTGCTCGCCTACAGCGATCCGATTGTTGTGGGGGTGAACTCGGCGGGGCGTGACGCAGCCGGATCAAAGCGCGTTGCTGCTCAGATCCGGGAGATGCTGCAGAAAGCGGTGGAATCTACGCAATCTGTATTCTGCACAGAAATGGGAAAGATCGCGCAATCTGCATCTGGCGCGGAATCGGAAAAAAACGCGCAATCTGCATCTGGCATGGAATCAGAAAAAAAACCGAAATCTGCATCTGGCATGAGAGCGGAAGAAGCTATGCGGCCTGCCCTCGCCACAGACTCGGCAAAGCCCGCGAAAACCGCGAATAAAACAATCCGCATTTTCACCGACGGCGCCGCGCGGGGCAATCCGGACGGACCGGGCGGCTATGGAGTGGTTTTGCAATATACGGATGCGGCCGGGACGATGCATGAAAAAGAACTTTCACAGGGCTACGTAAAAACGACCAATAACCGCATGGAGCTGATGGCGGCGATTGTCGGACTGGAGGCGTTGAACCGTCCCTGCGAGGTCGAGCTGTATTCGGATTCACAGTATCTGATCAACGCGTTTAATCAGCATTGGCTGGACGGCTGGATCAAACGGAACTGGATGCGTAATAAGACCGACCCAGTTAAGAATGTAGATCTCTGGAAACGCCTGCTGGCTGCGGCCGGACCTCATCAGATTACGTGGCACTGGGTAAAGGGGCATGACGGGCACCCGGAGAACGAGCGTTGCGACCGTCTGGCAACGAGCGCGGCGGACGGGGAAGACCTGCAGGAAGATGTGGTACCCGGGTTTCCATGACATGTCGTCAGTCAAAGACTGACGACGCAGACCAGACCCATTTCGCGAAGCGTAATTTCAAATGGCTCGGGTTTCTATTCTATGTTGTCAATTGAGACCGATTGCCCGCTGTGTGGCAATCTGCACCAGGGAGGAAGCAAATATGCGTTATGGTGATTATGAAACAGAACGAAACTTTCAGAGAATATATGGGACTCTTGATTCTCAGGTAAAAAGATCCATATTGACTAATCTTGAGCATGCCCAGGAATCTGTTCACAGACTGTCTCCATGGCTGACTGGCGGTTTATCGCAGAACGAAATGAGTGACAGCTCGCTGGAAGATTATCTGGATAAGCTGGAAGATGACCTCAACAAGGTGGATTCCCTTCTGGAAGAAGGAGGTTTCGAGCCTTACTTTTGCGCAAAATGTCTGCGCATGTGCCGGCAAAAGGATTCGGCAGACGAAAAAAAGCTTCTGTCCGTGATAAGGGCATATTACTATCTGATCTCCGTGCCGCAGAAAGACCGCAGCGGGAACGTGATCACGGATCCTGCTTCTGAGGAGTTTGATTTTGAGACGGAAGAGACTGTATTTCATATCTCCTGGGGTGAGATTTCAAGCTGCGTAACTGCGGAGGAGCGCCTTGTGATTCCCGAAAGGGCGAGGGAAATCAGCTACCATTTTTTTAAGTACTGCCCGAATGTGACCTCACTTGTGATTCCTGACAGCTTTTCGCTGACATGCCAAAAGGCCCCGGTTTTTTTTGACGGGATGTCTCCCCGGGAAATCTGTGTGGCGAATACGCACCCCATCCTCATGGTACGCGACCAATGCCTATATAACAAACAATATTATACGCTGCTCCGATATTTTGGCACGGAAGAGCATTTGCATTTTGAAAATTCGGCATGGATTCGCAACATTGGGAAATATGCTTTCTGCGAATGCACGGGTCTGAAAAGTGTCGCTTTTGACACAAAACGTCTGGAGATTGAAGCTTATGCATTTCAAAACTGCATTTCCTTAAAATCAATAAAAATCAAAGGAAATGAGAATAAATGCAAAATCCATACGTTTGCCTTAAAAGGATGCACGGCTCTGACCGAGTTTGTTGTTGAGGGAAACGTTTCATGGATGGGGGCAGACCTTTTTGAGGATTGTGTCAGTCTGGAACACATAGAGATCGGGTGGCTGGACGAGATTGAGAATGATGATTGCTATGGTATCGAGAAAACACCTTATTATGCAAACCCTGAGAACTACTGCCAGGGTATTCTGCATCTTGGGCATACAGCGGTATGCATCGGCCCGCATCAGGATCCTGGCACCGTGACGGAACTGGAGCTTCCGGAGAGAACCGTTGACCTGGGAAAGCATGTATTTGCAGGAATGGACAGCCTGAAAAAAGTATGTCTGCCCAAATATCTGAGAAAATTCAGCCTGAAGACACTGAAAAGCCTTCCGGCACTTGAAGAGATCTCCGTGGATCCGGATAATCCTTACTATAGATCTGATGACGGCATTTTGTACAAGAGATGTCCAGACATACTTTTGGTGTGTCCATCCGGACGGAAGACGCATAAGGCTGTGATTCGGGAGGGTACCGAAGCAATCGAAGAGAATGCGTTTTCAGGATGTCTAAATGTGACAGAAGTTGTAGTTCCTTCTACCGTGACGAAAATCGGGTGGAAGGCGTTTTTCGGCTGTGAAAACCTGAAAAAAGTTCTGCTGACGGAAGGCCTGAAAAGGATCGAGGGGCTGGCCTTCGCGGGCTGTAAAAGCCTTACACAGGTCACGGTGCCTGGCGATAGTCTTGAAATGATGGACGAGAGTGCTTTTGACTTCATACCCGGGACGGAGCCAGGTACGAGAATCTGTCTGGGGCGTTTTGAAGGTATGCTTGAGGGAATTTGCATCAGAGATATGAGCAGTTCGTATCATACCGTCTGCGATGTATGCATGGGGGCGCTTTATTACCGCAGTAAAGAATATTTTATTGTGGCAAAGGTGATTCATATAGATGAGATGCTCGATGCATACGGCGGAAGCAGAGGAGGATGGTCCTCGACTGTCTATGAGGAGGAAGAGATTTCTTTCGGAGCCGTTCGACCGACGCGGGAGGATATTAAACAATATTATCTGAAGAGAGGGTAAGGCTTTATATGGCGCGTGGTGAATCTATATATGATAAGAAAGAGAAACGAAAGAAATTGCCGGATTTTGTATTGAAATAAAAAATGCACTGTGCTATCATGATTCACAGTGCGCGACGGCAAGAGCCTTTTCATTTGAAGGACCTGCGGATCAGCCTTCCGCAAGGGCGGCAGTAAACAGCGACTGTTGCGGAGTCCGCGTGAAAACAGGAATGTCGGCGCAAAATGATTAAGAGGATTATGAAAATAGAAAACGGAGGCGTAGTTGTGGAGAAATACGGAGTTAACGAATTGAGACAGATGTTTCTGGACTTTTTCAAAAGCAAGGATCATCTGGTAATGAACAGTTTTTCGCTGGTGCCGCACAATGACAAGAGTCTGCTGCTGATTAATGCAGGTATGGCGCCTTTGAAGCCTTATTTTACGGGGGCGGAGATTCCGCCGAGAAAGCGGGTGGCGACCTGCCAGAAGTGCATCCGTACAGGCGATATTGAAAATGTCGGCAAGACCGCGCGCCACGGCACCTTTTTTGAAATGCTCGGCAACTTTTCCTTTGGCGATTATTTCAAAAAAGAAGCAATTGCCTGGTCCTGGGAATTCCTGACCGAGGTGGTTGGCCTGGATCCGGACCGTCTGTATCCGTCGGTTTACCAGGACGATGATGAGGCCTGGGACATCTGGCATGAGCAGATCGGCATCGCTCCGGAGCGGATTTTCCGCTTTGGCAAGGAGGATAATTTCTGGGAGCACGGTGCGGGTCCCTGCGGCCCCTGCTCGGAGATTTATTATGACCGCGGCGAGAAATATGGCTGCGGAAAGCCGGACTGCACGGTCGGCTGCGACTGCGACCGCTATATTGAGATCTGGAACAATGTCTTTACCCAGTTTGAAAATGACGGCAACGGCAATTATGAGACGCTGAAGCAGAAAAATATCGACACCGGCATGGGCCTGGAGCGCCTGGCGGTGGTGGTGCAGGACGTGGATTCCATCTTTGACGTGGACACGATCCAGGCACTGCGTGACAAGGTCTGCGAGGTGGCGAAGACCGTTTATAAGACAGATGAGAAAAAGGATATCTCCATCCGTCTGATTGTTGACCATATCCGTTCCGCGACATTTATGATCTCGGACGGCATCATGCCCTCCAACGAGGGCCGCGGTTACGTATTGCGCCGCCTGATCCGCCGCGCGGCGAGACATGGACGGATGCTCGGCATCGAGGGCAGCTTCCTCTCGAAGCTTTCCGAGACCGTGATCGAGGGCTCGAAGGCAGGCTATCCGGAGCTGGAGGAGAAAAAGGAGTTTATCTTCAAGGTTCTCTCTCAGGAGGAGGAGAAATTCAGCCGCACGATCGACCAGGGGCTTTCGATTTTAAACGATCTGGAAGCGAAGCTTTCCGCGGAAGGCAAGACCAAATTGGAAGGAAAGGACGCGTTTGTCCTTTATGATACCTACGGATTCCCTTTGGATCTGACCAAGGAGATTCTGGAGGAGAAGGGCTACACGATCGATGAGGATGGCTTCAAGGCCTGCATGGAAGAACAGCGCCGGATGGCTCGCGCGGCGCGCGCGACGACGAATTACATGGGCGCGGACGCGACCGTCTACGATCAGATTCCGGCGGCCGTCACAACCGAATTCGTCGGCTATGATACACTCACCTGTGACTCGAAGATTACCGTCCTTACGACAGACACCGAGCTCACTGAGGCGCTTACGGAGGGCGTGCGCGGCACCGTGATCACAGAGCAGACCCCGTTCTACGGCACCATGGGCGGCCAGGAGGGAGACAAGGGATCCATTTCCTGCGCGGCCGGACGCTTCGTGGTAGAGGATACGATCCATCTGCTCGGCGGCAAGTATGGTCATGTCGGGTATATGGCAGAGGGCATGATCAAGACCGGCGATACCGTGACGCTGCAGGTCGACGAGGCAGGACGCGCAAACACCTGCTGCAACCACAGCGCGACGCATCTGCTGCAGAAAGCTTTGAAGACCGTTCTTGGCTCTCACGTAGAGCAGAAGGGTTCCCTCGTGACGCCGACCCGCCTGCGTTTTGACTTTGCACATTTCCAGGCGATGACGGCAGAAGAGATTGCGCAGACCGAGGAGCTGGTGAACCGCGAGATTGCCGCAGCGCTTCCGGTGGTGACCGAGGTCATGAGCATTGAGGACGCCAAAAAGACCGGCGCGATGGCACTGTTCGGCGAAAAATACGGCAGCGAGGTACGCGTCGTCTCCATGGGCGATTTTTCCAAGGAGCTCTGCGGCGGCACCCATGTGGCAAACACCTCTGCAATTACGACCTTTAAGATCGTCTCCGAGGCGGGCGTGGCGGCCGGTGTGCGGCGTATCGAGGCGCTGACCGGAGAGGGCGTATTCGCTTATTACAGAAAGATGGAGCAGGAGCTGACCGATGCGGCGAAGCTCTTAAAGACCACCCCGGCCGGCATTCATGAGAAGATTGTGGCACTGCAGGCCGAGCTGAAGGCAGCCTACAGCGAAAACGAGTCCTTAAAGAGCAGGCTGGCCAAGGACGCGCTCGGCGATGTCATGAATCAGGTCTGCGAGGTCAACGGCGTGAAGCTGCTCGCGACAAAGCTGGAGGGCGTCGACATGAACGGTCTCCGCGACCTGGGCGATCAGCTGCGTGAAAAGCTCGGAGAGGGCGTGGTGCTTCTGGCATCCGTGACAGACGGCAAGGTCAGCCTGATGGCGGCTGCCACGGACGGCGCGATGAAGAAGGGCGCTCACGCGGGCAACCTCATCAAGGGCATCGCGGCTCTGGTGGGCGGCGGCGGAGGAGGACGTCCGAACATGGCGCAGGCCGGCGGCAAGAATCCGGCAGGCGTGGACGCGGCTCTCGAAAAAGCGAAGGAAGTGATGGGGGCGCAGATCAAGGGATGAATTTTCGGTTGTGTCAAAGAAAAGCGGTTGAAAATTTCTGTTGACAAACCCTTCCTTCAATGCTAAACTGAATGCGTTGAAAATTTACAAATTGCAAAATGCGAAGACGGAGAATAGTACGCTGATTTTCTTTTTTCAGAGAGATGTCATGTGGTGCGAGACATCATCAGGGATTGGCGGAACTCACTCCCGAGCGGCTGTCCGAAATTCCGCGGATTTGACCATAGTACAGATGCCTGATATCCGGAATCTGTTCAGGATTCAGAACAGGAGCTGGAAAACACAGCTTCAGGAGGCAATCGTTCCTGTCTGACATCTGATTCAGCCCAATACAGGAGCTGTATTTTATGGGACACGCAGCAGAGTAGACACAGACGGCACCCGACCGTTACCATGGGAAGGATATAAGGCAGGCTGTTTTTTGTTTGTCCGTATCCGCAGAGTGTATGAGCAATCATAAATGAGAGTGGTACCGCGAAAGGTTTTGTAATCTTCCGTCTCTTAGGGCATAAACCTTAAGAGGCGGTTTTTTTATGCACACGGCCGCGTAAGGAATTATTCCGGTTAAGGCCCACGTCATAAGGAATCCTCCGACTTCTTCGGCAATCCTTATGACATTGGACGCGGCCGGCGCAGCGGACAGGGGGGAAGGGCGTTCCCCTATCCGATTGAAGATTCAAAGCAGCATCAAAAAGAAAAGACAGCTAAATCAAAACGAAAAGGAGAGAAATAACCATGATGAACCCGAAGAAGTATACCCGCCAGTATTTTATGCCGCCCGAAAGATGTATGAAGTGGGCTCAGAAGGAGTATGTGGATCACGCGCCCGTCTGGTGCAGCGTGGATCTGCGCGACGGCAACCAGGCGCTGGTGGTGCCGATGACGCTTGAGCAGAAGATCAGCTTTTTCAAGCTGCTGGTTGAGGTAGGCTTTAAGGAGATTGAGGTCGGGTTCCCGGCGGCCTCTGATACGGAATTTCAGTTTCTGCGCCGCCTGATTGAGGACGACCTGATCCCGGACGATGTGACGGTGCAGGTACTCACCCAGGCGCGGGAACACATCATCCGCAAGACCTTTGACGCTTTAAAGGGAGCGAAAAACGCGATCGTCCATGTGTATAATTCGACTTCAAAGGCGCAGCGCGAGCAGGTATTCCGGATGTCGAAGGAGGAGATTCTGCAGATCGCCGTGGACGGGGCGAAGCTTCTGAAGCAGCTGACCGAGGAAGCGGGGGAGAAGTACCGGTTTGAGTACAGCCCGGAGAGCTTTACGGGGACGGAAGTGGACTATGCGGTCGAGGTGTGCAACGCGGTGCTTGACGTGTGGCAGCCGACAGCGGACCGCAAGGCGATCATCAATCTGCCGAGTACGGTGCAGATGTCGATGCCCCATGTCTACGCGAGCCAGATCGAGTATGTAAATGACCGCCTGAAATACCGCGAGAATGTCGTTCTTTCTCTGCATCCGCACAATGACAGAGGCTGCGGCATCTCGGACGCGGAGATGGGCATGCTCGCGGGAGCGGACCGTATTGAGGGAACCCTGTTTGGCAACGGCGAGCGCACCGGCAATGTGGACATCGTGACGCTGGGCATGAATATGTACGCACAGGGCGTCGATCCGGAGCTGGATTTCAGTGATATGACGAAGATCTCGGAGGCGTATGAGGAATACACGGGGATGAAGGTGGATGAGAGAAGCCCCTACTCCGGAGCACTGGTATTTGCCGCATTTTCCGGTTCCCACCAGGACGCGATCGCAAAGGGCATGAAATACCGTGAGGAGAATCATCTGGATACCTGGACGGTTCCGTATCTTCCGATCGACCCGACCGATATCGGCCGGTCCTACGACGCGGATGTGATCCGCATAAACAGCCAGTCCGGAAAGGGCGGCGTAGGCTATATCCTGGAGCAGAACTATGGCCTGAAGCTGCCGAAGAAAATGCGCGAGGCGATGGGCTATGCTGCGAAGGGAGTTTCCGACGAGCTGCACAAGGAGCTTCTGCCGGAGGAGATTTTCCAGCTGTTCAAAGACCGCTTCGAGAACATCACCGAGCCGTACAACATCAGGGAGATGCATTTCAAGCAGCATAACGGTATCATTGCGGAGGTGACCGTCACCTATGGCGGCAAGACCAGTGTCATTGTGGCGTCCGGAAATGGCCGGCTGAATGCAGTCAGCAACGCGATGAAGAAGCATTTCCGCCTGGAGTATGACCTTATGACTTATGAGGAGCACGCCCTTGAGCAGAGCTCCAGCTCCCGCGCGATCGCTTATGTGGGTATTCGTTCCCGCAAGGACGGCGAGCTGCACTGGGGAGCCGGTCTGGATGTCGATATCATTAAGGCGTCGATCGACGCGCTGCTGACGGCGATCAACCACATGGTAGTGAAACAGGCCGAAGAGTGACTTCCCGGCCTGCATCCGGCAGCGGCTTTGCCGTTCAGAGCAGGTCACGAGGCTCCTTTTGCGGATATCATTCTCTCTTCTGGAAAATCCGGCATCGAGGAGAAGCTGTTCTTCTCGGTGCAAAGCACATAATGTGTCTTTGTCAGGCGTACGCCCTCCTGCTGCTTGATTTCACGGTGGATTTCCTCCAGGTCTCTCGAAGAGTGACAGCAGATTTTGAGCATATAATCAAATTCTCCCGTCAGATAATAGCAGGAGACGATGTGCGGGTTTTCACGCACATATTCAACAAAACGTTCTGTAAATCGCGGGTGTTCCAGGCTGATCTCCATCAGTACGGTCAGGTCGTTCCCGATCTTGGCGTCGTCCATGATGATCGTATAGGCCTGGATGATCCCCGCCGATTCCAGCTTTCGTATCCGCTCGATCACGGAGGAGACAGAAAGATGGATCTCGTGGCTGATATCGGAGGCCTTGCGCCGTCCGTTTTCTTTTAAGGCTAAAATGATTTTGTGATCAATTGCATCCATATCGAAGGCTCCTTTCCGCCGGTAATCATGCAAATTTTACATTCGCGGGCGCGTGTGGCGTAAACCACAAAATACATTCCGCGCCTCTGCGCATCATAGCAAAAAGGACGCCATGGCAATGCCCATGACGTCCCTGTCTTTGTTCAAGTCTGATTTTATAGCCTTTTTTTGAAATTGTCAATTGGAAACAAAACATTCTTTTTTAAAAGAAAAGACTTTTTTTGAACATAATTAGGCTTTATAGTAAGGGCGTCTTTCAGAGAAAAGCAAACATGGTGGACAGTAAAACAAATTCATAGTGGAGGTAAAGGGAATTATGAAGAAAAAACATGTCGCGATTATGTTGGGTCTGGTAATCTCATTGACGCCGGTTATGGCATATGCCGAGGAGACAACGACGGAAGCAGCTGCAGAAGTTGCTGATGGAGCGGAAGCTCCGGACGACCTGCCGGATGAAATGCAGGATATTTCCGAGATGGTGATGGGCACGGTAACGGAAATTGGAGAGGATTCGATTACAGTCTCTGTTTCGACCGGGTTTGGCGGCGGAGCAGGAGAGATGCCGGATGGCGAGACAATAGAGGGCAGCGGGGAAGCTTCCGATGACACGGTTTCTGAAGATACGGCAGAAGAGGAAGCAGCCATAGAGAGCAGCACAGAGGAGTCTTCCGAGACTGAGACGCGCACGATTACAGTGACAGAAGAAACACAATATCTGAAAATGAGCGGCGGCATGGGCGGCGGAAACGCTGACATGGGATCCGGAGACGGCGAAGCTATGGAGCTTCCGGATGGCGAAGCACCATCGGATGCGGGCGGCGAGGCACCGTCAGATGCAGGAGGAGAAGTGCCGTCGGGTGTAGACGGCGAGGCACCATCGGATGCGGGCGGCGAGGCACCGTCGGATGCGGGCGGCGAAGCACCGTCGGATGTAGACGGTGAGGCACCATCGGATGCGGGCGGCGAAGTGCCATCGGATACAGACGGTGAGGTTCCGTCCGATGCAGGTGAAATGGGTGGATTCGGCGGCGCTTCGGAGACGGAGGAAATCACGCTTGCGGATATCGAGGTCGGAGATACCGTCATCATTACACTCAATGAGGATGGGACGGCGGCTACAGTTACGGTACAGTCCATGGATGGGATGAGCGGCGGTATGGGCGGCTCCGGAATGGCTGATATGACGAGCGGTGACATGGGCGGCTCCGGAATGGGCGGAGGTCAGTCCTCGGGGGTGGACAGCTATGATTCCGCTAATACAATCACGGAGGACACTACCATAGATTCGGAAGAAATCACTTCCACGGGAACGGATGAGAATGCGATCCTTGTCTCCTCAGATGTGGATCTGGTTCTCACGAACGACACAATCACCAGAGAGTCTGATGACAGCACGGGCGGAGATAATTCCAGTTTTTATGGCGTCGGCGCGGCGGTCCTTGCGACGGACGGCACGATCACGGTCAGCGACTGCACGGTTTCTACGGATTCTGAAGGCGGCGCGGGTGTGTTTGCTTATGGGGACGGCGTGGTTTATGTAATGGATACAGTGATTGATACGCAGCTGAATACGTCCGGCGGAATTCATGTGGCCGGCGGCGGCACTCTGTACGCCTGGGATGTGACCGCGACGACGAACGGGACTTCTTCTGCGGCGGTGCGTAGCGACCGGGGCAGCGGCACGATGGTAGTCGACGGAGGCACCTATACCTCTAACGGCTCAGATTCACCGGCGGTGTATTGCACGGCGGAGATCTCGATCAGTGACGCGACGCTGACGGCTACCGGAGCTGAGGCGGTCTGCATCGAGGGTCTCAATACACTTCGGCTTTATGACTGCGACCTGACCGGCATGGCTCCGGATGACGAGCGCAACGACGTCACATGGACGGTAATTGTTTACCAGAGCATGTCCGGTGATTCTGAGGTCGGAAACGGTACCTTCCAGATGGTGGGAGGCACGCTGACTTCGACAAATGGCGGCCTGTTCTACACGACGAATACCGAGTGCACGATCACGCTTGAAAATGTGGAAATCACGGCGGCGGACGACTGCGAATTTTTCCTGCAGTGTACCGGCAACACGAATTCCAGAGGCTGGGGAACCACCGGAAGTAATGGTTCGGACTGCCTGTTTACGGCGATCAGCCAGACGATGGACGGAGATGTGATCTGGGATTCGATCAGCACGCTTGATTTTTACATGACTGACGGCAGTACACTGACCGGTGCCATCGTAAATGATGAGACCTGGGCAGGAAACGGCGGCAGCGGCTATTGCAATGTGATCATCAGCGAGGATTCCACATGGGTCGTGACCGGCGACAGCACTGTGACGTCACTCTCCTATGCGGGGACCATCACGGACGCGGACGGCAATACCGTGATGATCCAGGGAACAGACGGAACGGTCTACGTGGAAGGCACCAGCGCGTACACGATTACAGTAGAATCCTACAGTGAAACAGCGGACACAACAGGGGCTTCTGCTACAGACAGCTTCGACGACTACGCTGTGGAGCGCCCGGAGGTATAAAACCCCGGAGGTATAAGACAAGAGCGAGAGAAGCTGAAAAAGGCTGCCGGATTCGCGATAGTGCGGATCTGGCGGCCTTTTTTGTTTTCTTCGACTGGAAATCTTTTTTTCGCCATCTTCCGCCGAATTACTTGACTTTGATGTCGAATGATAATAGAATTACGAAAGAGAATAAAGGGGGCCAAAAGGGGAGCGGGTATGGCACAGGGAAGACGCAGACGCAGAAAACGCAGGTCGGAATTTGCGTTTGTTTTAAAGTTGATAACTATGGTTGCCCTCGTGATTTTTATCTTTGAAGGGCGGCTGATCTATACAATGATTACATTTGACCCATCTGGCGAGCGTGGTTCCACGCAGTCGGAGTCGGAGACGGGATCCTCCGACGATGGGGGAGAAACCGTCTCAGCGGCTGTGACAAGCCAGGATGGTTATCTGGCGGGCCTGGGCAACGCGGAGCTGATTTCTGACTCGGGGACAGAATCAGAGACAACCGCACAGACGGAGTCAGAGTCAGAGACGGAGCATGACACAGTCTCGAATCCGGACAGCGAAGCGATTGTCCGGGAGCAGGCGGAGGCTGTGGATGATTCCTGGTTTTCGGATGCCGTGTTCATCGGTGATTCGCGCATGGAGGGCTTCCGGAATACGTCGGGCATCACGGAAGGTACTTTTTTCACCAGTGTCGGCATGTCGCTTTCTTCCATGACGAGCGGTGAGGTCATCTCGGACGGGGATGATATGATCACGGTTGCCGCCGCACTTTCGGGCAGCGAATATGGAAAGATTTACATCATGCTGGGAGCCAATGACCTCGGCGAGTACAGTTGGGATGATTTTAAGGCAGGCTTTATTGCGGTGACAGACCGCTTTATGGAAATCCAGCCGGATGCGATTTTGTACATCTGCAGCTGCATTTATGTGGAAGAGGACAAGGTAGACACGGGCGACTATATTAATAATGAAAACGTCGATAAGCTCAATGAAGTTCTGCTCGAGGTGTGCGAGGAGCAGGGATACTATTATCTGGACTTCAATGAGGTGCTTTCGGATGGGTACGGCTCCCTGATCGAGGGAGCGTCGAGCGACGGCGTCCATATCACGCCCGATTATTGCAAGATCATGCTGGAGTATCTGAAGACCCACTATGTGGCGGAACCGGATGAGAGCGAATGAGGAGTTCCCGTATGGGAGATAAAACGGGAGCGAAGGGAATTTCCTGTATAGGAGATAAAACGGGAGTAAAAGATTAAGAGAAGGGGTAGAGGAACCATGAGAAAATTTATTGCATTTCTCTGCGCGGCCTTTCTGGTACTTTCAGTTGGCGGCTGCGGATCGAAGAAGACGGACGATACTGTGACGATGGATGTGTCTGAGCTGGCGGAGGCTCTGCTGGAGACAGTGACATCGGACTCCTTAAGCGAGACAGCTTCTTCCATGATACCATCGATTTATTACCTGGACGAGGAGAATATCTTGTCCGCAGTCGCATACGCGAGTTCCGGGGCGACTGCCTGTGAGGTGGCGGTGATTGAGAGCACAAGCGCAGACGATGTCGAAAATGTAGAGACGAAGCTGGAGACACGCGTGGAAAACCAGTCGGAGCTCTATGCCTCCTATAATCAGAGCGAGGCGGCCAGACTGGAGACGGCGATCATTAAAAGTGTGGGGGTTTACACGGTTTTCTGTGTCTGCGACGACACAGACCGGGCAGAGGAGATTTTAGAGGAATATGGATTCTGACCCTGATCTTGACACTGGCCTGCCTGGGATGCACAGAGCCGGGTAAGGAATTTTGCGGCTGAAGCCGCACCCGGCTCGCGCAGGCTATGTTCCGATTTGCGAAGCAAATCGAGAACTCTGGATAGGGGAGAAGGGCGTTCCCCTATCTGAGTCAGTGTCGATTCTGTGGAAGCGCCGGGGGAGGACGCAATTCATGGTTTTCAGCAGTTTGCTGTTTTTGTTCCGGTTTTTGCCGGCCATTCTGCTTTGCTATTACATCGTACCGCGCACGTTGCGAAATCTGGTGCTTTTCCTGTTCAGCCTGGTATTTTATGCCTGGGGGGAGCCGGTCTACATCCTTCTGATGGCGGCATCCATTCTGATCTCCTATACCGGCGGGATTCTGGTGGACCGGATGAAGTCTGCCGGAAGGAAAAGGGCGGCGAGGAACGCGCTTATCATTTCTCTGGCAGCGAGCCTGTCCCTGCTGCTGTTTTTTAAATATGCGGATTTTGCCGTTGGGACGGTCAACAGTCTGTCTGGCCTCGGCATTCCGCTTCTGAATCTTGCCCTGCCGATCGGGATTTCGTTCTATACCTTCCAGACCATGTCCTACACGATCGACGTCTACCGCGGCGAGGCCGGTGTGCAGAAAAATCTGATTTCCTATGGTACATATGTGGCGATGTTTCCACAGCTGATTGCGGGGCCGATTGTCCAGTACAAGACGATTGACCAACAGCTGCGTGGAAGGAAGGAGACGCCTGAAGAGTTTGCGCAGGGAATCCACCGCTTTCTGATCGGCCTTGGAAAAAAAGTTCTTCTGGCAAACAATGCGGGTGAGCTGTGGGATACGATCAGTGCCATGACCGTATCGGATGTCCCTGTGCTGACCGCGTGGCTTGGGCTTCTGGCCTATACGCTTCAGATTTATTTTGACTTTTCAGCATATTCTGACATGGCAATCGGGCTGGGGCAGATGTTCGGATTCCGGTTTCACGAAAATTTTAATTACCCCTATATCTCCAAAAGTATTACAGAATTCTGGCGCAGATGGCATATCTCGCTTGGCACCTGGTTTCGCGAATACGTATATATTCCATTGGGCGGAAACCGCGTAAAGACAGTGAGGCATATCCTGAATCTGATGATTGTGTGGTTTCTGACAGGCTTCTGGCACGGCGCGAGCTGGAATTTTGTCGCCTGGGGGCTGTATTACGGCGTCCTGCTAGTGATTGAGAAATATGTGACCGGGAAATATGTGGAGAAGCTTCCGGGCATTCTGCGGCATCTGTATTGTATGGTGCTGGTGATGCTCGGCTGGAATTTGTTTATGTTTGGGGATCTCTCAAAAAGCCTGGATTATTTTGCGGCGCTCATTGGCGGCTTTGGGGCCGGGATTCTGAATTCGGAGACTATTTATCTTTTGCTGAACAATGCGATATTGCTGGTGCTGCTCCTTTTCGGGAGCACCAGGCTTCCGAAAAAGCTGGGAGATGCGTTCTGCACCCGGTTTGCTGACCGGAATGTGGTGATGATCGCGGCGAGGGGGCTCCTTTATACGATAATTTTTCTGCTTTCTGTGGCGTGGCTGGTGGACGCGTCGTATAATCCGTTTTTGTATTTTCGCTTCTGACAATGATTGTGGAGATTTTTATGAACAAAGTACAGTCCTGCAATATCATAACCTTATTCTGCGTTCTGATTTTCGGATTTGCCGTGGCGACGCTGCTTAGCCCGGATGTGGAGTATTCTGAGACGGAGAACCGCACGCTTGCGCAGATGCCGGAGGTGAGCCTGAATGCTCTGACGGATGGCAGCTTTGAGTCGGACTACGAGGATTATCTGACAGATCAGTTTGTCCTTCGCGATGCGTGGATCGCGTTGAAGACTGACACGGAACGCCTGATGGGGCGCACGTCGAGCAACGACATTTTTTTTGCGGACGATGATTACCTGATTGAGGCGCATACGGACACCTTTACATCCGACCAGGCGGCGACAAATATTCAGATTCTTGCCAGTTTTGTTGAAAAGTATGTGGAAATCTTCGGAACCGACCATATGACCGTCATGATCGTGCCGAACGCGGTCGATATCCTGCGTGACAAGCTGCCCGCTTTCGCCAGCCCCTATGATGAGGGGGAGTACCTGGAGCAGATAGAGGAAGTGCTGACAGACGCTGTGGGGACGGCAGATCTGGAAAGCATGCCCGATGCGTCAGAGGAGAATATTTTGGAGACATCAGAAACTTCAGAAGCATCAGAAGCATCAGAAGCTTTATTGGTAATGAATGACAGTCTCTTTTCCGGCGTCTGGTTTGACGCGCGGTCTGTTTTGCAGGAGCACAGTGAGGAGGAACTCTGCTACCGCACAGATCATCACTGGAAGACGCTGGGCGCCTTCTATGTTTACCAGGCCTGGGCCGGGGCGCGCGGCTACACAGTGCCGACAACGGAATCCTACACGGTCGAGACGGTGACAGAGGATTTCGAAGGAACCATCCAGTCAAAGCTTGGCATTCACACGGTGACGGATTCGATTGAGCTGTATCTGGATTCCTCAGATCCTTATTACACTGTGGAAAAGGATGGAAGCGGAGAGATTTCTTACAGCCTTTATGACTATTCCGCGCTGGATACAAAGAGCAAGTACGATATCTTTTTTGGCGGAAACAACGCGCTTACGCAGATCACGACCCGCGCCGGTACGGGGCGGAAGATTCTGGTAGTCAAGGATTCCTACGCGCACTGCTTCGTGCCGTTTCTGCTGTCAGAGTTTGACGAGATTGACGTATTGGACATCCGCTATTATAATCAGGAAATCAGCGGGCTGATTGAAGAAGAGGGATACACGGATCTTCTTTTTCTCTATAACGCTTCCGGATTCGCGGAAGACACCTCGCTGGCAAAGCTGCTTTACTGATGAAGTGGCTGGAACTGTCCAGAAAAGAGAAAGAAGGAATTCTTATGAACTTAATCGCTGCTGTAGACAAAAACTGGGGAATCGGCTATCAGAACCGGCTTCTGGTGCGGATTCCCGCCGATATGAAGTCCTTTCAGGAGATGACCAGAGGCGGGGTGGTCGTGATGGGACGCCGGACGCTCGAGAGCCTCCCGAACGGCCTGCCGTTGGAAGGACGTGAAAATCTTGTGCTGACGGCGAATCCGGACTACCGCGTCAGGCATGCGCAGCTTGCTCATTCGCTCAGGGATGCCCTTGATATTTTGGCACAGTATCGCAGCGAGGACATTTACGTGATCGGCGGGGAGAGCATTTACCGCGCATTTCTGCCTTACTGTCAGACGGCACATATCACGAAAATCGACCAGGCGTACGAGGCGGACGCATTTTTCCCGAACCTGGACGAGCTGCCCGGATGGAAGATTACAGCCGACAGTGAGGAGCAGACGTATTTTGATCTGGAATATCATTTTTTACGATACGAAAAGGAAATACATTGGTTATAAATAAACGAAAAACAGGTTGACGCGTTTTTTATCTTGTGCTATAGTAACTAAGTGTGATTTTTTGCCCAACAGTTTGCGAAAAGAAGGCGGATCCCACAGGAATGTCAGCCGACACTCAGAAGCATGGAGACTCCAACCGGTTTCCTGGTGTCCGGCGGTTCGGTCTTTCGCTGCGGCAGGAAGGGTAGCGGGAGAGTACCCGTGCAAAGACGCGGGAGCTATTAATCTATATCAGGAGGAGCTTTACCAATGATTTCAAAGGAAAAGAAAACAGCAATTATCAATGAGTATGCCCGCACACCGGGCGACACCGGCTCACCGGAGGTACAGATCGCGATTCTGACTGCCCGGATCCAGGAGCTGACGGAGCACCTGAAGAACAATCCGAAGGATCATCACTCCAGGAGAGGTCTGCTTAAGATGGTCGGTAAGAGACGCGGCCTGCTGGCATACCTGAAAAAGACGGATCTGGAAGGATACCGTACCCTGATCGCCAGACTTGGTATCAGAAAGTAGGATTCAAAATAAGGGCGGAGAAGTACCATCCGCCCTTGTATTGCGCACGGCCGTGTAAGGTATATCCCATGCGAAGCGTGGGATGCCTGCGCCCCACAATCGAAGATGGGGGGCGTAACCCGGCGAGGGAGATTTTGCGGCTAAAGAAAGCTGCATCTGGGTCTGCGCTTCGCTCCGGTTCGTCCTAAACGTGTGCCACTGGCACGCAGGATCATTCGGCGCCGCGCAGCGGATAGGAAAAATTCCTGTCCTGTCGCTCTGATCTCATCATAAAAGGCTGCTGCTTTGTGAGAGGAGCGCAAATTTTGGAGAGTTCTTATTCAGTGACAGCCGAGACCACTGAAAAGCGAATATCTGTCCGGATGGATGTGCGTTTTTCAGTAGTTTCGGAGCTCTTGCTGATAGAGAATTCTCCTGTTTTCAAATTTATTTTCAACATTCTGAAATGCCGTAAAAAAGGTTCTTAAATTCCTGAATCGAGCGTTTTGGACAAGTACAAAAAGGAGAAGAATATGTACAAGAGTTTTTCAATGGAACTGGCCGGGAGGACACTTACGGTTGATATCGGCCGGGTAGGCGCTCAGGCGAATGGATGTGCTTTCATGCACTATGGAGATACGACCGTGCTTTGTACGGCGACCGCGTCGGAGAAGCCGAGAGACGGGATTGACTTTTTCCCGCTCAGCGTGGAATATGAGGAGAAATATTACGCGGTAGGCAAGATTCCGGGAGGATTTAATAAAAGAGAGGGCAAGGCCTCGGAGAACGCGGTTCTGACGGATCGTGTGATTGACCGACCGATGCGTCCGCTTTTTCCGAAGGATTACCGCAATGACGTGACCCTGGACAATATGGTGATGTCAGTGGATCCGGAGTGCCGTCCGGAGCTGACGGTGATGATCGGCACCGCGATCGCGACCTGTATCTCGGATATCCCGTTTGACGGACCCTGCGCGATGACGCAGATGGGCCTGGTGGACGGAAAACTGATTGTGAATCCGTCCCAGACACAGTGGGATGTCGGCGACCTGCAGCTGACGGTGGCTTCCACGCGTGAGAAGGTCATCATGATTGAGGCCGGCGCAAATGAGGTCCCGGATGATGTGATGATCGACGCGATCTATAAATGCCATGATGTGAACCTGGAGCTGATCGCGTTTATTGATAAGATCGTGGCGGAGGTAGGCAAGCCGAAGCATGCGTATGAGAGCTGCGCGATTCCGGAAGAGCTGTTTGACGCGATCAAAAAGATTGTGCCGCCGGAGGAGATGGAGCAGGCGGTCTTTACCGATGTGAAGCAGGTGCGCGAGGCGAATATCCGCGAGATCACCGCGAAGCTGGAGGAGGCGTTCGCCGACAATGAGGAATGGCTCGCTGTTCTCTCGGAGGCGATTTATCAGTATCAGAAGAAAACCGTCCGCAAGATGATTCTGAAGGATCACAAGCGTCCGGACGGGCGTGCGATCACACAGATCCGGCCGCTGGCTGCTGAGGTGGATCTCATCCCGAGAGTACACGGGTCCGCGATGTTCACGCGTGGGCAGACACAGATCTGCACTGTCACTACGCTGGCACCGCTCTCAGAGGTACAGAAGATCGACGGACTGGATGAAAATATTGATTGCAAGCGCTATATGCATCATTATAATTTCCCGTCCTATTCTGTAGGCGAGACGAAGGTCAGCAGAGGCCCGGGACGGCGCGAGATCGGACACGGCGCTCTGGCTGAGAAGGCTCTGATGCCGGTGCTTCCGAGCGAGGAGGAATTCCCCTACGCGATCCGCACCGTGTCCGAGACCTTTGAGTCGAACGGATCGACCTCGCAGGCGAGTGTCTGCGCGTCCACGATGTCGCTGATGGCGGCCGGTGTTCCGATTAAAAAGCCGGTAGCCGGTATCTCCTGTGGACTCGTGACGGGCGAGACAGATGACGATTATATTGTACTGACAGATATTCAGGGCCTGGAAGATTTCTTCGGAGATATGGACTTTAAGGTAGCAGGGACGCTGGACGGCATCACAGCGATTCAGATGGATATCAAGATCCACGGCCTGACCCGCCCGATCGTGGAGGAAGCGATTTCCCGCACCCATCAGGCGAGAGAGTACATTTTGAAAGAAGTCATGATGCCGTGCATTGCCGAGCCGAGACCGACGGTGAACAAGTACGCGCCGAAGATTATGCAGATGACGATCGACCCGCAGAAGATCGGCGATGTGGTTGGCCAGAGAGGCAAGACCATCAATACAATCATCGAGCGCACGGGCGTGAAGATCGACATCAACGATGACGGATTCGTATCGATCTGCGGCACCGACCAGGCGATGATGGACAAGGCTGCCGAGATGATCCGCATCATCGTGACCGATTTCGAGGCCGGTCAGGTATTTTCCGGTACCGTAGTCAGCATCAAGGACTTCGGCTGCTTTGTGGAATTTGCCCCTGGCAAGGAGGGCATGGTGCACATCTCCCGCATCGCGAAGCACCGCATCAACCGCGTGGAGGATGTCCTGACGCTTGGCGACAAGGTGAGGGTCGTGTGCCTTGGCAAAGACAAGATGGGCCGCATGAGCTTTAGTATGAAGGACGTAAAGCAGAACTGAAAAGAAAACCGGGTCAGATGGCCCGGTTTTCTTTTCATGTCGTCAGTCAAAGACTGACGACGCAGACCGGGCCTCATTTCGCGAAGCGAAATTTCAGATGGCCCGGTTTTCATTGTAAGTTTCAAAGCTCTGCTCCATCTCTTTTAGAATGTCCGCATATTTCAGCAGCTGTGCCTGAACCTGTTCCTTGTCCGGCCGGTTTTGCTTGTAATTGATGCGGTGCTCCATGCTGGCCCAGAAGTCCATGCTCAGTGTGCGCACCTGGATCTCGACCGGGTAGTATTCAGTCAGATCCATATACCGCACCGGAATACCCAGGATGATATGATAGCTGCGGTAGCCGTTGGGCTTCGGATGGAGGATGTAATCCTTCTCATTGACAACGATCAGGTCGTTCTGCCGTTTCAGCGCGTCAATCATCTGATAGGCGTCCTGCTCGAAATAGCAGATCACGCGCACACTGGCAATGTCCTGCAGATGTGCGCGGGCATTAGCCGGTGTCGGATCGAAGTGCAGTCGCCCTAGTTTTTCATCGAGACTTTTATGCTTTTTGATTCTGGAGTAGAAGGAATGAACCGGCTTGCATGCCGCGTCCTTGTAGATGGAGTGGTTCAGGACGTCAAGCCTGCCAAGCAGCAGATTCAGGGCATCCTGATAAGGTAAAATCAATTCATAATATTCTTCACTGGTCATTTGTAATAAAATCTCCCCGTAAATTTTCAAACACTGGCAAAAATATACAAAGGAAATATGTTCTCCTTGTGTAGAGTATCTTAAAAGAAAGAAAATAAATTTAATAAAATGAAAACTTCCTTTCGCGCCTCTGCGCATCATAAGAAAAGCGGAGTGATGCACTCCGCCATGTCCGTTCATTATTTATCGCCCTGCTCTTTGTTACCTTCCTGAGGTTTATACTTTTCATCGCCGGTTTCGATCCAAAGCATGAAATCATTGATTTTCTTCTCATCCTTTGATAGTGGACAGGGGCGTTTTAATATCGTGGGAGATGTTGGCGATGCCTCCGGTGGTGGTATCTTCCTGTGTTTGGATACAAAAAAATCAGTTTTTATCATAAAGGAAAGAAGTCGAAAATTCAACTTTCTGACCGAGTTTGAACAGTATTTCTGGTTGCTTCGAGAGCTGTCTTCTGATATACTTTGATACAACCAGTCTTTGGAAACAGACAGACATAGAAACCAATCTTACAAAACTGAAGCCAACCGCATCATGAGCGCAGGATGAAGATGATCAAACACCAGATAATTGTAAAATACAAGGGGCTTGAATATGGGCAAATTATATGAACGGGCAGATATATATGATCTGCTCGAAAATAAAGAAAGATTCGAAGTCAACAAAAAGCATTGGGCTGCATTATTAGAAGGCCGGGATATTACATCAGTTTTAGATATTAGTATTGGAACAGGGAGCTCGTCTTTACCGCTTCTTGAGTTAGGTGTGAAATTGTCAGGCTCTGACCTTAGTCAGGATATGCTTGATAAATGCAGGGAAAAGTCGGCAAATATGCGAAAGGAAATGGAACTTACACAATGCGATTTTCGGGAATTGTCCTCTAAAATTGCCGGGCAATTTGATTGCGTAGCAAGCACAGGAAATTCGCTTCCCTATGTAACGAACGGAGAAGTGCTGCAGGTTTTAGAACAAATGGATAAGCTGATTCGTCCGGGAGGATATTTGTATTTTGACATCCGAAACTGGGATAAAATTTTAAGGGAGCATCAGAGATTTTATTTGTATAATCCAGTATTTTTAGATAAAAACAGAGTTAATTTGATACAGGTATGGGATTATGAAAATGACGGCTCTATGATTTTTAATTTGATATTCACTTTTGAGCAGGATAATAAAATTGTGCAAAAAGAGCATTTTAAGGAACACTATTACCCAATTTCAAAGAATGTGCTCTTAAATAAACTGGAAGAAATGCAATATGCGGACATACAGGTTCTATGTCATCCGGCATTTGTTACGGCCATAAATATCGAGGATGTCGATTGGTATACTGTCATTGCACAGAAGAAGAGGTGACCATATGATAATTAATGAAGAAATGGCTGTAACGTATCTGGATCGACTGGATGTCAGCAGGTATTGTAAAGAATGGTATTTTTCGGAAACGGAAACTGCAAAGATAGTCGGTGAAAGCATTTTCACATCGCCGAATACAGATGATGAAACACGCAAAAAGGTTCGGAGCGTCTATGATGCAATTCATGCCACAGTACGAATTTTTCAGCCTTTAAATGTCCGGCTATGGAATTTGCTCTTTCCTGATTGGAAAAAGGAGCTGGAAAATGTAAGTGTTGACCTGATTGTTGGCTTCCCGGAGCCAAATGATGCAACCGTAGAATATGACGCGGATGGACGCTGCCACATTATTTTCGACCTGGTTTGCTGGACAAAGTATATCGGATACTGTGACATGGCACAGCTTGCACGAAATCTTCTGTCGCACGAGCTGTGCCATGTGCTGCTTCATTCTCATTTAGCGGGTCTGACAGAAGCCTTAGAAGGGGCGGACTATCAAAAACGTCTGGATGCCATTACCTTCGATGAGGGCTTTGCTCACCTGCTGTCATACGATGCAAAAGACATTGACATGGTGGACTGGCAGAGCAAAGAACTTTTGACCGTGTTTGGCCAAAGCAGAGAAAAGCTTAAATCCGCGCTTGCCGAGCAGGACACCACGAAACAAGGGCAATTTATATACGAGGCGCTTTATGGAAATTACTACGACAAGTTTGCCTGTATGTGTGGGATGCTCTATCTGGCGGCTCTGTGGCTGGAAGGCGGAGATATTGCAATTAAAACTGCACTAAATGAAGGCTACATGGACTTTGCCGGCAAGGCAGCTGGTCAATGAGAAAATCAACCGGCCAGGATGACGACATTTCAAGTATGCAGTTGTCAGGCCGTCTGAGAAAGAGCAGTAATGATTTTGAAACAATCCTGACTATTTTGGAAATTGTTCAGTATATTCACAGTTACCACTTACTTCCCTTTTACCCGCATACACTCGCCAGATCTTCATAGAATTTGGGATAGCTGATATGAACGCACTCGGCATCGAGAATGTCCATTTCTCCTGTGCAGGCAAGTGCGGCTACAGCGAAGCTCATTGCGATGCGGTGGTCTTTGTGTGTGTCGATCGTGGCTCCGTGAAGCGCTTTTCCGCCGGTGATAATCATACCGTCCTCTGTGGCTTCGACAGGGCAGCCAATCCGGCTGAGGTTTTCCGTCATCACGGCGATACGGTCGGATTCTTTGACACGCAGCTCGGCCGCGTCGCGGATCACGGTTGTGCCGTCCGCGAAGGCAGCCAGGACGGCCAGGATGGGCAGCTCGTCAATCAGGGTGGGGATGATGTCTCCGCCGATCTCGACCGCTTTTAAATGGCTGCTGTGTACCAGCAGGTCGGCGCAGGGTTCCGCGCCGGAATGGTCTTCATTCAGGAGTGTGATGTCGGCGCCCATCGCCTGGCAGACGCGGAGCATGCCGTCACGGGTCGGATTGATGCCGACATTTCTAAGCAGAAGCTCCGAGCCGGGCACCAACAGGGCGGCGGCGATGAAATAGGCTGCCGAGGAGATGTCGCCGGGTACGCGCACCTTTTGCCCCACGAGAGCTGGTTCGGGGGAGATGGATGCGGTAAAGCCAGTGCGCGTGGCATTTTTCATATTGTTCATCTGCGAAGAAAACGCTGGGTCTCCAGAGGCAAGGCTTTTGCCCGACGAATCATCTGGCACATTCGAAATGTGGGAGTGCTCATCTGGCACATCCAGAATGCGGGAATGCTTATCTGACACATCCGGAAAGCGGGTGTTCTCATCAGCATCCGCCCATACATCCGCGCCGAAATACCGCAGCATCAGCTCGGAATGATTCCGCGAAACGGCCGGCTCGGTAACACTGGTGACGCCGTCCGCGTACAGCCCGGCCAGCAGGATACAGGATTTGACCTGCGCGGAAGCAACGGGCGAATCATAGTGTATACCCTGCAGCCTTTTCCCATGGATGGAAAGCGGCGCGCAGCCGTTTCCATTTACCGAGGAAATATCTGCACCCATGGCGGTAAGCGGCGTCATAATCCGCTTCATGGGCCGTTTCTGGATGGATTCGTCCCCGGTGATGACCGTATGAAAAGCCTGCCCCGCGAGAATGCCGGAGAGAAGACGCACGGTCGTGCCACTGTTGCCCGCGTCGAGTATGGCGGAAGGAGCGGAAAGCCCATGAAGTCCCTTCCCATGGATCAGGACGTGCGCCCCCTGTTCACACGGCGAAAACTCGATTTCGATGCCCATCTGCCGGAAACAGGAGATGGTAGAGAGGCAGTCCGCACCGGTCAGGAAATGAGTGACCTCCGTGGCACCCTCGGCGAGTGCGCCGAACATGACGCTCCTGTGAGAAATTGATTTGTC
This sequence comes from Lachnospiraceae bacterium, assembly GCA_021203145.1. GTDB lineage: Bacteria > Bacillota > Clostridia > Lachnospirales > Lachnospiraceae > Choladousia. The sequence continues at coordinate 12,440 of JAJQBS010000084.1, read as the reverse complement.
TCCCGGTATCGAAAGCTCCCCGCGCAGGGGAGCGGTGTATTTGATCTTCATGAGCTTGTATGAGTCCTTTCGTAAATGTATGAACAATATCACGGCAATATGTGAAATTGTCTCTGTAGTGCGGCCTGCTGATTTATGAAACCGTATCTGTAAGGCAACATAGCAATATATGAACTGCGTCTACAATGTGAGGTATTATATGGAACATGCCTGAAATATGTTCGGCCAGCGTTATCGCTCCCATACCTGATACTTGTTTTCGCGCAGTAGCCTGGCCGCTGCTCTGGCAGGCGCTTCCTCGTAAAACTCGATGCGTAGTACTCCCTCCTCGAACTCCCGGCTGTGTACGATACCGATGTTTTTGATACTGATGTCCTGCCCGGCAAGTATCTTAGCTACATGCAGGATCGCTCCGGATTCATCGACCACATCGCAGTATACCTGGAAGGTCTTTTTGATGCTTCCGGGGCTGCTTGAGGCAAAGGAATCGCGGTAATCACGGGACTTTTCAAACATCTTATAAATCGCCTCACCATCCCCGGTCTGCACTGCTTCACGGGCGTCGTTAAGGAGACAGATAAATGTGTCCATGATGGAGACAATGTTGTCTCCATTTGTCATACAGATCTGCTCCCACATCTCCGGCGAAGAGGAGGCGATCCGTGTGATATCCTTAAAGCCTCCGGCAGCGAGTGTTTTCATCAGCTCTTCGCGGGAGTCCAGATCATGTACGGTATTGACCAGGGCGGCCGCGATCAGGTGCGGCACATGGCTGACTGCCGCCGTTGCACGGTCATGCTGACGGTAATCAAGGACAATCGGCAGTGCTCCGATCCCGGAAGCCAGAGAGCACAGATGCTCTACCCATTCATCCGGTACACCCGGCGAGGGCGTAAGGATGTAATAAGAATTTTCAAACAAATGTGCCCGTGCGTAATCAAGCCCGGATTTTTCTGAGCCGGTCATCGGATGGCCGCCGATAAAGCGCCCGTTCAGGCCCATCTTTTCCACCGCCAGATGAATGTCCGTCTTGACACTGCCGACATCGGTGAGAATACAGTCCGGACGCGCGATATTCTTTAACTGCTCCAGGGCCGCGACATTACTGCTCACCGGCGCACACAAAAAAATACAGCCGCATGCGCCAAACCTTGCATCTGCAGGGGAGGAGCAGATCTCGTCAATCACGCCCTGCCGGAGAGCTTCCTCGACCGTTCTCGCTGTCCTCGTATAGGCCATGATGCGGCAGCCGGGCTGAGCTCTTTTAAGTGCTTTCGCGAGCGAGCCGCCGATCAGCCCCAGCCCGACAAAACCAAAGGTTTCTGTATCCATAATTCGTTCCTTCCTCAAAACAAAGCTGTCGTAACTGTTTCGTACCTTCACTGTTATCAAACTATTGATATTTTACCAGAGACAGAGATACTCGTCAATTGAAAATAAGCTGCGGACGGCGAAAATCCGGCGTCCGCTTACTGAGCAGGCTTTCGAGAAAGTATGGTTATGAAACAGAAAAAAAGCTGGAAAAAAACTGAAAAAATATTGTTAAAATTGAATAAACTGCTTGAACTGTCTGCAGATTTTTAGTAGAATGTAACCATGTGGGCTTATTGCCATATTTGTCTCCTCCGGCGCACCGGGGGAGAGGAGGGGGGATACGGTATTTCCCCTGCCCGATTGGCATGGAAGCACGTATTACTAAATATTTGGAGGAAGAAGATTATGAATGTTTACACTACTGACAAGATCCGGAACGTCGTAATTCTCGGACATGGCGGGGCGGGCAAGACCAGCCTGGTGGAAGCCATGGCATATCTCTCGGGGATCACGAGCAGGCTGGGCAGCGTAGCTGACGGGAATACGATCAGCGATTACGATAAAGAGGAGATCAAGAGAAAGTTTTCGATTACCACATCCATGGTTCCGATCGTCTGGGGGGATACGAAGATCAACATCCTGGACGCGCCGGGATATTTTGATTTCGCCGGTGAGGCTGTTGAAGCCTGCGCTGCCGCGGACGCTGCCATCATCGTTGTGAATGGCAAGAGCGGCGTGGAGGTCGGTACGCAGAAAGCATGGGATCTGTGTGAGAAGTTTAAGCTGCCGCGTTTCTTCTTTGTCTCCAATATGGATTTTGACAATGCCAGCTACCGCAAGGTGGTGGATGCTTTGACCGAGCTCTATGGGAAGAAGATTGCGCCGGTTCATGTGCCGATCCGTGAGAATGAGAAGTTTGTCGGCTATGTGGATGTTGTGAAAAATATCGGCATGCGGTATGTGAATAAGCAGGAAAAGGTAGAATGCCCGATTCCGGAATACCTGGAAGAGTATATTGAGAACTACCGCGGGACGCTCATGGAGTCGGTCGCTGAGACGAGCGAGGAGTTCATGGATCGCTATTTCGAGGGCGATGAGTTTTCGCCGGAGGAGATTGTATCCGCGCTTCATACCAATATTGCGGACTGCTCCATGATCCCGGTGACCATGGGCGCGAGCGTAAATCTGCAGGGCGTGCTGATTCTCCTTGATGACATAGTGAGCTTCCTGCCGTCCCCGGAGAAGCGCAGGTTCGCCGGGGTGAATACAAAGACCAAGGAAGTCTTTGAGGCAAACTATGATTTCTCGAAGGCGAAGTCTGCTTATGTCTGGAAGACGCTGGTCGATCCGTTTATCGGGAAATATTCGTTTATCAAGGTTGCTTCGGGCGTGATCAAGGGCGAAGATACTCTTTACAATGACGCCAAAGGTACAGAGGATCGCGTGGGCAAGCTGTATGTGATGGAAGGCAGCAAGCCGGTTGAAGTGAAGGAACTGCATGCGGGCGACATCGGCGCGATCGGCAAGATTGAGGCCGCGACCGGAGATACCCTCTCCACAAAGGCGACTCCGATTGCGTATGGCAAGATTGATACGCCGGTTCCGTATACCTACAAGAGATATGAGCCGAAGGTGAGAGGCGAGGAAGATAAGGTCGCACAGGCGCTCTCGAAGATGGCGCAGGAGGATCTGACCCTGAAGGTCGTAAACGATGGCGAAAACCGTCAGACCCTGCTCTACGGCCTTGGCGATCAGCATCTGGACATCGTAGTCAGCCGCCTCCTGACGAAGTATAAAGTGGATGTAAATCTGGAGAAGCCAAGGGTGGCGTTCCGCGAGACCATCCGCAAGAGCTCGGATGTGGATTCCAAGTACAAGAAGCAGTCCGGCGGCCACGGGCAGTACGGTCATGTAAAGATGCGCTTCTCACCGCTTGATTCTCTGGACGTGCCGTTTGAATTTTCTCAGGAGGTCGTAGGCGGCGCTGTCCCGAAGAACTACTTCCCGGCAGTGGAAAAGGGCATCGCGGATTCCTGCCAGAAGGGACCTCTTGCCGGCTATCCGGTCGTCGGTGTCAAAGCAGTGCTCTATGATGGTTCCTATCATCCGGTAGACTCCTCTGAGATGGCGTTCAAGACCGCCGCTTCCCAGGCCTTCAAGAAGGGCTTTATGGATGCGAGCCCGGTACTCCTTGAGCCGATCGCTTCCATGAAAGTGACTGTCCCGGACAAATTCACCGGTGACGTCATGGGCGACCTGAATAAGAGACGCGGCCGTGTGCTGGGCATGAACCCGGATCACAAGGGCAATACGATCGTGGAGGCGGACGTGCCGATGTCCGAGCTGTATGGGTATTCAACACAGCTTCGCTCCATGACCGGCGGTTCCGGAGACTTTACTTATGAGTTCGCGCGCTATGAGCAGGCTCCGAACGACGTGCAGGAGCGCGAGATCGCGGCGAGAAAGAGCGAAGAATAATAATAAATAGAGGAAAGGCGGCGCACAGAAGCCGAAACACTTTTTATGTAATGTACAAAGAAAAGGCGGCCGGATGGCCGCCTTTTCCGATGAAAGAAATATGGAAATTATTGTCTCGCCGCAATTGCCTTTGACGGGCATTTTGCGGCGCATTTGCCGCATCCGACGCACTTCTCATAATCAATATGCGCGAGATTGTCTTTAATCGTAATCGCGCCCGCTTCGCACTGCCTGGTGCAGAGGCTGCATCCGATACAGCCGATGTCGCAGCTTTTTCGTACCGCCGGACCTTTATTTTTGCTGGAGCAGCGCACCGCGTAGGTGGCTTTATCCGGCAGGATCTCGATCAGGTGTCTCGGGCAGGCTGATACGCATTTTCCGCAGGCTTTGCATAATTCGCGGTCTACGACGGCTACGCCGTCTATGACGTGGATCGCCCCAAACGGACAGGCCTTTTCACAAGTGCCAAGCCCCATGCAGCCATAATCGCACTTCCAGGGGGAGAGCCCACTGGCGGCGGCTGCCGCACAGTCGTGGATACCGACATAATTGCTTTTTTGGGCAGTGTGCTCGCAGCTGCCGAAGCACTTGACGAACGCGACCTGCTTTTCCTGCGCGTCCGCGCTCACGCCCATGACCTGGCTGATTTTCTCCGCTACCGGAGCGCCGCCGACAGGGCAGCCGTTTACCGGGGCTTCCCCTTTTACAATTGCTTCGGCCATCGCGTCGCAGCCTGCGTATCCGCATCCGCCGCAGTTGTTGCCGGGCAGATACTCACGCACTGCGAGCTGTTTCTCATCTACTTCTACTTTGAATTTCTTGCCGACTGTGATGAGGAGCATCCCCATCACAAAGCCGATCACCGCCACTGCTACTGTGGCGACAAGTACTGGATACATATTCAACCTCCTCGGAATTCTATTCCTTATTGAGTCGAGCAGAAACGATTTGCTCAAATCACAGCGACAGACTGCTGAATCCCATAAATGCGATGGACATCAGGGCGGCGGAGAGCAGGACGACCGGCGCTCCGCGGAATGGAGCCGGAATAGACGATTCGTCGATGCGCTCGCGGATTCCTGCCAGCAGCACAATTGCGATGGTGTAACCGATACCGGTACCAAAACCTGCAGTTACACTTTCCAGGAAGTTGTATTCATCCTGTACATTGGTCAGAGCTACGCCGAGCACCGCACAGTTTGTAGTAATAAGCGGCAGATAGATGCCGAGTGCCTGATACAGCGGAGGGGCGACCTTCTTTAAAAACATTTCTACGATCTGCACCAGTGTCGCGATGACCAGAATGAATACGATGGTATTCAGGTAGGTCAGATCCAACGGCTTCAGAAGAAACGTATAGAGCAGATTTGCCACAGCGGAGGCAATCGTGATAACGAATATAACCGCGGCGCCTAAGCTGGCTGAGGTCTTGATCTGCTTGGATACGCCGAGAAACGAGCAGATGCCCAGGAACTGGCTCAGGACGACGTTGTTGACCAGGGCAGTCGTAATAATAATTAACATCAGGGATGAATTCATGCTTTCGTCGCCTCCTTATCTGCACTGCCGGTCTCATGGCTGACGGAACAGGTCGCGCAGCAGCCGTCGCAGCCTTCGACTTTTTTATTTGCTTCTGTGTGAATATGTACGCCGTTCATGATGGCGATGATGAACGCGATCACAAGGAACGCGCCCGGCGCCTTTACAAAAATGGCGATTGGCGGTACGGATTCCGGCAGGATGGTAAAGCCAAAAGCGGTTCCCGCACCGACCAGCTCACGCACCAGACCGATGATGGTCAGGGCAATTGTAAAACCTAAACCCATGCCGATGCCGTCAAAGGCCGCAAGATCTGGGGTATGCTTATTTGCGTAAGCTTCCGCGCGGCCGAGGATGATGCAGTTTACCACGATCAGCGGGATGTAGATGCCCAGCGAATCGTAAAGCCCTGGTGTGTATGCCTGCATCAGCAGGTCTACGATGGTCACGAGAGAAGCTGTGATTACGATGTAGGCTGGCAGACGTACTTCATCCGGAATGACGTTGCGCAGCGCTGAGATAATCATATTTGAAAAAATTAGTACGATCATGGAAGAGACGCCCATGCCGAGGCCGTTGATGGCGGATGTGGTTACCGCGAGGGTAGGGCACATGCCAAGCATCAGGACAAGGGAAGGATTCTCTTTTACCACGCCGTTATAGATTCGTCCCATATATTGATTCATGTAAAAAACCCCCTTCTTATCCAATATACTCCGCAAAGAATGCGAGCGCGGTGTTGACTGCGTTGACAACGGCACCGGAGGAAGTGGACGCACCGGATACAGAGTCGATCTCATTCTCTTCCGTGGAAGAACCGGATTTGTTCAGGATAAATGCATCCGTATTGACACCCTCAAACTGGCTCTTAAACGCGTCTTCGTCTACACGCATGCCCATACCGGCAGTCTCATTCAGTGTCGTAAAGGCGATTTTGATGACAGTGCCGTCTGTGGTAAGGCCGACAGAGAGGGTAATGTCTCCTTCAAAGCCGTCCCCGCTGGTGACGCTGATCACATAGCCGACGATTTCATCGTTCGCGTTATAGCCGACCAGTACGTCGTTGATATAGGTCTTTCCAAAGGAGGAGGAGTCATATGCTTCGCCCGCGAGCGCTTCTACAGCCGCATCCAGGTCGGAGTCATACTGGAAGGATTCCGCATCCGGGCATACCTCCAGGTAGGATTCCTGGTTGGCAGCAATTTCCTGTTCCTCGATTTTGGTCTTCGTCATGGCATATACGCCACTTAAGAGGAGACCGGCAATCAGAGTAATGACAGTCAGGTTTATGGCAGATTTCGGGAATTCGCGCTCCTTGTATTCGCCGCCTTTATATCCCAAAGGTTTCGGGATTGGCAGCTTGTCAATGAACGGAACAAACATATTCGAGATAATGATAGCATAGCTGAAGGAGTCAGCAGATGATCCATAGACACGGAACAGCCCGGCCAGAAGACCGATAATCGCGCCGTAGATAATATGCCCGCGCGAGGTCACGGGGCTGGTCACCGGGTCGGTTGCCATAAAGAAGGCACCCATCAGAAGACCGCCGCCGCAGATCTGCGCGATCAGATACGCCGGCGCAAATCCGCCTTCCCCGAAGAACCCCATAAACAGAGTAAAGACCACGATGCATGAAACCGGGATCTCCAGCGTAATGCCTCCGGCCGCCCACAGATAAAGGCCGCCGATCAGCAGAGCCAGCGCGGAGCCGCCAATCACGCCGTTCGTGGTGCCCAGATAAATTTTTGCTACATTGACTGCATCTCCGGCATTTAAGGCTGCCAGAGGGGTCGCGGAGCTTACGCCGTCGACGCTGAAATTCGTCATGGCAGTGCCAAAGGAAATTAGCAGGAAGCAGCGTGCGGTCAGCGCAGGGTTCAGAAAGTTCTTGCCCAGTCCGCCAAAGAAGCATTTCACGACCAGAATGGCAAAGATACTGCCGAGGATCGGCAGATAGAGCGGAGCCTCGGGCGGAAGAGAGAGCGCCAGCAGAAGGCCGGTCACAACCGCGCTGCCGTCTTTCACTGTGTTTTTCTTATGTGCAATTAAATCAAACAGATATTCGGAAAGAACTGCTGCCAGCACCGATAGCAGGATCACAAGAAGCGCATGCAGCCCATAGCGGACGATGCCGAAAACCGTGGCAGGCATCAGTGCAAGCACGACATCAAGCATCACCTGTCCGGTCGTTAATTTCCTGTCGCGGATGTGGGGACTGGAGGAAACATTTAAAAGCTGATTTTCATTCATGACTCATCCCTCACTTTCTTTTCGCGGCCAGAATCTCGGCCTTCGCCTGTTTAAACAGCTGCATCAGCGGACGCTTCGCCGGGCAGACCCAGGTACAGGAGCCACAGGCGATGCAGTCGAGACCATACAGACGTTTCTCATATTGCTCATAATTCTTTTTCTCCGCCGCATCCGCCATCATCTGCGGAATCAGGTGGATCGGACAGACTCGGGAACAGCGCCCGCAGCGGATACAGGCCGTCTGCTGTGCCTCGGCAAGTTCGACGTCATCCTCCGAAAGAAGCGTGAGTGCATTGCTCGCCTTTGTGATCGGGGCAGACAGAGAAGGCATCGCGATCCCCATCATCGGGCCGCCGCTTAACGCTTTTTTCAGTGTGACGTCCGGCTTTATGCCGCCGGCCGCTTCGACGAGCTCCTGATAAGATGTGCCGATCGGCACTTCAAAGGTGCCAGGGTGCGCGACCGCATCGCCGGACACAGTGAAATATCGTTTCATCAGCGGCTCGGAGAAATAGCATGCGCGGTAAATCGCGTAAAGTGAGGCTACATTGCAGACGATACAGCCAACGTCTGCCGGGAGCTGGCCGAATTTCAGGTCACGGCCGCTGACGACGGAGATCAGGTTGCGTTCGCCGCCCTCCGGATATTTGGCCTGTACAGGCTGCACCATGACGCCCTTTTCACCGGCACAGACCGCTTCCATGGACTTGATGGCCTCCGGCTTGTTGTCTTCGATTGCGATCACGCCTATCGCGTCCGGGAAAAGCTGGAGCACCAGCCGCAGTCCGTCCAGGATTCCGCGGCTCTGGTTCTGCATCAGGCGGTCGTCGCAGGTTATGTAGGGCTCACACTCCGAGCCGTTCGCGATGATGTAGTCAATAGACTCCGGATTTTTGGAAGTGAGCTTTACATGGGTCGGGAATCCGGCGCCGCCCATCCCGACGATGCCGGCCCTCTGGATTGCGTCCAGGATATCCTTGTTGGAAAACGTACCGGCATGGTGTTTTTTCCCGACTCCTTCCAGAAGTGAGAATTCGCCGTCGTTTTCAATGACAATACAGGTCGCCGTGGTGCCGGAAGCGGTTGCACGCTCCTCGATGGCCTTCACCTTGCCGGAACAGGAGCTGACGATATTTGCAGATACAAACCCGTCCGCCTCAGCAATGATCTGGCCTGCCTTCACCAGGTCGCCTTTTTTTACTACTGGCTTCGCAGGCTTGCCGATGTGCTGATTAACCGGGAAAACGAGGTCTCCCTGCGGAAGATAAGACGTCACCGGGCCGCCCAGGGAGAGCTCCTTGAATCCCTCGGGGTGAATGCCACCCCGAAATGTTTTAACACTCATACTTATAATCCTCCTTACAGGATTGTGATGATAACCAATTATCTTATTCCTGACTGCCTTGTGCCTGCTTGATGCAATCTTCAACAGCCTGCTTTACCGCGTCAGATGTGACTGTAGCGCCGGAAACACCGTCAACATCCACAGACTGAGCTTCCAGGATCTGTGCGGTAATTTCAGGACCGATATCCGCGCCCAGTCCGGCAGTTTCACCAGAGAGATCATAATCAATCCGGTAGATACGTGTCTCATCGAATGTAACACTGACTGTGATAGTGCTGCTGATTCCTTCCGCGGTGGCTGTGTAGGTGCCCGGAATATATGCCGCTGCGCCGGATTCTTCTTCCGCATCTGATTCTTCTGTTTCAGCACCATCTTCGGCATCCGCTGCGTCGGAGCTATTATCTGTGAGATAGATTTCTGTCGGGGTATCCGCGCCGCCGATTATGGTGGATGCGCTGTCAGAATCGTCTTCCTCAATCATTGCCTGTGCGATGCAGTCTTCGGCTGCCTCGAGGATAGCGTCCGTGGTGACCGTCGCACCGGAGATGCCGTCCACGTCGACGGACTGTGCCTCAAGAACCTGCGCAACTACGTCGTCATCAATCAGTGCCCAGGTCGAGGTCTCACCGGAAACATCCGCGTCCATCTCGACAATGTTGTTCTCATCAAAGGTCATGGCGACAGTTACTTCGGTAGAATATCCTTCTGCAGTGGCAGTGTAGGTACCTGCCAGGTAAAGTGCACTGCCGTCTGCCAGGTCAGTCTCGGCTTCTTCTTCCGTTTCCACATTGCCGGCTGTGGTTTCCTCCTCGCTGGCTTCGCTTTCCGCTTCGGTTTCGGCAGCGTCGGTTTCAGCGGCCTCAGTTTCTTCTTCCGTTTCAGCGTCATCTTCGGCATTCACAATCAGGGCCTGTGCGATGCAGTCTTCAACAGCCTGCTTTACCGCGTCAGATGTGACAGTGGCACCGGAAACGCCGTCCACATCCACAGACTGAGCTTCCAGAATCCGACTGGTAATTTCAGGACCGATATCCGCGCCCAATCCTGCAGTTTCACCCGAGAGATCATAATCAATCCTGTACATGCCTGTCTCATCGAATGTAACGTTGACTGTGATCGTGCTGCTGATTCCTTCTGCGGAGGCCGTGTAGGTGCCCGGCGTGTAAAGCACGCTGCCATCAGCTGAGCCGGTTTCTTCTGCCGATGTCGATAGGGTCTCGGTGACCTCAGTCTCAGCGGCCTCGGTCTCGGCGGCTTCCGTTTCCGCAGCTTCGGTTTCAACGG